>JBGTNX010000039.1:0-22081 GCA_041742825.1 Acidimicrobiia bacterium | reverse complement strand
TCGTCAAGACCACCGGCGACGGGCTCCTCGCGCTGTTCGACAGCCCCTCGCGGGCCGTTGCCGGTGCCCATGCCCTGAGCGAGGCGAGCGCCGGGATCGGGCTGAGCATCCGGGCCGGGGTTCACACCGGCGAGGTGGAGCGCCGTCAGGACGATGTCGGCGGAATCGGAGTGCATATCGGGTCGAGAGTCATGGACAGCGCCCGGGACGGGGAGGTCTGGGTGTCGCGGACGGTCCGTGACCTCACCACCGGGTCGGGCCTCGTCTTCGAGCCCGAGGGAAGCCACACCCTGAAGGGCATACCGGGCGAGTGGGACCTCTTCTCCTCCGCCGGCCCATAGTTGTCGAGACCTTACGACTGCGCCGGGAAGTCAGAAGGCTGATTCTCTGACGGCGGCTATCTTTCGTCGCCTAGATGAGCGACATCATTGGCGGCAGCGGCCGCCGGATCCCCCATCCGCGAGGCTGGCCGGCGCTGCTGGACCGGATGATCTCGTTCGCAGTCGAGGCCGACGACCGGCCTGACCAAATCCGGACCAAACGCCTGTTCACCGCAGCGATGTGGGGATCGATGCTCACCTCATCGGTTTCGGTCTATCAGTTCTACGTTTTCAGTGCACCATGGGCGGCGGCAGCAGTATTCGCCCCCGTCCTTGCCGCGGCCTTTGCCCTGATCGCGATGGCTGCCGACAGCAGGACCTTCCCGGCTGTGATGCACATCGTGTGCGCGGGAACCCTTATCACAACTACCTCGGTCATCGTCCTCTTCGGCGGGGTGTTCGAGGCCGCAGGAAACACCTCCTGGGCAGTGCTCACAGTGATCGGAGCCGTCGCCATCTTCGCCGACCGCAGGTCTCATATCTGGCTTGCGGTATTCGTAATCACAACGATCGGCGCCTTCGTGGTCTCCCGCCAGCTCGAAACTTTCTATGCCCTCCCCAATCGCCAGTATCTGTCGCTCTTCAACCTCCTGGTCGTCACTCTGTTCATCTACGTGATGCTGTACTACTTCGTGAGACAGTCGGCTCGCCTCTACCGCGAGTCCGAGAGGCTGCTGCGAAACGTCCTCCCCGACGAGATTGCCGACAGGCTCAAGTCCTCCGATGAGGTGATCGCCGACGAGTTCACCTCTGCATCGATCCTCTTCGCCGATATCGTCGGGTTCACTCCCCTCGCCGCCGACCTCCACCCCGCCGCGACGGTCAACCTCCTCAACGAGGTCTTCACGGGCTTCGATCGGATGGTCGAGTCACGAGGATTGGAGAAGATCAAGACGATCGGAGATGCCTACATGGTTGCGTCGGGCGTACCAGTGGCACGGGACGATCACGCCCGGGTGCTGTGTGAGCTCGCAGTCGATCTCCAAGAGCATGTGGCGACAACCACCTTCCAGGGCAGAACCCTCCAGATGCGGATCGGGATCGCTTCAGGCCCGGTGATGGCAGGGATCATCGGGCGCCACAAGTTCAGCTACGACCTGTGGGGCGACACGGTCAACCTCGCCAGTCGCATGGAGACGACAGGCACGCCCGGCAGAATCCAGGTGACCCCCGCCACCAAAGCGACTGTGGCCGACGCCTTCACATGGGAGGAGCGCGGCGTTGTCGACGTCAAAGGCCGTGGGCCGGTCGAGACGTGGTACCTGGTCGGGCGGATCTAGGCCAAGTTAGGCAGCGTTGCCTGGTTCCTATTCGGGATGACGACGGCTTCGGGAACGAAGTTCGGTCGCAAAGCGGACCTTTTCGTTGACGTTGAGGATCACCTCTTCACCTTCCACCTCGATGTGGAAGCCGTCGGAGTTTTGTTCGACATCGATGTCCTCGAGCGACCAGGAAGCGAGCTGCTGGCCGTCGACCGTCACGCTCATCTGTTTCCCGGTCAGGTCCACCACTACGCCCAGAGGTAGACCGGGCTGGCCAGCCAGCCGGAATCTTGCATCAAACGAAGCCATATTTCTCCTTCGCTCTCAGCCCAAGCCCGGCAACAGGCTATCCCGCCAAAACGCGATTCTCCACTAGGAAATTCGTGGACGGCGACCGGCCCCCTCGGGCAACAACGACTGGCGTAAGGTCAGGTGGGTGGGTGACCCACAGAACTTCGAAAAGGTGCGTGCTGCCGAGGTGATCGGGGCGGCGTGTCTTGCCACGGATCTGGGGATGGGGTTCCCTTTCGAGCACGGGATTGGGGCGACACTGGTCAGCTCGAGGTTGGCCCGCCTCCTCGGTGTAGACAGCCAGACCGAGGCGGAAGTGTTCTATTTGAGCCTTCTCATGTATCTCGGCTGCAACACCGACTCCGAGCACCACCTTCGCATATTTGGGGGTTCGGGACTGGAGAACCTCACCCCTCATCAATTCGGGGCCAACCTCGAGATGCTGCGGGGGGTCCTCCGCAACCTGCCCGATCCCGACGCGGGTGCCCTGACCCGTTCCTACCAGGTGATATCCAAGCTTCCCCGGGCACGAACCTTCCGGAACGACCACTTCGAGGCGATGTGTGAGGTGGCAGCGGTCCTCTCCGACCGTCTCGGCGCTCCCGGCGAGGTCAGCGAGATGTTCAACGTGCTTACCGAACGCTGGGACGGCAAAGGCACGTTGGGCCGGGCCGAGGGCGACGAAATACCGACAGCGATGCGGATCGTGCATGTCGCTCGCGATGGGGCATTCCAGAATCTCCTCGGCGGGCACGTCCATGCCGCGACGGTGGTCCGGGAGCGGGCCGGTGCCGCTTTCGACCCCGAGATCGCCTGTGCTTTCGCCGACAACGCAGACGTCCTCCTCACCCCCGGCGAAGGTTCGGTCTGGGCAGATTTCCTCGCCCTCGAGCCCAAACCACACCGGGTGCTCGGCACCAGGGAATTCGATCGAGCCCTCGCCGCGCTCGCGGACTTCGCCGACATGGTGTCGCCAAGCATGAGCGGGCATTCACCAGGGGTTGCCCAACTGGCGGCCTCCGCGGCACGCCTTGCGGGATACGACCCGGGCGGCATCGACCGTATCCGCCGGTCCGCCCTCGTCCACGATGTGGGTCGGGCCGCGGTGCATCCCCGAATCTGGCAGAAACCAGGGCCGCTCTCTGCCGATGAATGGGAACAGGTCCGACTCCACCCCTATCACACCAGCCGGGTTCTCGCCCCCTCACAACCCCTCCAGGGTCTTGCCGATCTGGCGTGCTGTCACCACGAGAAGTTGGACGGCACCGGATACCACCGGGGCGTCCCCGCTGCCGCGCTCGACCCCGGGGCGAGACTGCTCGCCGCGGCAGACGCCTTCCATGCGATGGCAGAGCCACGCCACCACCGTGGCCCTCTTTCAATCGAGGAAGCTGCAGGTCTTCTGGCTGCACAGGCGAAGGAGGGCCAACTGGACTCCGATGCCGTGGGCGCGGTTGTCGAGGCGGGCGGGCTCGAGCCACCCGACCTCTCCGACCCTGCCGACCTCACCTCGAGGGAGGCCGAGGTGATCGGCCTCCTCGCCCGGGGCCTGCAGACCAAACAGATCGCCACCAAGCTCGACATCTCCCCGAAGACGGCGGACCACCACATCCAGAACGCCTACCGCAAGATCGGCGTTTCCACCCGGGCGGCCGCCACCTTGTACGCCACCGAGCACGGGCTGGTCCCATGGGGAGAATTCCCCATTAAATAGGGGGCCTCTCTCCCATACCTTCGCGGGTATGAGACGCGGACACGAGCCCAGCAATCACCTCGGCCTCGTCGTGATGGGCAGCGGTGCGCTGGTTGCAGCAATTGCGCTCACATCGGTGCGGGACGGTTCTGCATTGGGCGCCCCCGGGTATTGGGCATGGATCCTCACCGGGGTCCAGGTCCTCGCACTGCGATGCGCCGCCACCGGCAAGGACTGGGGCTGGCTGCTCGGCGCATCGGTGCAGCTCCCCTGGATCGCCTACGCCCTGGCAACCGCCCAGATCGGCTTCGTCCCCGGGTGTCTGGTCTCCGCAGCCGTCCAGGCTCATGGCTACCTGCGCCGCCAGGTCGTTACACCGCGTCACGAAGAACCGACCTACGCATGAGGAGAAGACAATGAACCAGCTACCAGCACACACATCCACAGTCGTAATCGGCGGGGGCCAGGCCGGTTTGTCGGTGGGCTATCACCTGAAGAAGCAGGGTGTCTCCTTCGTGATCCTCGACGCCTCCGACCGGGTCGGCGATGCCTGGCGCAACCGGTGGGATTCGCTACGCCTCTTCACCCCGGCATGGGTGGATGGCCTCGACGGGATGGCATTCCCCATCGGAGGCGTCTACACACCGACCAAGGATGAGATGGCCGACTATCTGGAGTCCTACGCCGCCGAGTTCGACCTTCCCATCTACTTGCGAACGCGCGTCACCCGACTGGCCCATGAGGGTGACCGATTTCGGGTCGAGACGACCAATGGTCCGACAACGGCCAACAACGTAGTGGTGGCGATGGCGAGCTGGCAGGTCCCCCGTGTCCCGGACTTTGCCGCAGAGGTGGGGCATGACATCGTGGCCATCCACAGTGCCGACTACAGGAACACGAACCAATTGCAACCGGGTCCCGTGCTCTTGGTGGGCTTGGGCAATTCGGGTGCCGAGATCGCCCTCGAACTCTCGAGCGCCCACAGGACGATGGTTTCAGGCACACCACCCGGTGAGGTGCCGATAAACATTGCTTCGAGACTGGGGACGATCCCGGCATGGTTTATCGCGCGGGTTCTCTTCCATCGCATTCTGACCGATTCCACCCCTATGGGCCGAAGAATGGCGCGCAAACATCGCGGGGAGCCGCTGGTGAGGACGCGGACCAAGGAGCTGCGCAATGCCGGCGTGGAATCGGTAGCACGTGTCACCGGCGTCGAAGAAGGCCGTCCGGTGACCATCGATGGCGACCGTCTCGATGTGTCGAATGTGATCTGGTGCACCGGCTACAGCCCCGGATTCGATTGGATCGACCTTCCCATCTTCGGCGAGGACGGAAACGTGCAACATCAGCGGGGAATCATGCCCGACTATCCGGGTCTCTACTTCGTTGGACTCAAATTCCTCTACAGCGTCTCATCGGCACAGATCCACGGTGTGGGTCGCGATGCCGCCCGGATCGTCGGAGAGGTGGCAAACAGGGTGAGCGCGGAAACGCCCATCGGGGCAACCCGCTAGGGCTGGAGGCGACTGACGAGGGGGCTCGACATGATCCAGCCACTTCTCCTGGCGCCCTCGACTTTCGCTGCCGCCGGTGGCCCCGATGTCGGGTGTATCCACCCGCCGACTATCCTGGGTTAGCAACGTGCGCGCCACGCGCACGGCGCCAACTCCGCTTTTCTTCCGTCCAAGCGAAGTAACCGCAGGACGTGCAGGTTCTCGTCGATGCCAACGGCATCAGCTCCCGGCCAACGGCGGGGCGTCAGCCCCTCGACGGTTCACAGCTTCAAAAGGAGCAAAGAATGTCTACCAACCTCTATGTGGGGAATCTCACATTCAATACGACATCAGCCGATCTCGAATCACTCTTCGCCGCTCACGGCGAGGTGAAGAGCGCTCAGGTAATCACCGACCGTGAGACCGGAAGGTCACGGGGATTCGGTTTTGTCGAAATGGCAACCCGCGAAGCAGCGGGCGCAGCGACCGATGCCTTGAACGGGCACGATGTCGATGGCCGCGCCCTCACCGTGAACGAGGCCAAAGAACGGTCACGTTGAGCCCGGACCCGGTCGACCGGGTACACGCCAGGACCCAACGCTGCAAGTCATGCGGGCACCCGCACCCGGAGCACCGCACCGGCATCGGATGTACGGTGCCGAAGTGCCCCTGTGTGACCTACGACGAACCCCCTCCCCCCAAGGCCGGCAAGAAGACCTCTCGTTGAGAGAAACGAGCGGCGTGGCCGCTAGCTCGTGAGAAGAAGCCCGTGCCCGCTACGAACCGGGCCACGGGCTTCTCTGTTGGCAATCAGGGACAGGTACGGACGTCGGGGTTGAGGCGGCGCGAACTCACAAACGGGGTATCTGCCCATACCATGACCTCAGTCGAAGACGCCTGCAGTCGCTAGGTCAGCCCGCCAACGGTCGACCATTTCCCGTTTCTGGTAGGGATTCTCGGTGAGCCAACGTTCGATGTCGACGGAAGGGAACCTCTCCCGCACCAGTTCGGCCGTGGCGCGTGCCCGGCGTTCCAAGCCCATCTCCACCTGTGCCGCGATCAGTACGAGTAGCGCCTCGAGATTCGACGGCTGGTGTTCGATCACTGCCTCCGCGGTCGAGGCCGCCGCTTCGATCCGTCCTCCGAGGAAGAAAGAGCACGCCTGAACCGTTGGATACCACGGGTTGTTGGCCGCGGTAAGCCGCATCGCCTTGTCGAGAAGGTCGACTGACTTCTCCCAATCTCCCAGATACCGCCGGACGCTGCCTTCGACCGCATAGGTCACATCACAGGTCGGGCGTCTGATCACCAGGTTGTTGAGCTTCTCCAACGCTTGCACCGACTCTCCCTGAAACATAAGGGTCCCGGCGATGACCATCTGGGCAAGTCCGGTGTGGTCCCCCAACTTCTCCGCGACCCGGGCGCCCTTGAGAGCCTTCTCCAGGTATGCACCTCGCTCCGGTCCCAGAACCATCGACGCCCACATCCAGTACGCGAATGCCGACAGCACATGACCGAAGGTGAGATCGGGATGACTGACCGCCACCCGTCCGAAGTACTCGATCGCCTTCACGATGCCTTCGGGTGACCCGGCCGAAAGGTGGTACCAGCCCGTGTAGATGTTCTGGATTGCCACAGGGTCTTCGAGGTCGGCGTAGAGGCCGGCGGGCTCCCCGATTACCAACTCGACCTCGATGGCGCGTGCGGTCTCCTCGGCAACATCGTCGGAAAGGGCCAGCAACTCCCCCGTCGTTGCAGTCCAGCGGTTGGTGGTGACGATGTTCATCGAAGTCACATCCACCAACTTCGCATACACCCGCACCTGGTCGCCAACCTGATGGACACCGGTCTCGAGCAGGTACCGTACCGTCTCGTCCGGAGAATCCGCTCGGGAACCGATCGTCGCATCAACCACCCGCAACCGGCGAACCTGGACGAGGCGATGGATCAGGTCGTCACGGAGCACCCCGGCGACCGACTGCAAACCGGGTTCCAGCGAGTCGGCATGAATCGGCAGGACCGCAACGGTGGGCTCGGCCAGCGAGAGCCCTCTGGCCGCGGATGGCGCCCCTCCCCCGGTCGGAAGGTCGGTGAACTGGAAGACCTGGACTTCCTCGGGAAGGTTCTTCAACGACTTGCGGCCGACCGACTGGAAACGAAGGGCCGGCTCGTCCAGCGAACGGTAGACCCTCCCTGAGATGCTCACCCCACCCACCGGAGCCAGTGCCTGGATCCTGGCTGCAACGTTCAGTGCGTCACCGAAATACTGATCCCCCGATACGGTGACCGAGCCCTGATCGAGACCCATCCTGAAACGCACCTGACGGGACTTCTCGTCCCCGTTATATGCCTCGAGCGCTCTGCTGATGGCGATAGCCGACTGCATGGCGTCTTTGGAGTCGGAGAAGATGGCCATGAAGTTGTCGCCGACGAAATTGACCAGGGTCCCGCCGCTCCCGGTCACATTCTCGTCGACCACCTTTCTGATCTCGCCCATCGCAGCGGTTGTCGATTCGAAGTCGTCGGCCATCAGAGCGCTGTAGCCCACGACATCGGCGTTGAGGGCGACGACTTCCGTCGCGGGTGATGCAGTCTGACTCATGGAACGGACGAAGACTACCCCCTCCTTCAGGTGCGGACACCGACCGCGCTCCTAGTATTCGGCGGTGCTCACGTACCTGGTCGCCGACATCGAATCGAGCACCCGCCTCTGGGAGGAACATCCCAACGAGATGGCTCAGGCCCTGGCGCGTCACGACGAAATCCTCACGGCCGCCATCGCCAGCTCCGGCGGGCGTCTGATCAAAACCACAGGTGACGGTGGCCTTGCCGTATTTGACTCCGCCGGCGCCGGCATCGCTGCCGCTCTGGAGACCCAGAGGAACCTGACCGCCGAAACTTGGGGCGTCACCGGCCCGATTCGGGTTCGAATTGGAATTCACTCAGGCGAGTCGGAGAGCCGCGATGGCGACGTGTTCGGGGCCGCCGTGAACCGGGCGGCGCGGATCATGGCGGCAGGTCACGGTGGCCAGGTGCTCGTCTCGGGGATGAGTGCCGACCTCGCCGCCGATGACCTAACCGAGGGAGGTTCGCTGCGTGACCTCGGAATCCACCGGCTCAAAGACCTGACGCTGCCTGAGCACCTCTTCCAGCTTTTGCACCCCGACATCGATTCGGAGTTCGCCGCACCGCTCACTCTCGACTCCCGACCGAACAACCTGCCGCTGCAGACCAATGAATTTTTCGGTCGGACCAACGAGTTGGCTGCCATCGAAGCGATGCTCGATTCGCCCAACATCCGCCTCCTCACCATCGCCGGACCAGGCGGGGCAGGCAAGACACGACTCGGTCTTCAGGTCGCTGCCGATCAGTCGGACCGCTTCACCGATGGCGTCTTTTTCGTCGATGTCTCGATGGAGAGAGACCCCGACGCTGCCATGGAGGCAATCGTCAGAGCTCTCGACCTTCCTTCCACTGGTGGTGCCGACGCTCTCGGGTTGCTCAAGACGAGACTGCGTGACAAGGAGATGTTGCTCCTCCTCGACAACTTCGAGCAGGTGACCGCCGCCGCCATCAGCATCGCCGAGCTCTTGCAGAAGGCACCGAGGCTAAAGGTGATCGTGACCAGCCGCGAGACCTTGAAGGTTCGCGCCGAGTACGTGTTCCCCGTTCCTCCGCTGTCTCTTCCGCGGCCTGACGACCCCGTTTCGGTGATCCTCGACTCGGAGGCAGTGCAACTCTTCGTGGAACGGGCTCGTGCCGTCGATCCCCGCTTCAAACCGACGGAGGACAACGCCTCGACCATCGCCGAGATCTGCCTTCGTCTCGACGGCCTGCCTCTGGCCATCGAGCTGGCAGCGGCGAGGTTGAATGTGTTCACCCCCACGGATCTATTGGCGCGGCTTCGGGAACGGCTCGACGTCCTCGGCAGCGGTGGTCGTGACGTTCCCGATCGGCAGCGCACCCTGTGGGGGGCGATCGGTTGGAGCTACGAGCTACTTACCGAACACGAACGCTCCCTGTTCGAGCTTCTAGCTGTGTTCTCCGCCGCCGATCTCACGTCGATCGAGGCGGTAGCGCAGGAAGCACTAGGAGAGTTCGATGTCGACTCGCTCGCCTCCCTCGTGGATAAGAGCCTGGTTCAGATCGACAACGAGAAATCGACGCGACGGTTCGGAATGCTTCTGATGATCAAGGAGTACGCCACCGAGCGTCTGGCGGAGGATCAGGAAATCGACCGGTTGGTGCGCCGGGCCCACGCCCGTCACTTCTCCGACTTTGCTCACCATCTTGCAGAGAGTTTGGGCAGTGGGAGACGGGAGGAGGTGCTCGAGGAACTGGCATCTGAGATCGGGAACCTGCGCGCCGCATGGCGCTTCTGGGTGGATCAAGGGGAAGTCGAGGAGCTGTTCAACTTGATCGACGGGCTCTGGGCGCTCCACGAGGCCCGGGGTTGGTACCACGCTGCGATCGAGCTGGCGTCCGACACCCTTCAGGTCCTCGGCGCCCACCCTTCACCGGAGCGCGCCGCCGACGAACTGATCGTCCGCACCAGCCTCGCACGAGCGGTGATGGCAGTGCGGGGTTGGGGCCCTGAGGTGGAAGAGGCATTCAAAGAAGTCCTCGAGATGGCCGACACCACCGGGACCATCGCCCAGCGATACCCGGTGCTACGCGCATTGTGGGCCTTCTACATGAACATCGCCCGGTTCGACCAGAGCCTCGAGATTGCCGGGGAGCTCTTGGGGATGGCCGAAGAGGATGAGACTCTCCGCGCCGATGCCGAATATCTCTTCGGGGCAGCGTCGGCGTTCACCGGGGACCTCGAGGGTGGACTTGCCCACCTCGACAAGTCAATAGAGCTGTTCGACCCGTCCTCTGGTTCCAGCCGCTACCGGATGGGGACGAGCATCGGTGTAACAGCCCGGGTCACGTCCGGGATCTTGCTCTGGCAATGTGGCGCTGTTGATGCTGGAGCCGAACGGGTGGGCGCGGCGCTGGACGTCGCCAGGCAACTCGACCATCCCTTCAGTGTCGCCTGGGCCCTCTATCACAATGGGTTCCTGGCCCTCAACCGCTACCGCTTCGAAGAGTGCATCGAGTTCGCCGGCGAGCTGGCTCGAGTCTCCGACGAGAACGACTACCTGCTCTGGCGCACTCTGGCTACGGTGTTGGAGGGTTTCTCGCGCACGGCCATGGGCGAGGTCGAGCTCGGCATGTCAAAGCTCGAAGCGGCCATCGATCTCTATCAAGGTCTCAGCGCACCCCCGATCTTCTGGCCGCTCATCCTCAGCTTGCGATCCATGGCCCTCGCCATGGCCGGCCAACCCGGGGAGGCTCTGAAGCTTATCGAGGAGGCCATCGAAATCGACGGCGGAGCCGACCAGTCCGGGTCACCCCAATTCTGGGTCATCAGGGGCGACCTATTCACAATGACAACACCGCCCGAGCCCGAAGCGGCGGCCACCGCGTACTCAACGGCAACACAAATGGCACGCGCCCTGGGATTCCACCTGATTGAACTTCAGGCACTGACCCGTTCGGTCGCGCTCCGCCGGAAAACAGGCGAGACGCCGGACGGGTCCGAAGAACTCGCGAAGTTGTACGGTTCGTTCACCGAAGGATTCGAGGAGCATGACCTTCTCGCAGCGAAGGAGCTGATCGAGACCGGGGTAGGATCGATTGCCCAAGGGAGTTGACCGATGAGTGATCAAGACGTAATGGCGCTGGTGTTGTCGGCGGAACGCCGCTGGATGGATCACTGGGTGGCCGGGCCCTCGTTGCTGGGCGAGCCGGTGCGCCGGGGCCAGACGGCACCCGACCTCGAACTGACCTCCGAGGACGGCTCGCAGATATCGCTGAGCAGCCTATGGCAGGAACAACCTCTGCTCGCGATGTTGTGGCGGCACCTCGGCTGTGGTTGCGGCCTGGAGCGAGTCGAGCGGCTCCAGGACGAGTTCGAGACATACCGAAAGGCAGGCCTCAACGTCGTGGTTGTCGCTCCCGGAGACATCGAGAGAGTTGTTGCCTACAAGCAGCGTTATGAGCTACCCGCTCCGGTCCTGGCCGACCCCGATTACCGCACCCACAAGGCTTTCGGCCTGTCGCACTGGTCACGGGAACAGGTCCTTTACGACGCCCCCGAAGAATTCTGCTCCCACACCAAGGAGGTCGGCGAGGCCTTCCAGGAGGACCGCAGGAGCCAGGGTCGCCCCCTCGTCGACGATCCCTGGATGCAGTCGGGTGAGTTCGTGATCGACACCGACGGCATTGTCCGGGTGTCCTACCTGTACAACTACTGCGCCGACTACCCGGACCCGAGGATCTTCACCACCGCAGCCCGGCTCGCCGCTACTACCTAACCAAACTCCTGCGGGCTCTGGGTCAATCGACCCTTCGGAAACTCGCGCCACCTGCCGATAGGGACATGTTGGACTGCCCAGAGGCTGCGCAATGACCGACATCAAAGAAGACCTACGTGTGGAGATTCCGCCCGAGGACCCCGAAGACGAAGTCGACGGATCCCCGGAGCATCCATCTGCCGATACGACGACAAGTCCTGTGCCACTCTGGAAGAAGGCAGTGGCTGTCGGTGCATGGATCGTTGCAGCTTTCGCCCTGACAGTTGCCTTTGGAAACCTCCGTGGGGACCCCGCACCAGATGTCGTGGTGGGACCCGTCCTGACCAGCATCCCCGTCGCAATCGAAACTCCCCCCGACTCGCTCGGGATCCGTTTCGACGAGGTCCGAGAGCTGTGGAACTCGGCCGAGCAGACTCTTTCGATCTCCCAACCACTGCGGAGGATGCCCGAAAGCGGTGAGTTCGACGCGTTCCGGCATGGATTCGACAGTTCTGCCGAGTTGATCGGCGCATTGCGCGACAGCGACGGCTACCTGATTGCCCTGATGGCTCGGGCCAGCGTCGAGCACCCCAACGTGTCCACCTTGTACCTCCAGATGTGTCACGTCATCAACCCGTTCTCCCCTGAGTGCATCGACAACTACTTCACCAACGGGCTCGGCGGCCAGGCCCTCGAGGACCTCACCGCCGGGCACAGCACCTCCTGGACCTACGAAGGGAACGAGTGGCGGGTGTCGATCGAAGGCAAACTCCTCACGATCCGCGTCCTGGCCCCAGATTCAAACTGACGCCTCAGCCAAAAGGAGTCACATCACGGGATATGCAAATCATCCCGTCAAAGTCTCGCATCGGCTCTGCGCTGCATAGCGAGCACATTCGTCCGGCAGGAAGTCGCGTGTGAGTAGTTCCTCGGCCAGGTCCCGCAGTTGGAACGGGTCCACGGGGAGACGCCGGATGCTCAGCCCGTCCGGGTAGAGGAGGTATTCGCCGTCTGGAGTGAATTGAACGACAGGAACGCCGATGTCCGACTCGAACTCGAGCAACAGGTCACCGGAGACGACATCCCAAAGCCGGACCTGACCGTCGAACCCGGCGGTCGCCACGACGCCAGCGCTGTTCATGGCAGGGGCGGGTGCAGCACCGGTATGGGCTTGACGGCTGAACACGAGCGCATCGGCCATGTCCTCACCTGCGAGCACTTGCTCCAGATCGACGACCCATACGGTGCCGGTGCTGGTTCCGCCCACCACATAGCGCCCGGAGGCGTCGAAGGCTACGACGAGGAAATATCCGAACTCATCACGATCGGTCCGTTCGAGACTCCCCAATGATTCTCCGGTGGTGATATCCCAGACCTCGACGGTTACCTGATCGGTTGCAACCAGAAAACGCCCTCCAGCGTATGTGCCCTCGAGATTGAACTCGGCCGAGAATAGGTGCTGATAAGAGATCGGGAGGATCGTTGTGCCCGTCGCGATATCGACGACGGCACTCTCGGCAGATTCGGTCGGAGTCTCATCCCCGCAACCCCACCCGCGGAGGACCACGAGACTGTTGTCAGGGTTGACCGCGAGTGGTGCACGACACCTCTCGAATTCACGCACCACATCCCATCCCGGAAGGAGACGCATCGTCGATTCACCGTCCTGGGTGAGAGAACCGACCATCGTGAAGTCTGGGCTCACCAGCCGGAGGCCGGCGTTGATCGACTGCCACTCGTTCTGGCTCAGGACCGTTTCCTGGTCGCTCTCTGTTTCGACGAGGCGCAGCCCGTCACCCGGGTCTGGGAGACGACCACCCACGTTCTTCGAGACACGGTAGGCCAGAAACCGCTCGTCCGGAGAGATTTGGTATCCCCACTGAGGTTCCGCCAGAGCGATGCCGCCGAGCTCTTCCAGACCTTCGGGGGACACGTCCCACAACAGAGCGTCCTCTCCATTCGACAGGAGACGCTCCGATCCGACGAAGGCCAACGAGAACACGTTCTCGTAGGTCCCCGCCAACTTTAAATCCGTCCCTTCCTTATCCAGCGGGACGACAGCGATGTCCGAGTCGAATCCCGAGTAGGCGAGGCGGGTGCCATCAGAATCGAGTGCCACGGCCAGCACGTGGGATGCCTCCAGGTCGAACACGACTTCGCCTGTGGCGATCTGAGAGACCATTACCCGGTCCCCCGCCCGGTAGGCGAGGCGGGAGCGGGATGCGTCTACGGCCGTGATGGCCTGATTCAGGTTCGCTATCGGCAGGTGGCCAACAACGGACCCGTCCCCGCTCGAGAACGTCGTGAATCCTGAGCCCTCGATAGGCACGATCACGCTGTCCCCGTCCAAAAACACCGGACCTCCGACCAGCGACGACCCTTCGAACCGCGAGATCTCGGTGCCTTCCGCCCAGTCGAGGATCCTCACCTCCCGACCAGCGGACAGAGCCAACCAGGCGCCATCGGGACTGTGGGAGACCTGCATCCAGCCGACTTCGGTGTCGAGGCTCGCAACGCTGCTAAATGTCGCCAGATCGAAGATCACCACGTCCGGCACTCCGTCAGGTACCGAACGGAATGTCTCCCCTTCGGACGCGGCGTAGGTGACGGCAATCGTCTGGCCGTCCGGGTTGAAAGCAACGGCCCAGGCAGCGACGGAGGGGTCGGGGCCGGGAAGAGTCCCGACGAGTAGGCCCTCCGTATCGAAGACGTCGACGTCCCGGGGCGACACCTTGGAAGAGACGGCGAGAAGGGAGCCATTCGGCGCGGCGACAGGGAACACGATCTCTCCGGCAGGGAACCGGGAGACGAGTCTCCATTCGGCGATTGCCTGACCCATGGCACTCACCGCCTCCGACATGGGACTCCCTCCATCCCGTACCGATTCATCGAAGGCCTCGACGGCGATGAGCAGGGCCAGTTCGGGATTCTCGTCGACCTGACTCCCTGATGCGGCTGCAAGCGCCCGGACCCGCGATTCGAGTGCCTCCAGCTGTGCTTCACCTCGCTGGACGAAGGCGACAACCGCCAGGCTACCCATCAAGAGCAGCCCGACCGCCAGAGCCAGAATCACCCGCCTCCGCCGCCTCCGAGCGGTGTCGATCTCGCTGGCTCGCAAGGCGACGCCGGCGGCGACGTATCGGGACTCGTCACCGGTCAGCAACACGTGGGCCCGGGCGGCCCAGGTCTCGGCGTCCTCGAGGCGGGCGCCGCGGAGGAGATAGCTAGGGTCTTCATTCGAATCGGTCCACTCCCGCGCCGACTCACTCACGCGACGGGCCAGCAACAGCGACTCACGGGCTTCCTCGATCCAGCCGTCGAGCCTCGACCACTCGGAGAGGAGGGCCTCATGGGCGACCTCCACCGTGGGCCCGCGCGTCACCGGGTCCCGGTCGAAGGTGACCAGTCGGAAGCCGGCGAAAGCCTGCAGTGCCAATTCGACCCCGGCCCGGCCGACGTCGAGGGATACAAGCTCCGCCTGGCGGGCCCGCCGACGTGTGACGGCACCCGATGCGTCCACGGAGACCAGACGGAGGAAAACATGGTGAGCTGCCGCCTGACCCACCGTGCTGAGGCCCTCATATACTTCCTCGGCTCGCCGTCCCAGGGCTCCGGCCACCCCACCCGTCGCCTCGTAGCCGGCGATGGTGAGAGCCGATCCATCCCGGTGACCGAACATCTCGGTCAACGCGTACTGGAGAAGAGGCAGGGCGCCCGGTTGCCCTTCAACATCCGCGATGATTCGCCCGATCAGTCCCTCCTCCAGTTCGAGTCCGACGTTCTGGGCCGGAGCGGCCACGGCGCGGGCGAGGCCGTCTCTGGTAGGGGGGCCTACCGTGATAATTCCGTCGGAAATCGCCTCGGCGAAATCTGCGTAAGCGAGCGGGCGGTCGAGGAAGTCGGCTCGTATCGTCGTAACCACGCGAACCCGGCTTCGCTCGTCACTTGCGACGGCTATCAGGCTCTCGAGAAACTGTCGACGCGTGTCTTCGGAGCGAACCGCCGAGAAGAGCTCCTCGAACTGGTCGATGACTATGAGCAGGCTCGAGTCGTCCCCGGGAAGGATTTGTTTGCTCACCCTCAACAATCCGTCGGTCCGTGCCAGCTCATCCCGCATCCCGGCTGGTGCTCTCACTGCCACCCGGGACAGGGCGCCTTCGAGTTCCTCAAAGGGATACGAGCCCGGGAACATGTCCGTGATGAGCCAATCACTTGAGCCAAGAATCCGACCCGCCCTGAGGGCGGGAATGAGCCCTGCACGCACTAGCGACGACTTGCCACTTCCGGAAGGCCCGACAACGGTCACGAGCCGGTGTGACTCAACCCGTTCGAGGAGATCGTCGACGAGGGCGGTACGTCCGTGGAAGTCGACCGCGTCTTTCTCGACGAAAGCCCGTAGGCCCTTGTAGGGGTTGCGGGTGGGCTCGGCGACGGTCTCGACCACGCCCGAGGCTGCCACGACATCGGCTCCCGCCTCCCTGCGCAGCTCCCGCAGGTACTCGTCGACGCTCGAGAAGCGATCACGGGGATCGATAGCAGTCGCCCGAGCAACCACCCCAGCCAGTGACGTCGGAATGTCGGGACGGGCCTCACCGAAATCGAGCATGGATGTCGAGGCAATGGGCACGCCGGAGAGGAGGTGGAAGGTGAGTGCTCCTAGCGCGTATATGTCCGAGCCGACTGTGGCGCTCCCGCCGGAGGCCCCTTCGGGGGCGATGTGACGTTTCGAGACCGGGACAGTGCTCCCGTCGTCACCGAGCGCAGTGAACATCCCGAAGTCTGAGAGATAGATGTTGCCGTCCTCGTCGAGAAGGATGTTCCCTGGCTTCAGATCACGATGTATCACGCCACGTCGGTGGGCATGGGAGAGCGCACTCCCCACCTGCTCGAGCAGTCGCAATGCCGGTCCGAGGCTCCAACCGCCATGTTTGAGAGCTCCGTCGAGGCTGCCGCCCCTCATGAGCGGCATGACAAGATAGGCACCGGTCGGATCTCTCCAGTAGTCGTGGAGGGGAAGGATGTGGGGGTGTTCCAGATTGGCGGCGATCTGGGCCTCTCTCTCGAAACGGGCGACAAAAGTACGGTCATTGGCATACGCGGGTTGGATGACTTTTATCGCCACTTCGCGAGAGATCGACGGCTGGTAGGCGCGATAGACGACGCCAAAGTCCCCCCGGCCGACAACATCGCGGAGCTCGTATCCACGAATCGATCCACTCCGGTCTCCACCGGGCGTCGACCCTGCCCGATCGGCTTTGATCATTAGTGATGGGTCCTGGTCGAGGATCCGCTGTTCGAGCTGTCGCAGATCGGACCCCGGCTCGATTCCGAGATCGTCGACGAGGCGGGTCCGGGCCTGTTGGTACGCCCGCAGTGACTCCGCCTGGCGGCCTGCCCTGTAGAGGGCGAGCATCAATTGCGCCCAGAATCTCTCCCGGAACGGGTGGCCGCGAACCAGTGTCTCCAGTTCGCCCACCAGCTCCCCGGCGCGACCGAGAGCGAGATCGGCCTCGATCCGCGTCTCGATGGCGTTCACCCGCATTTCGCCGAGACGCTGGATCTCGACCTGGAGCTCGGGGTGGTCGATACCCCCATATGCAGTACCGAACCACATGCCCAAGCCCTCGAGGAGAGTCCCCCTCGCGGATTCGGGATCCGACTCGAGGAGGCCCATTCCTTTTGCAACACGCTCCTCGAAGGCGAGCACATCGAAGATGTTTTCGTCCACCTCGATCAGGTAGCCGTCGGCCCTACGCACGATCGAATCGGAACCGATGGCGCGGCGAAGGTTGTAGATGTAGCTCTGGACTGTGGCTCGGGCAGCTTCGGGCGGCTCTCCGGACCAGACCGAGTCGATTAGCGCGTCCTGCGTAACAACGCGATTTGCCGAGTGAAGCAAGACGGCGAGCACTATCCGCTGGCGGAGACCACCCAACTTCACGTAGTCATCGCCGATCTGGACCGAGATCGGTCCGAGCGCGAGGTATCTCACGACTGCATCTCTACTCTTCTCGAGGCGTGTCTGTCGCCGGGAATGGTCTCGGACATCTCTGGGAATCCACTGGGAAGCGCCACCATCTGGTTCCCAGCGGTCCACCAGGCACCTCCGGCATATTGGGCACATGTCGACGGAGCACGGACGTCTGAAGCATTCCGCAGCCGATTTAGTGGCGGATGCGCTTCGAAACCTGGTGAGCCTCACTCCCCAGGAAGTGAGCGACGAGCTGCTCGAAGGTGCCGTGCTCGTCGATGTGCGTGAAGAGGATGAACTCCAGGTCGGGGGTTGGGTCGGCGACTCGGTGTGGGCGCCTAGGGGCATGCTCGAGTTCTGGGCAGATCCGTCAGACAGACGGCACCGCATCGAGTTCGACCCTGATCGCCGACTGATCCTCTACTGCTCGACAGGGGAACGCTCCGCCATTGCCGCCGAGTCGCTGCGGTCCATGGGTTACCGGGACGTCTGCCTGCTCGACGGTGGGATCGAAGCCTGGAAACGGGAAGGACGACCGGTGGAGATGCCGTGAGTACTCCACAACTAGGAGGCAATTGGTGAGACGTAGATTGACGACCGCCGTTCTTGCAGCGGTGATAATGATTAGTGGGGCCGCATCAGCGGTCGCGTTCGGAGGCTTCGGCCCTTGGGGCGAGGCCGAATCCATCGAGACATTCGGGGCCGGGGCCAACGAGAACTTCAACACGGAACACACAGAGGGATGTCCTTTCATCTCACCCGATGGCAGGACGTTCTTCATCGCTTCCAACCGCCCCGGCGGTTTGGGCGGGCTTGATATCTGGGTGTCGACAAGAGCTAATGAAAACGCTCCCTGGAATGAGCCGGTGAATGTTGGCGCACCGATCAACACCGCGGCGAACGACTTCTGCCCGACGATAGGACGCGACGGCAAGACGTTCTTCTTCGCTAGCAATCGGGCTGGACACTGCGGGGAGGCGGCCAATGCCGACCTGTACACGGCGCGGCTGGACCGAAGCTTTCATGCCCGGTCGGTTACGCACCTCGGCTGCGAGGTGAACAGTGCCTGGGACGAGCACAGCCCGTTCCCGGCGAGGATGGCCGGCCAGGGAGATGTGCTGTTCTACTCGAGTGCCCGCCCGCTCGACGAGTTGGACGCGGCCGGTGACCACGATCTCTATTACTCACCGCGAACTGGCGGCATCTATGTAGCCGGCGTTTCCCTATCAGAGGTCAACACGACCGCCAACGAGGGCCAGCCCAACCTACGACGCGATGGCATGGAGTTGTTCTTCTGGAGCGACCGGGCCGGTGGTTTGGGTGGACCAGACATCTACTCATCGACCAAGCAATCACCGCTTGGGCCATGGGAAGTGCCACAGAACCTTGGCCCCAATGTCAACAGCGAGTTCGGCGAGACCCGTCCCTCGGTGTCATGGGATGGAACCACGTTGTACTTCGGTTCGACGAGGGTCGGCGGACAATCGGACGTCTATGTGACAAAGCGCTGACCTAGTTCTAGCACGGGACAGGGAGGGGCCGATTCGGCCCCTCCCTGTTGGCGTCGGCGGGGGGCTGAACCCCCCACAGAACGGAGCGATAGTAAGACAGACCCGTACTGTCACAGGTGGTCGCTACCGTCGGTGGGAGTGTGAGTATCAGTTTTCCCGGGCCACAAGAACTCGGACGTTCGGTGGTGGTCAAACCGGGTTCTCCCACCCCTGAAGGGTGGGGTGGAGCCGACCGGGTGACCATCGACGCCGGGGTGCTGTTGGAGCCAGAGCGTCTCGAGGCTGTCGTTATCGATGCGCAGCGCCGCTACGTGCAACGGACCCCGACCGTCTATGAGCTCGGAGTGTCTGCCGCAGAGTTGAACCGGACCGACAGCGTCAATGTCGATCCTGTCGAACTTGGCAGCGATTTCACCTTCCTCCGGGAACGGCTGACCAAGGCGGTCTGGCACAACTCCTACGACGCCACCGGCGACGAGATGGTCTGGTGGTGGTCCCGGAAGGCAAACGCACGGATCGGTGCGAGCGTCGAAGGGCCGGCAGATGTGGTTCTCGCCGACGGATCGTCGGTGTGGATCGACGGGGGTCCCCGCCAGCCGTTCGATCTCAACGTCGTCCACCACGAGACCGCCGAACTCGGTCTGTCCACCCGGGTTCCCCCGCCCACCGCACCCTCTGAGACCCTCGCCGAGGATCAGCTCGCCGCCGTCTCCCATGGAGCCGGTCCGGCCCGGATCATCGCCCCTGCCGGATCGGGCAAGACCCGGGTACTGACCGCGCGGATGCGTCACCTGGTGGAAGACCGCATGATCGAACCGGAGATCATCACCGCCGTCGCCTACAACAAGCGGGCCGCCGACGAAATGGCCGAGCGCCTTCCCGCCGGCCTCCGCTCCCGGATCCGCACCATCCACTCCCTCGGTTGGGCGATCCTGCGCATGGCCCAACCTCAACTCAGCCTGATCGACGAGCGCGAGCAACGACGACGCCTCGAACCCATCTCGCCCGCCCCACCGCGGGCTAACACCGACGTGATCGGGCCATATCTCGAAGCCCTCAGCGAAGTCCGAATCGGGCTCCGCTCGCCGGCACGCATCGAGGCCGAGCGCGACGATGTACCCGGATTCGAGGACACGTTCGGCAAATACCAGGCTGTCCTCGCCGACCGCGGCGAAGCCGATCATGACACCCAGATCTACGGGGCGATTCAGGCGCTGCTCACCAACCCCGACCTTCGTGACCACTGGCAGCGACAGTGCCGCCACCTCCTGGTCGACGAGTTCCAGGACCTCACCCCGGCCTACCTACTGTTGCTGCGCCTCGTTGCCAGTCCCGGGCTCAGCGTGTTCGGGGTCGGCGACGACGACCAGGTGATCTACGGATACGCCGGGGCCGATCCCCGGTATCTGATCGACTTCGAGACCCTCTTCCCCGGCGCCGGCAGCTTCGCCCTCGAGACCAACTACCGCAGCCCGATCGATGTGGTGGCCGGGGCAACCCACCTCCTGAGCTACAACGACCGCCGGCTTCCGAAGACGATCTGCGCCGCCTCTGAACTGGAGGGGTTGTCGGTAGAACAGGCCAGCGGGGTCGACTTGGGGACTATTGCTGTCGACCGGATCGCCAGTCTCATCGACGGAGGCGCTGCGACCGACACCATCGCAGTCCTCACCCGGGTCAACTCGAGCCTGCTCCCGGTCCAGGTTGGACTTGCCGAGCACGGGATTGGGTTTCAATCGATGCTGGGCACATCAGTCCTCGACCGCACCCTGCTTCGGGCGACGCTCTCCTGGATCCGCATCGCCCTCGACCCCGAAGCGATGACCCGCAACGACCTTTTCCAGGTGATCCGCCGCCCCGGCCGCGGGCTGACCCGGCTGTTCACGGACTCGATCGAACGGCGCCGTGGCCCGTTCACCATCGACGGGATCGAGTCCCTCGGTGCCGACCTCGACTCGAAACGACGCAAACGGTGGGATTCGTTCTGCGATGACATCCGCCTTGCCGCCTCCTCAGCGACCTCGACGTCTCTCCTCCTCGACACCCTCGCCGACGACATCGGTCTGAGCAGCGCCGCCGCTGCGCTGGACGCCACCCGCAATCTCGCCGACCGGTCGGGCCAGGGAGACGACCTGGTCGCACTGCAACGCATCGCCGGTCTCCACGAAGACCCCGCCAGCTTCGAACCGTGGCTACGGGAGCGCCTGGCAACACCTTCCGAACCTGTCGGGGTTGTGCTATCGACGGTGCACCGCGTCAAGGGACTGGAGTGGGATCATGTCATTGTCTTCGGCGCTGACTCCTCGCTGATGCCGCACCATCTCGCCGGCGACATCGAAGAAGAGCGGCGGATCTTCCACGTCGCCCTCACCCGCGGCATCAAAACGGTGACAGTCCTCGCCGACAAGGCAAGCCCTTCGGTATTCCTCTCTGAGCTCGACGGGAGCCGCTCCAAGTCGGAGAAGGTACGCCTCGAACCTGAGAAGAAGGCGTCGGCCATCCTCACCGGAATCACTGCCGGAGTCGCCGAGGAGATCAAGGTGCAGGGCGCCTACAAAGGGGTAGTCGACCGTGTCACCGATGACGGTTGTGTAGTAAAACTGCACGGAGGTGGTGCGGAGATCAGGGTGAAATGGGGCGATCGGATCGAGGTCGGGGGCAAGACCGGTCCGCTCCGACGAGGTCTTGACGACGTCGACGACGATCTGGTCGAGCGGCTTAAGAATTGGCGGCGGGTCCAGGCCGAATCCCAGGGTGTCCCCGCATTCGTCATCTTCCACGACACCACCCTCAACGAGATCGCAGCGATTCGCCCCAAGTCCGCAGACGCCCTGCTCAGGGTGAGCGGCATCGGTCCCGCCAAACTGGAAGCCTACGGTGACGAACTGATCGACCTCCTAACCGACTTCGACGCAGGCTGAGTGTCCTTCCGCTTGCCGGGGGAGGGTTCCTGCGCCCCACGAAGGGGGCGACATAGGAGGGCGAGGTCCCTGGAGCTGGGAGCTCGAGTGCTGTTGGTGGGATCGCCCCACCCTCCAGGGATAATGTTGTTGGTGGCTTCCGGAGCCTGGGATGACTCTCCACCCTCCTGACTTCGTGTCCTTGGCAGGGATCTGTCTTCTGGGTTCTGGGAGCC
>JBGTNX010000038.1:0-13099 GCA_041742825.1 Acidimicrobiia bacterium | reverse complement strand
ATCGGCGGTACTCCCCCCGTTCGGCTCCGCCTCCGGTGGGAGAGAAACAACCCCGATTCAAACCCGAGGGGTGAGCTCCCCGACCACCCCGCCAAACACCACCCTCGACCACCAAGAACCCTAACCCACACCACAAGACGGGAAACCGTCCGATTTGCCGCGTCTATCCCTCTTCTAGGAAGCCTTCCAGCTTTTGTGACTTGTCGGGGTGGCGGAGCTTGGCGAGGGCTTTGGTCTCCAATTGGCGGATCCGTTCCCTGGTCACCTTGAAGTGGGCGCCGACCTCCTCGAGGGTTCGCATCCGACCATCGGCCAGACCGAAGCGCATCACCAGGATCTGGCGCTCCCTCTCGTTGAGACCCTCCAGCGCCAATGCCAGCTGATCCTGCAGAGAAGCGAACGCAGCACTCTCGGCGGGTTGTTCCGACCCAAGGTCTTCGACCAAATCTCCCAATGTGCCGTCGGAATCCTCACCGACCGGGGTCTCCAGAGAGACGGTGTCCTGGGCGATCCGTTGCAGCTCGATCACCCGGTGCACGTCGAGGTCGAGCTCCTCGGCGAGTTCCTCATATGTCGGGTCCCGGCTCAGCTGCTGGGTCAGCTCGCGTTTCGCCCTAGTCAGTTTGTTCACCGAGTCGAGGATATGAATCGGCATCCGGATGGTCCGGCCCTGGTCGGCGATTGCCCGCGAGATCGCCTGGCGAATCCACCAGGTCGCATATGTGGAGAATTTGAAGCCGCGGCGGTAGTCGAAGCGCTCCACTGCGCGCATCAGGCCGACGTTGCCTTCCTGGATCAGGTCGAGCAACGCCATTCCCCTTCCCGCGTACCGTCTCGAGATAGCGACGACCAGACGGAGGTTCGACTGGACGAGCGAGGCGTGGGCTTCCTCACCCCGACGCCGCTCGGTCTTCAACAGCCCGATGTCTTCTTCGGAGAGGTCGTCCTCACTCTCGCTGCGGGCCAGGGCCCGGCGGCCGGCCTCCACCTGCATCGAAAGCTCCACTTCCTGTTGTGAGGTGAGCAGCGGGTAGCGCCCGATCTCGTTGAGATAGAGACGAACCGGGTCGGAAACCGAGATTGAGCCAACCTCGGCGAACTCCTCGACGACGCCCGGCCCCTCCTCGGTGAGCTTGACACTCGCCTCACGAAGCGCCTCCGCTGCTTTCTCGAATGCCTCGCCCGAAGCCTCAGCGTCCTCAAGCTCCTGTTGCACCTCGGCCATGGTGAGGAAGCCGCGCTGGCGCCCCCGCTTGATGAGGTCTGCAATTACCGCCCCTAGTTCTTCAGTCATTGGTCCTGGACCGCTCGCTTCTGATTCTGCAAAGCTACCAACCGTCGCAACGCATCGGAATGGGTGTCCGTTCCCTGCTCGAGGTCATCGAGTTCCTCCTCGAGGCGATCGATCTCCGCGTCGAGGCGCCGGTTCCTCATCATGTACAGCATGTCCTTGCCGTGAGGAAGGGGTCTCGGGTCCATGGCCAGGCGCCGCAAGAGGTCAGCGGTGTCGGAATCGCCGACAGCGGAAAGGTCGATTGGAGCTCCTGAAGTCGCAGCCCCCACCTGGTCGGCTATCGCCAAGAACGCAGCTTTCAGCCTTTGGTCCGTGAAGTCTTCGGCATTCAGCTCCTGAAGGCCATCGGGGTTCGAGAGGACCACCCGGAGCAGCTCCGCCTCGCGCCGGTCGATGGTCCGACCGGTTCGAGGCTTCTCTCCAGGTCGCTGAACACCCCCGGGCCGGATCGCTTGTTCCACCGTTTCCAGGTCGACGCCGATCTCCCGGGCCACGAACCGGGAATACTCCCGGCGGGCGATATCGTCGTTGACTCGGCGCAGCTGGTCGGCTGCAGCATGCAGCGCTCGGGCCCGACCTTCGGGGCCGTTGAGATCGTGGGCGGCGACTTCGTGTCTGATCCTGAACTCGAGCAGCGGTCTGGCGTCCGAGACTGCCTTCGCCAGTTCGTCACCTCTCCCCTCCTGGACAAGGTCGGCGGGGTCGAGCCCGTCTGGCATCAGGGCCACCCTCAGGTCTAGATCGAGGCGGAAGGGAGACTCGAGGTCGTCGCTGCGCAGGGCGGCCTTGGAGCCGGCCATGTCGGAGTCGAACGCAAGTACCACCTTCTCGGTGAACCGGCGGAGGAGGTCGAAGTGGTCGTCGCCGAGAGCAGTGCCACAGGTTGCCACCGCAGTCTCCACTCCGGCGAGGTGCATGGCAATCACATCTGTGTATCCCTCGACGATCACTGCCTCCCCCGCCGTACCCATCGCCGCCCGGGCCCGATCGAGCCCGTAGAGGAGGCGTGACTTCTGATAGACGACGGAGTCCGGTGAGTTGACGTACTTGGCGTCGGGGTTATTGGTCGCCTCCCTGGGGACCTCGTCGATCTTCCGCCCGCCGAAACCCACCGGATCGCCCCTGAGGTCGTAGATGGGGAACATCAATCGCCCCCTGAAGAAGTCGTACATGCCGCTGCGGCCCTTGCGGCTCAACCCCGCATCGGTGAGGGCACTTTCCTCGATCCCCGCCGAGCGCAGTTCCTTGGTCAAAGTGTCCCAATCAGTGCCGGCGAAACCCAACTTCCATTGGTCGATCACTGCGACGTCGTACCCCCGGGCACGGAGATAGGCTCGCGCCGGTCCGGCATCGGGTGAAGATTTGAGCCTGGTGTGATAGACCTCGATCGCTTTGCGGATCGCATCGATCCCCGCACCACGCCTCCCCCGCCGCTGTGCCGCCCCCGGATCCTCGGTGAGGGTGACTCCGGACTTGCGGGCGAGGACTTCGAGCGACTCCCGGAAGTTGAGGCCCTGGGTCTCCTGGACGAAGCTGAACAGGTCGCCACCCTTGCCGCAGCCGAAGCAGTGGTAGAGGCCCCTGGCGCGGTCGACCGACATCGACGGAGTCTTCTCCTCGTGGAAGGGACAAACCGCCATGAAGGTCCGGCCGGAGCGTTTCACCTTCGTGACCTCCGAGATGAGGTCGACGAGATCTATCGACTCCCGGATCCGGTCTATGTCGGCGCGTTCTGCCATGAGAGCCAGATCATACGGACGCTCAAGAGCTTGTGGCCACGAACTCCATTTGCAGGGTCACCTCGTCGGTCACATCGGCCACCGAGGCAACACTCGGGATCCCGATGCCGAAGTCACCGCGCAGAACTTCCGTCGTTGCCGTCCCCTCGACGGTCGACTCGTCGACCAGGGTCGCGGTCACCTCGAATTCGACCTCGTTGGTCTGGTCGCGGATGGTCAGATCGCCGACCAGGGTGAAGGTGAAGGTGTCGCCGACCGCCGCTGCTCCTTCCAGCCCGACTGAGTCGGTCACAGCGAATGTGATGAACTCGAAATCGTCGGAAGCGGAATTGAGGATGATCGGCCCCCGAATGGCGCGGTCCCGGGTGCTCGAGCCGGTGACGAACGTTCGGGCGTTGACCACGAAATCGGAGAATTGGGTCTGGCTCAGGTCCTCCAAATCGAGCACGAACTGTCCGGCGAGCTCCGACGTGGTTCCAACAGCTGTCGTCGGGTCGCCCCGCAATACCTCATCGAGGGTGAAGGTGGCCTGTAACCGGTCCTGTTGGATGACGAAGGCTCCGTTGCTGGACTCCGCAGCGGGAGTAGTTGCCCCCTCGCCGGCGGTGGTGGTGGTAGCGACTGAGGTCGTGGTCTGGCCGGCGAGCGTAGGAGTTGTCAGTTCGGTGCTCGGCTCGCCCGAACCCCCGCTGAACCAGAACCAGGCGAAGGCAGAGCCGGCGATTGCGAGTATGAAAAGCCCCGCCCAGGCCCAGATCGAACGTCTCATCTCGGTATCACCATCGTCGATTCTGACCGGCAATTGTCAACGGAGGGTTAACGGTCAGGACAGTTTCGCCATCAGGTAGCTCTCGACCGAATCAATCGAAATCCGGTCCTGGGCCATTGTGTCACGGTCCCGGATCGTCACCGCACCGTCTTCGAGGCTGTCGAAGTCGACAGTCACGCAATATGGCGTGCCGATCTCGTCCTGACGGCGGTATCTCTTGCCGATCGACTGGGTGATGTCCAGCTCAGCCATCCAGTGCTTGCGGAGCCCGGCGATGAGCTTCTCGGCCGGTTCGATCAGCTCCGGTTTCTTGGAAAGGGGCAGCACCGCAACCTTGTACGGCGCAAGCCGGTGGTGCAGCTTGAGCACGGTTCGGGTGTCGTCACCAACCGTCTCTTCGTTGTAGGCGTCGATGAGGAAGGCGAAGGTGGTGCGGGTCGCCCCCGCTGCCGGTTCGATGACATGGGGGAAGAAGCGCTCGTTGGACTCGGGGTCGAAGTAGGTGAGGTCCTGGCCGGAGTGATCGGCGTGCTGTTTGAGGTCGAAGTCCGCGCGGTTGGCGATGCCCTCCAGCTCATCCCAGTCCCAGGGGAACCGGTATTCGATATCGACGGTGCCCGACGAATAGTGACTCAGCTCGTCGTCCTCATGGGGCCGGATCCGGAGGTTGTCCGGGTCCATGCCCAGGTCGAGGTACCACTGGAAGCGCTGGTCCTGCCAGTACTGATACCACTCCGGGCTCTCCTCGGGCCGGCAGAAGTACTCCATCTCCATTTGCTCGAACTCACGGGTGCGGAACACGAACTGGCCGGGAGTGATCTCGTTGCGGAACGACTTTCCCACTTGAGCGATGCCGAAAGGAAGCTTGAGGCGGTTGGTCCTGCGCACATTCTCGAAGTTGGTGAAAATGCCCTGGGCGGTCTCGGGGCGGAGATAGACGAGGTTGTCCTCACTGTCGATGGGTCCCATGTGGGTGCGAAACATCAGGTTGAAGTTGCGCGGGTTAGTGAACGTCCCCGTCTTGCCACAGGTCGGGCACTTGTCGAGATCGTCGAGCTTGTCCTGGCGAAACCGGCCGTTGCAGTTGGAGCACTCGACCATCGGGTCGGTGAATACTTCCTCGTGCCCCGACGCCTGCCAGACCTTGCGGGCCTGGAGGATCGCCGAGTCTATCCCGACGATGTCGGAGCGCTGCTGGACCATCGAGCGCCACCACTCCTCCTTGACATTCTTGAGCAGCTCGACCCCGAGCGGCCCGTAGTCATAGGACGAGCGCAAGCCGCCGTAGATTTCGCTGGCCTGGAAGACGAATCCGCGCTGTTTGGCGAGGTTGGAGATGGTGTCGAGTGTTACTTCAGTCATGAGTGTGAATGGGAACGGTGGCTGAGATCCAGTGCTTAGTCAACCTGGACCTGGTCTTCGGCACCACCGAAGCGGCGCTCCCGTGCCTGGTACTCGACCACAGCGTCGACCAGAGCGTGGCGATCGAAGTCGGGCCAAAGGATACCGGGAAAGTAGAACTCCGCGTATGCCGACTGCCAGAGGAGGAAATTGGATAGGCGGTGCTCGCCCGAGGACCTGATCACCAGGTCGACCGGGGGCATGCCGGGGATGTAGAGATGGTCGGCGATTGTCGCCTCGTCTATGGACTCGGGGTCCAACTCTCCGGCTGCTGCCTTGCGGGCCACCGCCCGGGCTGCAGAAACGATCTCCCGCTGGCTTCCGTAGTTGAAGGCGAACACCAATCGCAACACTTCGTTGCCGGCGGTCAGTTCAGCTGCCTCGGCCATGTGCTGGCGATTGCGGTCTGGTATCCGGGGGTCGTCCATGTCGCCGGCGAAGAGCATCCGCACCCCTTGCTCGTTCAGATCGTCACGACGCCTGGTGAGGAGGTCTTCGTTGAACCACATCAGGAACTCGACCTCGTCGTCGGCTCGGTTCCAGTTCTCGGTGGAGAAGGTGAAGGCGGTCATCCACCCGACTCCCATTGCCAGCGCTCCCTCCACGGTGTCGAACAGGGCCTCCTCTCCCGCGAGGTGCCCGGCGGTCCTGGGGAGGCCTCGCTGGTTGGCCCACCGCCCGTTGCCGTCGAGGATCAGCCCGATGTGGCGGGGGACCCGGTCGAGGTCGACTGCTCCGAGATCGAGGGTCACTCCAGCACCCCCAGAGAGAAGAGCTTGCGATCGAGGTGGTATTCGAGGAAGCGGCGGGCGATACCCATAGCCTCACCGCTCAGCACCGGGTCAATTTCCGGAAGGCTCATCAACTCGGATCGCGCCAGACCATCGAGATACACGGTGATCCCCCGGCGCAGCTTCACACCACCCTCGACCCAGCACACCGAACAGTGCACACCACCTCCGGAGAACGAGAAGCGATCGAGATCGTCGGTCCTGCCACACGAAGCACACTCGACCAGAGCTACGGCCACCCCGACGACGTCGGCGAGTTTGAGCAGGAAGGCGGTGATCAGGTCCGGCGAGTACATGCCCGAGTCGAGTGCTTTGAGACCGCGCTGGAGGAGGAGGAAGAGGCGGACCGACGATTCCTGTTCCTGGGCAACGGCGTCGACAGCTTCGACCATCAACCCCGCGGCGATAACCGCATCGAGGTCGCCCCGCAACCGCTTGAATGGCTCGACGGTGGCAACCTGGGTGATGGTGTCCAGGTTCCTACCCTCATAGAGGACCAGGTCGACATGGGTGAACGGCTCGAGACGGCCCCCGAAGCGACTCTTGGTCTTGCGCACCCCTTTGGCAACGGTCCTGATCTTCCCATTGTTGGGACTGATCAGCACCACCACCCGGTCGGCATCGCCAAACGGATAGGAGCGGAGGACTATTGCCTGATCATGTCGGATCGCCACGTGCCAAGCGTATTGGAACGGCGCCGTTGCGCCGGGCTTATCCGCAAACCAGCGGGGCTCTCTTAGGATTGACCCATGGCTGACTTACTGACCGACGAACAGATATCTGATTTCCTCGCCGAGCACAAGCGATGGAAACGCGACGGGGACTCGATCAAGGCTACCTTCGAGTTCGAGGACTTCAACGAATCGCTCGGCTTCGTCACCCGGGTCGGGTTGAAAGCTGAGAATATTTTCCACCACCCTGACATCGAGATCAGCTGGGACAAGGTGACCCTGACGCTTTCAACCCACTCCGAGGGCGGATTGACTGAGATGGACACCGAGCTCGCCACCTTCTGCGACGAAATCGCCTGAAGCCGGCCGCCTAGGAACCGCCGAAGCCGAAACGGTCGAGGATCTGGCCTCTGATCTGCCAGTCCTTTTCCACCACGACATGAAGTTTTAAATTGACCTTCGTCCCGAATAGCACCTCGAGTTCTTCGCGGGCCTCGGTGCCGGCGATCTTCAACAACTCGCCGCCTTTACCGATGACGATCCCCTTCTGACTCTTCCGCTCGACGATCACATCAGCGGTGATGTCGAGAAGCCCGTTGTCTCTCTGCTCCATGTCCTCGACCCGGACCAAGAGAGAGTGGGGCAATTCGTCACGGAGACGTTCGAGGAACTTTTCCCTGACGATCTCCGACACCACCATCGATTCGGGCTGGTCGGTCATCATCCCTTCCGGGTAATAGCGCGGGCCCTCGGGGAGCCGCACCAGGATCTCGTCGACCAATGCCTGGAGGCCGGTTCCTTCCGTGGCGGAGATGGGGACATAGGCAGCGAAGTCCCACTCTCCTGCCTGAACCAGCTGCTCGCCGATCTCGGTCCTGGTGCCTTTGTCGGACTTGTTGACGGCAAGGACAACGGTCGACGACGCCTCGACGAGCCTCTCGGCGATCAAACGGTCCCCGGGCCCGATTGGTGCGGAGGCATCGATCAAGAAAAGCACCACATCGGCGTCGGCGAGTGTTCCGTAGACCATTGAGTTGAGCCTCGAGCCGAGCTCGGTCCGCGGCTTGTGCAGCCCGGGGGTGTCGACCAGCACGATCTGGTACTCGGGATTGTCCTTGTCGGGTCCGGTGACAACTCCACGGATCGTGTTTCGGGTGGTCTGCGGCCGTGAAGAGGTGATGGTTACCTTGGTGCCGACCAGGGCGTTGACCAGGGTCGACTTGCCGACATTGGGCCGCCCGACGACGGCGACGAACCCGGACTTCATACGGATTCAGACTGGGGGTCTTTGACCACCGTCAGCTCGGCGATACGTCGGCCCTGCATCCGGACGACAGTGAACATACAATCGCCAACCCGGAATGTCTCTCCTTCCTCGGGCACACGCTCGGCCACGGTGAGCACAAGCCCGCCAACGGTGTCGGACTCTTCTTCGGGTAGCTCCACACCAAGCTCGGCAGCAAGGTCTTCGACCGGGAGGCGGGCGTCGACAGTCCACCGGCCTTCGCCGGAGGCGACGAGCAGCAGCTCATCCTCATCGGTCTCGTCGGTGATCTCGCCCACAAGCTCCTCGAGCAGATCTTCGATGGTGATCAGCCCGGTGATGTCGCCGTACTCGTCGACGACGATCATCTGATGAACTTTCCCTGCCTGCATCTCGGCGAGCAGGGTCGCAGCGAGCTTGGTCTCCGGCACGAAGTCGACAGGTCGCATGACGGCGGCAACCGATTCGGGCCGCTTGTTTCCGACGAACATCGGAAGCAGGTCCTTGACGATCACCAGGCCCACCACATCGGACTCGGCGGTGACGGGAATCCGCGAGTAGCCCTCATCGGTAGCGAGGGCGACGAGCTCCTCGATGGTCCCGGTCACCGGGACAGTCACCATGTCGGGGCGCGGGGTCATCACCTCCCGGACCAGGGTCTCGGTGAACTGGAGAACCGAATGGATCAGCTCGCGCTCCTGTTCATCGGAGATCTCATCCTCATCTTCTTCGAGTTCGTCGGTCTGGTCGGTCTCGGATTCGAAGATCAGGTCATTGGCCCACCCGCCGAGCCCGATCGCTACCCCCAATACAGGGGCAGATCGGTATGCAATCTGATGGGAGCGGACCCTCCCGATTCCCCGGGGAACGAGGTCGCCGACGAGGAACACGATCATGCCCACCACGAGGCCGAGCCAGATCGCCGCGCTCGGCGCCTCGTCGGCGGCGACAGCCGCAACTCCGAGGGTGGCGCTGATCACGAGAAGCGCGGAGCCGACGACGCCGACTGCGGGTGCGATTACCTCCCGATCGTCGAGCATTTCCGCCACTGCCGCAGCTCCCTTGACCTTCTCAGAGGCATCCCGGAGAGCGTCAGCGCGAGGTACCCGGGTGATTGCGGTACCGGCGGCGCGAAGCCATGCAGCAAACAGCAGGAGCAAACCGGCGACGACAAGGGTCAGGCCGGTCATCGCCGTACCTTGCCGATCTTGGCGAGGATCTCCCGCTCTCGCTGTTCCATCGCCTCTGCCTGGTCGTCGTTCTGATGGTCGTATCCGAGCAAATGGAGCAGTCCGTGGATCACCATCAGCGAAATCTCGTCTTCGAAGCTGACGCTGTATTCCTCCGCCTGCCTCGAGATGTATTCGGGGGCGACGATGATGTCGCCGAGAAGGAGCGGTGGGTCGTTGAAATCTCGTTCGGGGACCACTCCCGGCTCGAGGTCTTCGACCGGGAAGGCGAGGACGTCGGTTGGCCCGGTCCGGTCGAGGAATCGTTCGTTGTATGACCCCATCTCGGAGTCGCTAACCAGGAGCAAGGTCACTTCGGAGCTCTCCGGATAGCCCTCTCCTTCGACAACCAGTTCGGCGAGGGATCGGATGGCGGGAAGGTCAACCGTCCGGGATTGCTCATCTGCAACAAAAATGCTCACGAGTGAGCACCTGTATATCGACTGAGGGGGTCGTCCACGTCAGGAGCCGGGGAAGTTCGGGTAGGCAATGCGCTGATGGTAGTGCCCGATCAGGGACTCGAGGAAGGCTGCCCTGATCTTGGTTATGTCGGACAAGGTGAGCGGCGATTCTCCGAGTTGGCCGTCGTCCATCTTCTCGTTGACGACACGGTCGACCACCTTCTCAATTGCGTGAGGCGACGGCTCTTCCGTCTGGAATACCGCCCGGCAGGCGGCTTCGAGGCTGTCAGCAAGCATGACGATTGCCGACTCCGCAGTCCGGGGCTTGTGGCCGACATGGCGGAAGTCTCCCGGGTCGACCTCGCCGTTCTCCTGAGACTTGGCCTTCTCGTAGAAATAGCGCATGATCCCGTCGCCGTGGTGGCTGACGATGCCCAGGGTCACGTCGGACGGGATCTTGTACTGACGGGCGAGCGCTACCCCGTCGCTGACGTGGCGGCGGATGATCTCCGCCGACTCCTTGGGGCTGAGCATGTCGTGGGGGTTGGACCCCCCGAACTGGTTCTCGATGAAGTAGGTCGGGTTCTCCGTCTTCCCGAGGTCGTGGTAGTACGCCATAGCTCTGGCGAGCAAGGCGTTGGCGTTTATAGCCCGCGCCGCCGCATGGGACAGAGTCCCAACCATCAGCGAGTGGTTGAAGGATCCGAAGGCCTTCTCCTGGAGCAGCTGCAGAGCCTCGTGGTTGCGGTCGGTGAGGTCGAGAAGGCTGAGTGTGGTGGTGATGTCGAAAGCGGACTCGAAGAATTGGAGCGCAGCCAGCCCGACCAGCGAGGCCACGATCGACACGCCAAAGGCCCACAGTGAGGAGGTCCCGACCACTTCGAGAGCCGAATCATTTGGGCCCACATGGAAGTACCAGGACGTTGCGGCTGCTGCTACAGCGGCGGTGAAAGATGAGAAAATCACTGCATTTCGGAAGGCACCACGGCTGCTGACCGAAGACACAAAGGGAATCGGCGCCATCGTGGCCAGCACCGCGTAAACCGATACCCCGATGTCCTGGCTCCCGACCGCAGCGAGCACTCCAACGGTAAGCGCCATGAGCACCGCAATCCGGGAGTCGAAAAGGACGGCGGTCACAAACCCGAAGGCCACAGCAGGGAATACATACCAGCTCATCCCGGGTTCGGCCACCACAGTCCCCCGCACGGCCCCGGCCGCAAGAACGATGAGGATCCCGAGCAGCGCCACCATACGCGGGCGCGCCCAGAACTCGAGCCGGAAGGTGGCCAGGTAGAGGCCGAGAATGCCGATCAGCACCGCTACAACGGCCAATAGACCTTCCTCTTGCTCGACCTCACCAGGATTGGCCCCGGTGGCACTGATGGCATCGATGTGGAGTTGGGTGAGAGGCTGGTTCTGGTCGACGATGAGCTGACCAGCTGTGTACTCCTCGACGACAGGATCAACCTCCGCAGCGCGGGCATCTTGTTCTTGAGCCGTGCGTTCCGTGTTGATTCGCTCATTGGCCTGGACCAGTGTCGCGACGATCTCCCCTGCCGCCTGACCCGCCTCTTCGTCTCTGCCGGTGTCGTCGAAGAAGACAGCCGGTGGACTGTTGCGCGCCCTCGCCCTCACTTCTGACTCAGTCTCGGGGCGAACCCCAAGACCGAACTCCTGGAGGATCCTCTCGGTCACTTGTCGCTCGATGACTGTAAGTCGGAGGGGCTGAACGAGAGCAGCGCGGATCACGTCACCGGAGGCGATTGTGGCCAGAGTGGTGCTGGCATCGGCAGCCAGGGCATGACGCTCGCTGATGTCCGCAGCAACTTCCTCGATCGGGCTCAGGTTCGGCGAGAAGGCCACGGAGCGAAGATCGCACTCCTCCCCGGAGGTGGGACAAGAGACGAGTTCGGACGGGCCCTCCTCGCTCATGACGGCAAAGCCTTGAGGAACGTCCGTGTCCTCAACATCGACTGTCACAACGAAATCTCCGGGTTCGGCCTCGAAAGCCCAAGTGCCGCCGGGCCCGGACATCACCGTTTCCTCCCCGCTCGCCGAGGTCACTATCACGTTGACCCGCTCCAGCCCTCGATCAGGACCGGAGCCGTCGGTGTCGGGATCGAAGACACCGTTGCTGTCGACATCCAGGTACACCACACCGCTCAACACCACCGGCTCTGCGGGCTGGGTAGTGGTGGATGTAGCTTCCGGATCGATTGTGGTGGTTGTGGTGGACGGCAAGGTCGGGTTGGTGGCGACCGGCGGTGGTGCGGCGATCACCGAGGCGGCGACGTCGTCGAACAGTTCGGTTACATCGTTCTGCACTGCCTGCTCCGCCTCCGGGTTGTCCTCCCAGATCGGTTCCACACTGTCCCGAGCTTGTTGTTCGAGTAACTCGGTTGCGCGCGAGTCTTCGACCTCGTTGGGGCGCTGTGCCTCGTATCTCCGATCCGCGAGGGCGCCAATTGTGAGCTCCGAGCCATCGCCCCCGGTCCCTATTGAAAGGACTCCCCACACGGCAAATACCGTGGCGAGGAAGGTGGCCCAACGCACGACGGTGGACCGCTTCATTTCTTCGACTCGTACCTGGCGTACGCCTCGACGATCGTGGCGACGATTCGGTGGCGGACCACATCGCGGGACGTCAGCTCGACAAATGCAACTCCCGGGATGTCGCCCAGAATTTGACGGACAACACCGAGACCGGAGTGCCGATCGGTGGGCAAGTCGGTCTGCGTGATGTCACCGGTGATGATCATCTTGGAATTGAAGCCGAGTCGGGTCAGGAACATCTTCATTTGCTCCGGAGTCGTGTTCTGGGCTTCATCGAGAATCACACATGCGTCGTTGAGAGTCCTTCCTCTCATATAAGCGAGCGGAGCTATCTCGATAGTTCCCTTGTCGATGAGATCGAGAGTCTCCTCGGGGCCAAGCATGTCCCAGAGGGCGTCGTAGAGGGGACGGAGATAGGGATCGACTTTGGCGGTCAGGTCGCCGGGAAGAAAGCCCAGCCTCTCGCCGGCTTCGACTGCAGGTCGGGTGAGGATGATGCGGCGGACAGACCCGTTGACCAGGGCATCAACCGCAGCTGCCATTGCCAGGTAGGTCTTTCCGGTCCCGGCCGGCCCGATGCCGAAGGTGAGGGTGTTCTCCCTGATTGCGGCCATGTAACCCTGTTGGCCACGGGTCTTGGGACGGATCATCCGACCCCTGCCCACCGGGATGCCGTCAGTAAGGACGTCGGAGGGAGAAGGCACATCCTCACCGACCATCTTGACGACCTCTGCCACCCCGCCACTGTCCAGTGGTTGGCCCTCCTGGACGAGGATGAGCAGCTCGTCGAGCACCCTACGGGCGCGTTCGACCTCCTCGCGGGCGCCACTGACGGCGATTTCATCCCCGCGCGCGACGAATCGCACCCCCGGGAAGTGTTCTTCGATCTGGCGGAGGTGTCGGTCAGCGTCTCCGAGTAGGTCGAGCATCAAATGCTGACTCGGGACGCGCAAACGTGTTTCGGTGTGTTCAGGAAGCACAGGT
>JBGTNX010000037.1:0-6576 GCA_041742825.1 Acidimicrobiia bacterium | reverse complement strand
CCCGATTCTCTCCGAGCGGATGACCGGGATGGCCCGCCTGCTGCGCGGCTATGCCCAGGTGGGCCTGGAGAACGTGGCCCTCTGGCATGAGCGCGACATCAGCCACTCCTCGGCAGAGCGGGTGGTGCTTCCCGACGCTTCGATCACCCTTCACTACATGCTGGTCAAGTTCACCCGCCTTGTCGACGGCCTGGTGGTCGACAGTGTGCGGATGGCGTCAAATCTCGAAGGCACCCGCGGACTCGTCTTCAGCCAGCCCGTCCTATTGGGCCTCGTCGAGGCGGGGTTGACCCGTGATAACGCCTACCGGATCGTGCAACGCAACGCGATGGCCGCATGGGGTGGCGAGGGCCATCTCCGCGACCTCCTCGCCGCCGATCCCGAAGTGACGCTCGACGAGGCGACGCTCGAGTCTTGTTTCGACCTCACCCGGGTCCACGACTCAGCCAACGTCGTCTTCCAGCGGCTGGAGAATCTGCGGCTCTAATCCGTTCTGTGAGGGTTTGCGCACCCGCAGGGTCGGTAGACACTCACAGAACGGCTTTAGGTTGCCCTTCTCGGCGGGGTCACCGGGGCCGAGCGGACCGAGACCAGGGTGAGCAGACCGATCACAATGGGGAGGAGCACGGCGAACGACAACAGCCACACCCAGGGCACGACAACCATCGAGGAGTCGACGACACCGAACGGGCCGGCAGAGATGTAGGTCTGCGCCGAACTGAACACCCAGACCAATCCAAACCCGAGGGGCACAGCGAGCGCCATCGCCACCAGGGTCTGGTAGCCGGTGAGGAGCCCGAGGAAGCGGCGTCGGATCGACCCCGGGGCCCCGACCGCGACGATGGTCCGAACCTCGTGGTCGACCTCGGCGGCGGACACCGCAGTCACCAGGGCGACAACGATGAGCACGACGACCAGCGTCGCCGCACCCATGAGAAGGTATATAGTCGCCACGTCGAGGCCCCCGTAGCCGCCATCTATGATGAGATTGGTAGACCACATCCTCGTGCGCTCGTCGTCGGTCATCGGCCGCTCCAGGGAGAAAAGCGCCACAGGCCGCGTCTCGGCGTCGCCAAATTCAGAGGCCAACGACGCCGGGAGCACGATCCGGGGCATGCTCCATTGCATCACTGCCACCGGGTATTCCTGCGCCGGATATTCGACCCCGTTGATCTCCACCCTTGTCGTCTGCTCCTCAACACCAAGGACGACTATCTCGCCCTGGTCGCTCGCCTGCGCGACCCCAGCGTCGTCCAGCACGCGCATCAGATCATCATTGGCGACCGCGACGCTGTGACCATCTGTGAACTGTTGGTTCATGACGTCGCTCCCGTCCCCGTCGTCCCTGACGTCGAGAATGGCAGCGGTGGTGACAAACAAGTCGAGGGTTTCGAAGACCGCTACGTCGTCCTCAGGGATAATCGCGGCGACGGCGGCCACGTCGTTGTCCGTGATCGGGTTGGGCCCGCCGGAGGTGACGTTGTCGTAGCTTCCCGTGAGGAGAACTTGATCGGAAGGGGAAGGGAGTCCGTAGGCAAGGTCTTTCTCCGTCGTCGTGGCCGAGGTGATCATCGCCGTGACCGGGGCGAGCAGGATCACCATAATCGCGGCTACGGCGACAGCCGAGCGGGTGCGGTTCCGACCCGAGTCCCGGAGCACGAGCCGGCTCGTTGCCGGCACCTTCTCGGACAGTTTGGCCACGCCGGCGAGGATCGGACTGGAAAGCATCGCCACTCCGCCGACTACGGCCGTCGCCCCGACTCCGACGAGGAAACCGGCGAAGTTGCTCAGCGAGACCAGGGCGACCGAGATCAGTAGGGCGCCGGCGGCCGCCAGACCGATGCCAACAGGTACCACCCACTTCCGAGGTGAAAGGGCTGGCATCCGGCCCTGAAGGGCCGTGGTAGTGGGGACTTTCGATGCGGTCCTTGCCGGCACCAATACGGCGAGCACGACTGCGACCATGGCAACCAGAACCGGACCGAGCACATCGGTCAGGCTGACGCCGACACCGGTTATCACCCTGGAAACGAAACGTTGGAGGATCGGTCGGGCCAGGACCATCACCGCGACTCCGAGAACGACGCCCAACCCGGCACCGACCGCGCCGATGGTGAGGCCCTCACCGACCACCGTTGAGCGCACGTGTTTCTCCGAGGCGCCGTTGGCACCCATCAGCCCGATCTCCCGGAGACGGCGACGGGTGCCGGCGGCGAATGCGGCTCCCGTGATGAATGCGACCTCGATCAGTACGATTGCGGAAGCCGCGGTCGAGGCGACGACGGGATTGCTCTCGAATCCACCCTGGTTGAGCCATTGGGATCTGGTCTCCACGTAGACATCTGGCAACCCGCGGTAGTCCCCACCGCCGTAGATCATCTGGTGGGTAGCGTTGTAGACGATCTCTTCAATCGATTCGCCAGGCCCTGGCTCCGTGTTGTTGACCAGCTCGACCAGCTGATCCACGTCACTTTCGGTGAGCAGCAGGTGGGTATTCGGATCGTCCTCGAGGAACGAAATCTCCGGCGGCAAGGGATCTACGGCGGGTTCGGGCCAGAACTGCTGCTGGCCTTCGCTGTACCAGAGGTCGTTGATCTGGAGCGCTGCCTCCTCGGCGCCGGGACCGGACACGAGCAGGCTCGGTTCTGGCAGCAACTCAGGGTCGCCCAGAAGGGGTTCGAGAGCTCCTGGGCTGAGGAGAATGACGCTGCCCTGGTAAAAGAACGGCTCGCTGACGAGGCCCACAACTGTCAGTTGGTCATATGGGAGCTGCTCGAAGGTGACGGTGTCGCCGACTTCGACCTCCAACACTTCGGCGACGGAAGGAGAAACTGCCACCTCGTCATCATCGATCGGGAGATTGCCGCTGACATGGACAAGAAAACTCTCCGTCGCGGGCGCCGTCAGGTCGACGTCCCAGACCTGGGCGTATGGATGAGGGCCATCAACGTCGTCCAACCTGATTCCAGTCTGGCGCAGCTCGGTGATGGTCGCCTCCGGGGCGATTTCGTTCAGGTTCGACTCGATCCAGTCGTAAATGGCTTCGGTAGGCGAGAACACCTGGATTCGGGCATCGGCACTACCGAAATAGGTTTGAGCAGTCTCCTCAGGGGTGAGGTTGCTGGCCCGGACGATGCCGGCGACGACCACACCGAAGGCCACAGGAACCGCGACTAGCAGCACCAGGAAAATCGTCCGTTTCCTGTTCCTCCTCGCGTTCTTCATCGCCACCTTGTAGGCGGCGCCGCGTCCACTCATGACTGGCCGCTCATTGGATGTCTGCGGTCGTGAGCGGGGTCTTGGTCCGCTCGGAGATGCCTTCGATACGACCGTCCCGCAATCGCACCACCCGATCGGCCCAGGCGGCGTAGGCAGGCTCGTGGGTGACCATCAATGCCGCCGCTCCTGCGTCACATCGGCTCCGCAGTAGTTTGAGGATCGATTCGCTGGTCGCCTCGTCGAGGGCACCGGTTGGCTCATCGGCGAGCAGGACCGAGCGGGGGCCGATGAGGCCGCGGGCGATTGCAACTCTTTGCTGTTCGCCACCGGAGAGCTGGTCGGGGTAGCGGTCGGCCATCCCCGCCATCTCCACCTCCTCCAGCGCCTTCTCCGCCAGGGCTCGGGCCCCGGCAGGTTTCATCCCGTCGAGTTCTAGTGGCAGCGAGATGTTCTCGGCGGCGGTGAGGGACGAGAGCAGATTGAACTGCTGGAACACATAGCCAACCGCCACCCGACGCACCCGGGCGAGGTCGTTCTTCGACATCGTCGCCAGGTTCTCACCTGCGACTATCACCTCGCCGGAGGTGGGCTCGTCGAGGGCGCCGGCCATGTTGAGCAAGGTGGTCTTGCCCGAACCGGACCGGCCGGTGACGGCTACCAGTTCGCCGGGCATGAGATCGAGGTCCACGTTGACCAGGGCGTCGACACGCTGGGCACCGGACCCGTGGGTCTTCCCCAGTCGGCGCATAGAAAGGATCGGCTCGGTCATCGGTCCACCTCCACTGGGTCGGTATCCATCGATTCAGTCAGTTGGGTCACTTGGAAGGGGGGCATCAGGTCGAGGCGGGCTTCGACCCGCTCCAGCCACCGCAACTCGGCCTCGGCGCTGAGGATGAGCCGATCGAGGTATAGCTGCCAGGCGAAGTCGTCATTGGAGTCATTAGCCTTGAGGGTTGTGTAGTCCTGGAGGATCGTCATCGTCGCCCCCCGCTGTCGTTCTACAACCCTCCTCGGATCGATGGCGCCGGAGACCATCGACATCAGCACCTTCAGCGAGATCTCGTCTCGGCCGGCAGCAGCCAAGTCGACGGGAGCGTCTAACCATCTGGCCACCGCACCCCGACCGAGATCGGTCAGCGTGTACACGACCCGGCCATCGCCGTTCGATTCGATGCTCTCGACAAGGCCATCTCGTTCCAGCCGTTGCAGTGTCGTATAGACCTGGCCGATGTTGACCTGCCAGGTATCCCCGGTCGTCGATTCGAGATCGGCCTTCAGCTGATACCCGTGGGCATCACCCTTCACCAGGAGGCAGAGCAACCCTTCTTTGAGCCCCATCCAGAACGCCTTTCGAGATACATACCCGGTATGTGTCAGTCAGTTATACATACCCGGTATGCATCCTGTCAAGGTCTTTCGGCTAGAAGCCGAGAGTTTGAAGTTTCTCGGCTGCCGGGAACACTTCCCATCTCCAGCTAGAAGCCGAAAGGTTGTCCCTGTCGGGCCGTCTACTCGCGGGGCTCTTCGCGGAGGGGTTTGACGAAGGGTGGGATCTTGTCTGCTTCGACTTCGAAGAATTCGGCCTGGAAATTGCCCGAGTATGAGAACAGGGTGCCGAACGTCCGGTTTCTCACCTCCACGCTGATCCGAAACTCCTGGTTCTCATCGTCATACCACTCGACGACATCGGCGATTCCAGAGGCGAACAGCGGGAACTTGAATGCCACCCGTCTCTCATAGAAACGTTGCTCCCCGGATCGAAGACGGATTCCACCGGTGTCCTCATCGACAGTGCAGGCGATGTCGACGGAAAGGTGTTGTTGATTTCCGATGTAGTCGATCAGGGTCTGGCGTCTCTCGGAGTACACCATGGTCGCATCGAACCAGCGGCGTCGCTCGGGGAACTCGAAGTGGCGCACCCACGTGACCGTTTCGCGTCCGTGGCGATCGACGTAGGCGTAATTGTGGACCGAGAACGGGACGTTCACACCGGTGTTCGGGAACATGATGTGACGCAGACTGCCGACCCAAAGGAAAGGAACGGTCCACCACCCGCCGCGCTCCATCCTCTCCATGATCCCGGTGCCGACCGAGGCGACCCCAGAGGTCGAGTCGAACCCGAACCGCTCCTGGATCTTGGGGTGAAGCCGCTCGAAGTCGTCTCCCATCGCCCGCCTATAGATCGACATCTTCTCTCCTCTCGGGTTGTCTCGAGCATCGGCTCGCCCGCGGCGTGATCGCCCAGGTGAAGTACCCGACGACTGCGAGCGCGATGGCCAGAACATTCACTGCAAAGGGGTTGAACGGCTCACCGAAACGAGAGGGATCAGTGATTGCGATCAAAGCGGCCAGGGGAGCCATGGCGATCGCAGTCAGCAGGTACGGCCAGCGCCAGCGGGGCACCAGCAGGAAAATCGAGCCGAGAGCGACCTCCGCGATCCCGGCGACGACGACGACGATTTCGGGCGAGCCGAAACCGGAAGCTGCTGCCAGCTCGACCTCTCCGTCGGCGACGAGCAGCTTGGGGACGATCCCCTGATACAACCAGAGCAAGCCAAGCCCGAACCGGGCTGCCAGAAAGGAGATCCACGCCACGAAGGATGACTCTGGAGTCTGCCCCTTCTCCAGCCACAGGCGAAGGCGATCGAAGCTCAGGGCGGTTGCCCACCCGATCCAGGGACGAAAGAGCACACGGTCCCCGAGGCGGCCAACCCAACCCCAACGGACGTTGTAGTCGTAGCCGGTGTAGAACCGGGTTCCTCCGTCGACGGGAACGTAGAGCCAGAACCCTGCGCCCTCTCTGATGATCGCAAGCGGATGATCTGACCAGAACTTGAGAGCCGAAGAAGCGGTCCCATCCGGTCGCTGCCTCTCACCTACCGACTCTCCGGTTCCGTCGACTATCACGCCACCGAGACGTGATGCATATCGAAACCTCTGCGGCTCTCCCTCTTGACGCGGCAGATAGTCGATCTCGGAAAACCGCATGTCCCAGCGCTCGTGAAGGTCAGGGTCCTGGGACTTCTCCCAGATCTCATCGACCGGTCGGCCGATGGTGATCTCAACGTAGATGGGTTTCGCCACCAGAACATTGTCGCGCACGTAGCCAAAGCCTGACACGCCGCACACAAACCGTTCTGTGAGTGTTTGCACACACTCAGGGTCGGTAGGCACTCACAGAACGGTTCGGGGACCCGAACCCTCACAGGACTGGTCTAGGGGAGGTAGCTGGCGAAGGGTTTTGTGGGGAGTAGGACCTGCGCGCCGCCTGGGGTGCGGTAGTTTCTGACGCTGACCGTGAACCGGCTGACCGAGTCCTTGGAGATGCCGCGGTACTGCCAGGCGGTGGAGACGGCA
>JBGTNX010000036.1:0-12947 GCA_041742825.1 Acidimicrobiia bacterium | reverse complement strand
GGTCGAGCTAAAGATCTACCAGGAGTACAGGGATGTGCTCCCGATGTTCAAGTATGTCGTCGAGACCGAGCGCAGGTTCTATCTCGCCAACCAGGTGAACCTCGAGGTCCGATCGACTAACGGCTCCATGTTCTTCGAGGTCGAAATGAACGATGCTTGGGTATGGGACATGTTCCGACCCGCCCGTTTCCTGTCTTCCGTAAAAGTCTTGACTTTCCGCGACGTCAACATCGAAGAAGTCGATCAGCAGGAAATCCCGATCTAGCCCGTCTGACCACCGGCCAACTAGGTGAGCTCCTTGCCTGCCTCTACTTGAACGAGCAAGGCCTCGTCATCATCCACCGAAATGCGATTGTCGCCGGTGGCGAAGTCGACATCATTGCCCGTGACCGCTCCACCCCGGTTGTCGTCGAAGTTCGCACCCTCACTGGCAGCTACCACCCGCTAGACGCAATCGACGGTTTCAAGCGGGCGCGGGTACGTCGCCTGGCCCAGGCTCTCGGAATACGACGCTGCGACCTGATCGGTGTCGGTATCCACCCGGACCACTACGTGGTGCACTGGGAGCTGAATGCGTTTTGAGTTCTGGCACGGGTAGCCTGACGCCCGGTGACTGTAGAAACGGCGATCGAGGTCAAGGGCCTCGTCAAGGATTACGGGCGTATCCGTGCCCTCGACGGCCTCGACTTCGAGATCGAAGCGGGAAAGCTCACCGGTTTCCTCGGTCCCAACGGCGCCGGTAAGACCACTACATTCCGCTCCTTGCTCGGCTTGACCCGGCCGGACGAGGGGGAAATGACCGTCCTTGGTTATTCGATCCCACGCGACCTTCCCGCGCTCGTCAAAGAAGTCGGCGCCATTGTCGAAGAACCCGGCCTGATCAAGTCGATCACGGGTAGACGCAACCTGCGGGTGGCGGCCGACACGCTCGGCCGCGGCCACGATCGCATCGACGAATTGCTCACCTTTGTCGAGCTGACAGGCGATGCCGACCGCAACGTCGATCAGTATTCCAAGGGGATGCGACAGCGGCTCGCCCTTGCAGCTGCACTGCTCGGCTCGCCCCGCATTCTCTTTCTCGACGAGCCCCTCGACGGGCTCGACCCGGCCGGCCAGCACGCTTTCCGGGCCAGACTTCGCCAACTCGCCGAGTCCGGGACCACCGTTCTGGTATCCAGCCATGACCTTGCTGATGTCGAAGCCCTCGCTGACAATGTCGTCGTCATCGACAAAGGCAAGTTGGTCGCCCAGGGCCCGCTCGAGTCCTTGCTCAGTGCAGTGGCCACCCGTGTCGAAGGTGTCGATCCCTCCCGGGCCGCAGGAGCTCTGCGTCAGGCCGGCTTCGAGGTGACCGAGAGCGAAACGTCGATCCTGGTCGCCGGGAGCGACGGCGCCGGCATCATCCAGGCCCTCACCGATCAGGGGATCTACCCCTCAGAGGTGAAGTCGGCGCGGGACACCCTGGAATCTGTGTTCCTTGGAATGACGGAGACCCGGGAATGATCGGGCTGCTCAAGGCTGAGCTCACCAAGCTGACCGGGCGCAAGTTGTACCCGGTGATGATTCTGATCATCGTGATTTTCACCGGTCTGGCAGGTTTCTTTCTGATGGTCTTTGCCCAGATATTCGAGGGCGAGGCCAGCGAAGGCCTCCCGGTCATCGAAAACCCGGACGCGTATTTTCTGGGGATCCAGCAGGTAGTTGGCCAGACCTGGTTTCCCCTGATACTCGCGGTTGTGATACTCGGTGGTGAGCTTGCTTCGACGATCTGGGCAACCACGCTCACCCGCGAGTCCCGGAAGACCTCGCAGATCGCTGCCCGCCTCATCGTGTTCACCGTTGCCAGTTGGGTGGCGATGCTGATCGGGATCGCGGTGTGGGCAGTGATGGCAGCGTTGTTTGCCGAAGGCAGCGGAGGTCCGTCTTTCACTGACTGGCTCAATGTGCTTTGGAAGGTCGGGGTCAGCCAGGTGGCCTGGGTCTCGCTCGGCATCGGCTTCGTAGCGCTGCTCCGCTCGGTGGGGCCGGCGATTGGCGCCGTTATCGCGCTGTCCTTTGGTGAGGGACTGCTCGTGCTATGGCGCCCCTATCAGAATGTCTCTCTCACCGGAGCAACCACCGGGATTTTCGGTAGCTTCGGCCTCGACGGCATAGCCAGCATGTTCATACCGGGCCCGGTCAGCACCCTCCATGCGGTGGTGATCATTAGCGGGTGGACGGGACTCGGGCTGCTACTGACGTGGTGGGGCTTGAATCGTCGGGACGCCTGAGGCCCCGAACCTCCGTCTCATCTCCTTGTGCCAGCAACCGTGATGCCAGTGACGACGTAAATCGGGCGCGTCATCAGGGACGACGACGAGGTGGAAGGTTCCTTCAGGTATCGATTGGCTGCAGCCGGGGCAGATGTATGCCTTCCGCGCCGCATACGGCTGAATCGGGCTGACCGTCACCCCGAGAAGATCGCCCATAACACCAGTGCAATAGCCGAGCCGACAGCCAAAACCACCATGACGATGTCGATGGCGGAGCGGTTCTGTTCACGAAACGGGTTGAAGCCCATGCTGTGAACGGTAACTGTGTTTCGATTTGTCTACCGTCTTGTCCGTGGACTGGCTGAACACAGAAGACATAGACGGGGTTCGTTGGTTGACCTTCGACCGCCCCGAACGGAAGAACGCAGTGCCGATGGACGGCTGGCCCGACCTCACCGGTGCTTTCCGGAAGTTCGAGGACTCCGACTCGAGAGTCCTGGTGCTGACCGGCTCCGGCGAGGACTTCTGCGCCGGCGCGGACCTCGACCCCTCCCGGATCGACAGCATCCAAACAGTTACCGCCCGGCATCGGCGGATGAAGGTCGTGGGGGAGGCAGCGATGACACTGCACCGGCTAACCAAGCCCACAATCGCAGCCGTTGACGGGGTTGCCGTTGGCGCCGGGATGAATCTCGCTCTCGGATGTGACGTCGTCGTTGCAACGTCGAGAGCGCGTTTCGCCGAGATCTTTGTCCGACGCGGCCTAACGCTCGATTTCGGCGGAAGTTGGTTGCTGCCCCGCATCGTCGGTATGCAACGGGCCAAGGAGTTGGCCCTCAGCGGTCGAATCGTCGGCGCCGAGGAAGCTCTGCGGATCGGTCTGGCCACTGCCGTGGTCGAGCCAGGCGAACTCCGGCATGCGGTCACCGAGATGGCTGAATCATTCCTGGCGGGTGCCCCGAGAGCGCAGATGTTTTCCAAGCAGGCGCTGAATGCCTCGTTTGAGATGTCGCTTGCTGATGCGCTGAGCTGGGAGGGCCAGTCCCAGGCCATCCTCCTCGGCACCGAAGATGCCGCAGAAGGCATCCTCTCGTTTCTCGAAAAACGCGACCCGGATTGGACGGGTCGTTGATAGATCGATGACACAGATGGCATTGGCGGCGCCCTCCCGCATCGCCGTCTCGGCAGGGGAGGCTGTGGTCGGGATGGGTGGCACCGCTGCCGACGCGGCAGTGGTAATGGCCCTGGTCGCGATGTGCACCGAGCCCGGTGTCTGTGCTCCAGGTGCAGGCGGGTATGTCACTGTCGATGCCGGTGACGGTTCGCCGGTAGTCATCGACGGCTACATGGCGGTACCGGGGCTCGGCTTCTCGGGCGAGCCCTCGAGCGAGTCGGTGACGATGGAGTACGGAGGGGGTGTTACCACATTGGTCGGTCCGGGGACGATTGGTGTCCCCGGCTCGTTCGCCGCTCTCTCTGCTGCATCGGATCGGTACGGGCAAATGCCCTGGTCTGAGCTGATGGGCCTCGTCGCGGACACCATCGAGCCCGGGTTTCCCCTCAGTCAGGCATGTCGCACCTACCTTGTCGACTCCGGCCCTCTCATCTTCAGCCAGGACCCTGCATCGCGTGCCGGGTTGTACGACGGGGATCGGCTCAAAGAGACCGGCGAGTCGGTTCAGTTCGTCGACCTGCCTGCCACTTTGCGTCAGATCGGCGAGGAGGGTGCCGACACCTTCTACCGCGGTGAACTGGCAGCACGGATGGTTACCGACCTCGCTTCGCGAGGATCCCAGGTCACAGCGCGCGATCTCGATGAGTACCAACCGATTCTCAGAGAGCCGCTTCGAGCAGAGATCGCCGGCTGGCAGGTCGTGGCCAACCCCCCGCCGGCCGTGGGAGGTGTGGTCGTGCTCGACGCACTCCGTGCAGTCGCCGGCAACGCCGAGCCCCTCTCTCACGCTGTTTGGCGGGATGCTCTTGTCGGCGCCCTAACTCATCGGCGTCAGTTCGAGGACTCTCTCGGCGCAGACGTGGAACGCCTGCTGGCCGCCGCCGGCCTCAAGTCGCCGTCGACGGTCACCGTCTCTGCAGTCGATGACGACGGGATCGCGGTCGCGGCGACATTCTCCGCCGGTTATGGGTCCGGCATAGTGCCGGCCGGGACGGGCTTGCTGATGAACAACTCCCTGGGCGAGATCGAGTTGCTGCCCGGCGGTGTAGAAGCGCTGGTGCCAGGAGAGCGGATGATGTCGAACATGGCCCCGACCACGGTCCGCTTGGGTGACAACGTGATCGCGATCGGATCGCCGGGTGCCGACCGGATAAGTTCGGCGTTGGTGATCACCCTGATCAGGTTCCTCCTCGGCGGCGACGACCTCGAAGCTGCCGTCGAGCATCCCCGTCTCCACCCGGAGCGGATCCAACCGGTGACGGTGGCGGCAGAGGCAGGGATCGACCTGTCGGGGCCTGAAGTGAGGTGGTACGACCAGCCCCACATGTTTTTCGGCGGCGTCAACAGCGCCGGACGGGTGGATGGCCGCCTCGTAGCTTGGGCAGACTCCCGTCGCATCGGTGCCACGGCGGTGTTGTGAGATGGGACCTACGTGAACCGGATGCCGTACTCGGCTTCCAACTCGGAGTTCAATGGCCGGTAACGCTCCCCGAGCCCGGCAAGAGTCTCATCCTCGACGTTGACCCGCGGCGTTGCGTTGTGAACCACGAAGTCGGGGTGGTGTGGCTTCAAGCCGAGGAATGAGAGGGTTCGGTCGTAGACAGCCCCAGGATTGGTGAAGAGCTCACCGCTATCGACGACCAGGATCCGCTCCCTATCGAAGTGCTCTGACCATCTCCGCAGACCCTCGACATATCTGCCCTGTTCGAAGTAGCAGTCGATGGCTCCGCCCGATCCCTGATGGTGGTTGTTTCCCTGCAGTCTCCGCTCTTCGTCTTCGAGGGCGGCAGCGAGAGTCGACTCGGGCTCGGAGCCTTTGCCCCGGCGGAGGGAGAAGTGCGAGGCAGCCCGCTCGACGGGGTCACGGAGCATGACGATCAGCCTGGCATCAGGAAGCAGGTTTGCCACCCGCTCGGGGACTTCAGGTTCCATCAGGTAGGTCGGGCTCGACTCCCCGCAGGTGCCTGTGCCCGAGCCGTTGAACGGAAACCACGATCGGTACCAGGTCGGTCCGCGATCGAAGTGGCGATCGAAGAAGTGGAGCTCTTTGCCGCCGGGCGGGATTCCCACCGATGGGTGGTCACCCAGGTATTCGATCATCGAGGTGGTGCCACAACGAATCCCCCCGATGATCAAGAATTCAGGCAACTGCCGCAATGGCGCCGTGGCCTGACGATACGTCCGCTCAACTCTCCCCATCGGATGCATCTTACCGGCGCCTCTGTCTACTCCTGGTCGTCATCGGTGCCGGGCTCGTGGGAGGCCACCTCGATCATGAATCCGTGGGGATCGAGGAAGTACGTTGCGTAGTAGTGCGGGCCAAATTCGGGTAATGCCTTCGGCGTTCCGCGGACCTCGCCCCCGCGACCGAAGCAGGGCTGAAAACCGACCATCGGCATCAACTCGTCGTAATACACCCTGGCGGCATCGACGTCCGGAACCCCGAGGCCGAATTGCTCGATTGGCATCCCACGAGTCTAGGAGTCGGATCGTCTGCAGGGCTCCTGCACAAACCTCTAGAACCACTCGCACCGGCCCCGTACCGTCGAAGGCATGAATTCTTCGGTGCTGTCGGTGGCGCTCGTCGGTGGAGATGTTCGTCCGGTCCGCGTCGAGGCCCATGTCGGGGGAACCACCAACTCGTTCAAGCTTTCGGGCCTGCCCGACACTGCGCTGCGGGAGGCGAAGGACCGGGTGCGGGCAGCGATCCACTCTTCAGGGATCGTCTTCCCGCACCGAGAGCTGACGATCAACCTCGCACCGGCAGATCTGAAGAAACGGGGCTCCGACTACGACCTGCCGATCGCGATCAGCATCCTCGCCGCTGACAAAGTGATTCGCCGTGTGCCCCGGTCCGTAATCGTCGGAGAGCTATCGCTCGATGGCAAGGTGAGGAGAGGTGGGAGCTCGCTAGGTGCTGCGGTGATGAGCGCACGGCTCGGGATCCCGTGTCTGGTGTCGCGGGAGCATGCGGCGGAAGTCGCCCTAGTCCCCGGGTCGGAAGTGCATCCGGTCGAGACTCTGGCGGACGCTGTTGCCGTCTTGTCTGAGGGCATTGGCCGAACGCCGCTCCAGCCCGAACCCCCTGACGTAGAAGATCGGGTGCTGCCGGATCTGGCCGATGTTCGGGGTCAGGCACTGGCGAAGCGGGCACTCGAGATCGCCGCCGCTGGTGGGCACCACATCCTCTTCCATGGCCCGCCGGGCGGAGGTAAGACCATGCTCGCCCGGCGCCTTCCCGGCATCCTGCCTTTGCTCGATGATGCCGCTTCAATCGAGGTGGCGCTGATCAGGGCCAATGCCGGGCTGGGTGACCTGATTTCGGCGATTCCGCCCTTACGCGCTCCCCACCACACGGCGACCCGTGCGGCTCTGGTCGGAGGCGGGACCGGCGTTCCGACCCCGGGAGAGATCTCTCTAGCGCATCGCGGAGTCCTCTTTCTCGATGAGCTTGCAGAATTCCCCAGGGCTCACCTCGACGCCTTGCGCCAGCCTCTGGAGGAGGGTCGGGTGTTGATTTCGCGGCAGGGCGCATCTCAGGAGTTTCCTGCCAGCTTTCAGCTGATCGGCGCGACAAATCCCTGTCCCTGCGGATATTGGGGAGATCTCCGCAAGCCGTGCCTGTGCCCAGAGTCGGCGCGCCAGCGCTACCGCCAGCGAATCTCCGGCCCGATGCTGGACCGTTTCGATCTGGCGGTCCACGTCAAGCGGGTCGATGGGGACGAGTACCGGAAACTTGCCGGCGAGGCAACAGAAAAGGTCCTTGCCCGCGTGCTCACTGCGCGGTCAGCCCAGATGGCAAGGGGAGCCCTCAATCGCGATCTTGCCGACCGTGACCTGACCGTGCTCCCGATGTCCAACTCAGCAAGTGCTCTTGTCGTTCGCTCGCTGGAGTCCGGGGCGATCACGGCCCGGGGAGCGGTAAGGGTGCGGCGGGTCGCCCAAACGCTCGCCGACCTCGAAGCTTCGTCGGTCAAAGACGACCATATCGCCGAAGCGCTGTCCCATCGTGGAATCTGGTGAGCACGGAAACCACCTCGTTGAGGCCCGGCATCGAGGGATATCCAGCAGGCTTGATGGACCTGGAGCAGCCCCCTCCGGTCTATGTCAGGGGTTCGGTCCCGTCCAGGGTTGGTGTCGCCGTGGTTGGCACCAGAAAATGCACCCGGTACGGCCTCGAGATCGCAGGGTCGATCGGGCGACGAATCGCCGCGGCGGGATGGGTGACGGTGAGTGGGCTAGCCCGTGGCATCGATGCTGCGGCCCACCGGGGGACAGTCGAGGCGGGCGGACGCGGGGTGGCAGTGCTCGGATCGGGGCTCGACCACATCTACCCGGCAGAAAACGCAGGTCTTGCCGAACAGCTGGTCCGACTGGGTGGAGCCCTTGTTTCGGAGTATCCCGGCGCAACGCCACCGGACCGCTGGAGGTTCCCGGCCCGGAATCGGTTGATCGCGGCACTGTCCGTCGCCGTGGTTGTTGTCGAGTCGAAGCTCGCGGGCGGAGCGCAGATAACTGCGGTGCTCGCCGCCGAGATGGGCAGACCTGTGTTCGCCGTGCCCGGAGACATTGGGCGCGAGGCGTCAGAGGGCACCAACCAATTGATCCGGGACGGGGCGATCCCAATCTTCGGCGCCGAAGATTTGATTGCCGAGCTCTCGCTACTCACCGGCACCGCGGAGGCAGGCTCCATGGCGTCATCACATGGGGGACTACCCGAGGCAGGGGTCGATATCGAGGACCTGCCCGCGCTCTGGGAATGTTCGATAAAGGAAGCGCTCGCCCGTCTCGGCCGCCTCGAAATTGCCGGCAAAGTGGTCCGCTCCGGCGACCTGGTTCGTCCGGTGACCCGGTACAGCCCCTGATATCCAATACCATGGACATGTGAACCTTCCCCCGGTCCCGGATTGGGCGGCAGCCCCGGTCGACAGATATCTGTCCCGACTGCGCGACCAACGCGGACTCTCGCCCCATACAACCGACGCGTACTGCCGCGATCTCGCCCAGTTCTTCGACTTTTGCGACCGGTCCGGCCTGGCCTCGGTAGCCGATGTCGGACGCAAAGACGCCCGGCGCTATCTGGCGTTTCTCGATACCCGCAAGTATTCGCGGCGCTCGATTTCGCGCAAGGCCTCTTCTGTGTCGAGCTTCTACGTCGACGCCGGCCGACGTGGTGAGCTCAGCGTCAACCCCTTCGAAACCGTTTCCCGTCCCAAGCTGGATCGGCCGCTGCCCCATGCCATCCCTTCCCGACATCTCGTCGCCGCGATCGAGGGAATCGACGTTTCCGACCCAATAGGAGCGAGGGATGCCGCAATCATCGAGCTCCTCTACGCAACCGGACTCCGGATCTCCGAGCTGGCGTCGCTCACAATCGACGATGTTGGAGGCGACATCATCTCCGTCGTCGGCAAGGGCGGGAAAGGGCGTCAGGTCCCGGTCGGTCGGCCCGCTCAGGCCGCCCTGGAGAACTATCTCCATAATGGACGCCTTGCTCTCGTCCAGGGATTCGCCGGAAACCACCTGTGGGTGGGGGCCAGAGGCGGGGCGCTCGGGCCCAGGGGCCTGCGCCGGGTGGTCAGCCAGCGCGTTGCAACTTTCCCCCACGCGTTGCGCCACAGCTTCGCAACTCATCTACTCGAAGGCGGCGCGGATTTACGCGTTGTCCAAGATTTGCTGGGTCATACTGACCTGGCGACGACGCAGATATACACTGCAGTAACCCGCGAACACCTTAGAGGGACCTATGACCGAAGCCACCCGAGAGCCTGACCAGAGCGTCATCGACGAACTCTGGGCTTCTTTCAAGGCTGACGGAAGCACCTCGGTTCGCGAAAGACTCATCCTTCACTACTCCCCGCTGGTCAAATACGTCGCCGGTCGTGTCGGCGCGGGGCTGCCCCGTTCGGTCGACCAGAACGACCTTGCCTCCTACGGGCTCTTCGGTCTCATCGATGCAATCGACAAGTTCGAGCCCGAACGCGGCTTCAAGTTCGAGACGTACGCAATCAATCGAATCAAAGGAGCAATCCTCGACGAGTTGCGAGCCCTCGACTGGGTACCCCGGTCCGTCAGGTCGAGGAGCCGGCTCATCGAGACCGGCGTTGCCGAGTTGGAGCATCGCCTGCAACGGGCACCCACCGAGGAGGAACTCGCCAAACATGTCGAGATGTCGGTCGAAGACCTTCAGTCCGCCCTTGCCGAGATCGGCAGGACCGGAATCGCCGCACTCGACGAGATGGTTGGCTCGGATTCGTCGACGACCATGGGCGATATGCTCGCCGACCCGCGCGGGATATCACCGGAAGCGGCGGTCCAGACCGAGGAGACCCGTGAGGGCTTGGTCGAAGCGATCAACAAGCTTCCCGAGCGCGATCGGCTCGTCGTGACCCTCTACTACTACGAGAGCATGACGCTCTCCGAGATCGGTGAGGTCCTCGGTGTTACCGAGTCGCGGGTATGCCAGATCCACGCCAAGACCATGATGTCCCTGCGCAACCGTCTCGGCGAGCTCGCCATCGGCTGACCGGATTACCCCAACGGTCCCCGGCGCCCCTACAATTCCCCCCTACTAAGCACGTCTGTCCATCCTCACTGGTCGGCCCATGGCCGAAAGAGGATCACCCGGAAACGGAGTGGGATCACCGGCAGGCGGAAGTTGAACCAGAAAGGAATCAACCGTGCCCACGGTGACAATGAAACAGCTGCTGGAGGCTGGCGTCCATTTCGGACATCAGACCCGGCGCTGGAACCCGAAAATGCGCCCGTACATCTACGGAGAGCGCAACGGCATCCACATCATCGACCTGCGTCAGACCGTTGATCAGGTGGCTGTGGCCATGAAATTCGTCAATGAGATCGCGGCCCGTGGAGGAAGCGTCCTGTTTGTCGGGACGAAGAAGCAAGCCCAGTCCTCTGTGGCCGAACACGCCGAGCGGTCCGGAAGCCCCTACGTCAACTACCGCTGGCTCGGTGGGATGCTCACCAACTTCCAGACGATCCAAAAGCGCATCTTCTACATGCGCGAGCTCCGGCAGATGGAGGTCACCCATGAGAACTCCGAGCTCACCAAGAAGGAACGGCTCAAGCTCAGTCGTGAACTGGCCAAGCTCGAAGCCAACCTCGGTGGTGTCGCTGCGATGGAGAGGCTGCCCGAGGCGGTCTTCATCGTCGACGTCAACGTCGAGGCGACGGCGGTCAAGGAAGCATCACGACTCGGCCTCCCGGTGATCGCTCTGGTCGACAGCAACTGCGACCCCGACAATATCGAATACGTGATAGCAGGCAACGATGACGCAATTCGCGCCTCCGATCTGATCGCTGGTGCGCTCGCCGACGCAATCATCGAAGGGCGCGAAGCCTTCACCAAGGGTAAGAAGGCGGCGGCCGCCGAGCCGGAAGCGTCATAGGAATTCAGGAGAGACATGGCCGAAGTAACCGCTAAAGACATCCAGAAGCTGCGGCAGAGCGCCGGGGTGGGAATGATGGACGCCAAGAAGGCGCTCAACGACGCCGATGGAGATTTTGAGAAGGCGTTCGAACTGCTCCGGGAACGTGGCCAGGCCCAGATGGCGAAACGGGCCGACCGGGAAGCAAACGAAGGGACCATCGGCGCATACCTGCACGAGCAGAACGGCCGCCCCGTCCTCGGGGTAATGATCGAGCTCGCCTGTGAGACCGATTTTGTCGCCAAGAGCGACGAGTTCCGGCAGGTGGCCGCCGATGTCGCAATGCACATCAGCTGGGGAGCCCCGGGATGGCTGCGTCGCGAAGATGTCGATCCGAACACGCTGGAAAAAGAGCGCGATCTGATTGCCCGCCAGGCCGCCGCCGAGGGCAAGCCCGAACAAGTGATCGAAAAGATCGTCGGCGGGAAGATCGAGTCCTGGTACGCCGACAACGTTCTCTACGACCAAAAGTTCGTCAACAGTGATAAGTTCGACGGGTCGGTTGGCGAGATGATCTCTCAGCTCGCAACCAGGATGGGTGAGAACATCTCCATCCGTCGGATGTCGCGTATCGCGGTCGGTGAATAGAGGAGTTTTGACGAAGGGTCCACGACGAAGGGTTCTCCTGAAGCTGTCCGGGGAGGCATTCGCCGACCCGGAGATCGGCTACGGGATCGATCCACTGACAGTTACAAGGGTGGCCGAGGAGATCGCAAGCGGTGTCGCTGACGGCACCGAAACGGCGATAGTGGTTGGCGGAGGAAACATCTTCCGGGGTGTCTCCTCCGCGGCGAAGGGGATGGACCCCGCCTCGGCCGACTACATGGGAATGCTGGCCACCGTCATCAATGCCCTTGCATTGCGCGGCGCACTCGAAAAGCAGGGAGTTGACACCCGCGTTCAGAGTGCGATAACGATGCAAGAGCTGGCCGAGCCGTATATCAGGCTCCGGGCGACGCGACACCTGGAAAAGGGAAGGGTCGTCATCTTCGCCGCCGGCACCGGTAACCCGTTCTTCACCACCGACACCGCTGCGGCGCTACGCGCTATCGAGATCGACGCCGACAGCCTGCTCAAAGCGAGCATGGTTGACGGGATATACGACTCCGACCCGGCGACCAATCCCGATGCTGAACTGATCAGCGATCTCTCTTACATGGATTTCATCTCTCGTGAGCTCAAGGTGATGGACACCACGGCAGTTACCATGTGCAAAGAGCACGGCGTTCCGATCATCGTCTTCGACATGACCGAACCGGGCAATATCCTCCGGGCCGTTCGCGGGGACGACATCGGCACAATTGTCCACTAGTGGGAGCCCGTTGAACAATGCATGTCACCCATCTTGACGATCAGGCATCACCACTCGCTGCGTTCTCAGCTCCGCCATTCCGGACTGAGGAGTGGCGAAACTTCGGCCTTGCGATTGGCGCGCCTGGCCGCCAATCTGGGCAACGGCATTATCCAACAGACTCCTAGGAGAGGGCCATGATTGACGACTTGCTGACAGAGGCCGAGCTGAAGATGGACGGCGCGATCGAGCATGTCGCTGCCGAATTCTCGACCGTGCGCACCGGCCGGGCCAATCCCCAGCTCCTGCAACGCATCCAGGTTCAGTACTACGGCACTGCCACCCCGCTCCAACAACTTGCCTCGATCGGGGTGCCCGAGCCCAGGCTCCTGGTTGTGAACCCCTTCGATCAGAGCTCCATCGGAGAGATCGAACGCGCCATCCAGCAGGCCGACCTCGGGCTCAACCCGACCAACGACGGCTCGGTGGTGAGGATTGCTTTTCCTCCTCTTACCGAAGAGCGGCGCAAGGAATTGATCCGCGTTGTGAAACATATGGCAGAGGAAGGCCGGGTCGCGGTGCGCAATGTTCGACGCCACGCCAAGAGCGAGATGGAAAATCTCCATGGCGAAATATCCGATGACGACATCCGAAGAGGCGAAGATGAGTTGCAGAAGTTGACCGACAGGCACATCGATCGCATCGACAAGCTGGTCGCGAACAAAGAAGAAGAGCTGATCGAGGTTTAAGTCTTGGACGAGAACGGCCCAAACGAAGGTGAC
>JBGTNX010000035.1:0-4421 GCA_041742825.1 Acidimicrobiia bacterium | reverse complement strand
CGAGGGCGTCGTTGCGCTCCATCAGCTTCGAGATCGCGTGGGCAGCGAGGTCGTCGGGGCGGACGTGGCCGAGCTGCCCACCCCGCTTGCCCATCGGTGTCCGGCACCCGTCGACTATGTATACGTCTGTCATCGCTCGCTTCCTCATGTTCCAACAGATAGGGCCTATAGCCCTATTACACCTCATTCTGCTGAGCACTATGTTCGCATGGTTGGGATGGGGGTTAGGGCAACGGCCCGGTTGCCGGGTGAACAGTGGGGGACTCGTCCGGCGGCCGTGGCCGATGCCACCAGCCATGGAGGTTTCGCCTCTCCGCGGCCGCCACTACCGTCCAGCGCATGAAACGGCCCGACCAACTCCACTTCACAGAGTCAGAGGAAGCCAACCGCCTTCTCGCCAACGACGATCTCGCGGTGCTCATCGGAATGCTCCTCGACCAGCAATTCCCTATGGAAAGGGCATTCTTCGGCCCCCAACTGCTCAAAGACCGTCTCGGGGAAGACCTCGATGCCGGGAGGGTCGCAGAAGCCGATCTATCCCGCCTGGAAAAGGTATTCAAAGGACCGCCCGCAATCCATAGGTATCCGGCGTCGATGGCGAAACGCACCCAGGATCTCTGCCAGCTCATCGTTGATGAATACGAAGGAGATGCGTCGAGAATCTGGACGACAGCAGATAGCGGCAAGGAGCTTTTGAAGCGGCTCAAGGCACTGCCCGGCTTCGGCGACGGAAAGTCCCGGATCTTCGTTGGACTTCTCGGAAAGCGTCTCGGCATCCGCCCCGAAGGTTGGGAGGAGGCAGCCGCTGACTGGCCCAGCATCGCCGACGTGGCAACCTTCGACGATGTCCTCGAACTGAGAGAGCAGAAGCGGCTGATGAAACAGATGAAGAAGGACACTTCCGCCTAACCCGATTCGTTTGACGCTCCTGGAGACTTTCTGGGTTTATCGACTCATTTATTGCTAAACCAGAGGCCGACGGTGTCCGATACCCACGTGATGGAGGAAAGAACGGACGATCGTGGATAGAGGCATGAACCTCTCCGGCCAATTGGCCGACTGGACGATGGACGATCTGCTTCAGATCGTTCAAGTCACCAAGAAGACGGGATCACTCGACATCGTTGGTGTTCACAAGGGCCGTGTCCATTTCCGTGAAGGAAACATCACGGGTGCCGAGTTGCACAGTTCGAAGGGTGTCTACGCCGGAACGGACACTTCGATAATTGCTGATGTTGTTTTTGTCCTGGGATCGATGGCCGAAGGCGCATTTGCGATGGGCCGTTCCGATGGCCCCGATGTCGACGGGATACCGATAGAAGCCATCACCAGCGCCATAGGTGAGTTGCGGGCCCTCGAGGCGATCGTCGCCGACAAAGGCTTGACCGACGCCGGGGACGTGAAGCTCAAGTCCTCCATCGAATCCGAGGTGACAATTTCCCCCGATGACTGGGCGGCAATCGCCTCCCTTGTTGTGCCGTTTACTTTTGCGAGCCTGGCCGAACGCTTGGGCCGAGGAGCGGCGATTCGGATGGTCCACGCCTTCCATCGTCTCGACCTTGTCGAGCCCGCCGAGCCTGAGACAGTTGATTCAGTGATCGAAACCGCTGTCGGTGAGGTCAGTGAGGAAGAGTCCAACTGGCTCGACCGGCTCGCTGACGAGGTCTCCAGCACCGACTCGACCAAATGGCTCGAGGACGCTGTTGCGGAAATGACTTCCGAAAGCAATGGCGCCGTCCCCGACGTCGCACCGGTTGCGCCTGCGGCAGCGGTCGAAGAGACCCAAGCAGACATCTCCGACCCCGAAGTCGTGATCTCACCCGATGAGCCCAAGGACCGCTCTGCGGGAGCCAGGGGGATCTCGGCCCCTGCCTCGACAACTTTGACCACCGGCGTCTACGACGACATCCGCCGTCTCCGCAGCAAGGTCTCTGAGTAGTGCCCCGACCACTAACGTTTGCTGTGTTCAGGACGGCCAGATGACGCCGCCAGCTGCGTCCTCCTCATAGGCGAACGGGCGTGCGCCGTCGTCCTGCGTCCTTGCTGGACGACGCCCCTGACTCGCCCTGAACATCGCCAACGTCACTGGCCAGAGCACTTCCTGTAACGTCCCGCCGATGCGCGACAAGAGCCCCTGGGTTCCCGACCGCCCCCTGTTCATCGGTCTGGCCGGTGGCTCCGGGTCGGGCAAGACGACGGTTGCCGAAGATCTGATCGGAACCCTCGAGGGCGCCGTTTCCTACCTCCAGCATGATGCCTACTACCGGCACCAGCCGGAGCTTTCCTACGAGGAGCGGACCCGGGTCAACTACGACCATCCCTCTTCGCTCGAGACCGAGCTGATCGTGGAACATCTGGAGATGCTGCGGTGCGGGATCGCCGTCGAACGGCCCGTCTATGACTTCGCCCAGCATCTCCGTTCCGTTGAGACGGTTCACGTCGCCCCCGCCCCGGTAGTCCTCGTCGAAGGTATCCTCGTGCTTGCCGAAGCCGAACTCCGCAGCGAGCTCGACCTGAAGATCTTCGTCGACACCGCGCCCGACATCAGACTGGCGCGTAGGGTGGAGCGAGACATCCAGGAGCGAGGGAGGACCCTGGACAGTGTCATCGCCCAATACTTTGCGACGGTGCGCCCGATGCATATCGAGTTTGTCGAGACATCGAAGCGGTACGCCGATCTGATAATCCCCGAAGGTCACAACCCCGCCGCGGTAGCCACCGTCATCGAACTGATTCGCTCCCGTCTCGGCTAGCCCAACGTAAACTCGTCGCAATGTCACAACAGCCATCTGTCGCAGTTCTCGGTGTCGGCGCCATGGGTGAGGCCCTGGTGTCAGGGTTGCTCCGCGCCGGATGGGGGCACGGAAACGTGTCACTTTGTGTCCGTCGGATCGAGCGGGGCGACGTCCTGGCCAACCAAACCGGTTGCCAGGTATACCTCGACCCTGCTGAGGCCATTACCGGAAGCGACGTGGTGGTCGTGGCGGTCAAACCGCGGGATGTGCCGACTGTGGTCAAAGCGATTGCACCTTCCTTGCGAGGTGACCAGTTGGTCATCTCCCTCGCCGCGGGGATCACGACTGCCACCTACGAGTCGATGTTGGGTGCCTCGCCTGTGGTCAGAGCGATGCCCAACACTCCGGCACTGGTCGGCGAAGGGGTCACCGGTATTGCCGCCGGAAGCCGTGCCGGGGCCGCCGAGCTGGAGAAGGCCCGGGTGATCCTGGGCGCAGTTGGTGACGTCAGGATCATGGACGAGACGTTGCTCGACGCCATCACCGCGGTTTCGGGGACCGGGCCTGCTTACGTTTTCCTGCTTGCGGAGGCGCTGACCGACGCTGCTATTCGCGAAGGGCTGCCCCGCGACATTGCGGAGATGTTCGTAAACCAAACGGTGCAGGGTGCAGGCAGGTTGCTCACCGCGATCGACAAGACGCCTTCAGAGCTGCGGGCCCAGGTCACCTCCCCGGGAGGAACTACAGCAGCAGCGCTCCATGTGCTCGAGGAGCGCGGGTTCAGGGCAATAGTCGAAGATGCGGTGCGGGCGGCGGCGAGGCGTGCTCACGAACTCGGGGAAGCTGGGTGAGTGTTTTCTCCCGAGTGGTGACTGCAACCACCGGATCCCGTCCGGTGGAGAAAGTGATCACCGGCACGACGCCGGGGAAGGCACTGGCGTCGAGATTTGTCGCAGGGGAGACCCTCGAGGAGGCGGTGGCGATTGCCGTCGAGCTCAACCGAGGTGGTTTCCTCGTTTCCCTCGACCTGCTCGGCGAGGAGGTTCACGATGAGGTGTCGGCCCGCCACGCGTTGGACGAGTATCTCGATTGCCTGGACCGGATCGCAGAGGACGGTCTCGATGCAAACATCTCCGTCAAACTGACCCAGCTCGGTCTCAGCATCGATCGGGAGCTGACCGTCGAGCTCGTGGCAAAGCTCGCCGGGCGTGCAGCAGAGGTCGGCACAACTGTGACGATAGACATGGAAGATTCGCGGTTCACCTCCGACACGGTGGACATCTTCGCCGACGCCCAGGAGAAGTTCGGCAATCTGGGGATCGCGATCCAGGCGTATATGAAGCGCACTCCTGCCGACCTCGACCGCCTCATCCCGCTGGGCGGCCATATCCGGCTCTGCAAGGGCGCTTACGTGGAGCCGTCGGAGGTGGCGCTAACGGTCAAGCGAGCCGTGGACGCTGCCTTTGCTGCCCAACTGGAGAAGTTGATGACGGCCGAGTCGATTCGGCCGGCGGTGGCCACACACGATCTGGAGATGGTCGAGCAGGCCCGTCAGCTGGCACCGCAGCGGCTCGGGTACTTCGAGTTCCAGATGCTCTACGGGGTTCGGCCGGCCCTGCAGCAATCGTTGGTCGAAGAGGGGTTCCCGCTACGGGTGTATCTCCCGTTCGGCTCGCAGTGGTACCC
>JBGTNX010000034.1:0-64118 GCA_041742825.1 Acidimicrobiia bacterium | reverse complement strand
AAAACCTCGAGCAGATGCGCAACAGCAATTTCCGGCGACAACGGAATAGTGCCGAGTTCATCCCTGAGCCGATCAAGTGATCGGTCGATTGGCTCATCTCTCCGTTCGATGAATCCATCTGTGTAGAGGACGAGCATCGTTCCAGGCTCAAGTCTGTCTTTCGCTTCGGAATATGGGTAACCGGGTTGTACATCGAGAGGCGGGCCCGGTGATTCCCAAAGACTGCGGACGCCGTTTCGGTCCCGGATGAGGGCTGGCGGGTGACCGGCCGCCGCCCATGTCAAGAGACGGTCGGCGGCCTGATACTCGAGACATGCCACGGTCGCGAAGCCTTCACCCCTGCCGCCTTCGTTGCTGTTCAAGCCGTTGAGAATGGTCAGGGCACGCCCGGGCGAGTGGCCTTCCAAAAGGAGGGCACGGAGGCTATTGCGGTAGCGGGACATGGCGGCCACCGCAGGCACACCGCGACCGACTACATCGCCCATCACGAAGTTCACCCGGCCCGGTCCGCTGCTGAACACGTCGTACCAATCGCCTCCAACCCCTTCGGTGCCCCCTATCTCGTAATGGGCTGCGAGCGTCATTCCTGGAATATCGGGCAAAGGGTCCGGGGCCAGCCCCCGTTGCAAGGTCTCAACAGCATCTTTTTGGGCTTGCCATGCGTTGCTCAGACTGGTGTGGAGCTGGGCGGTCTCGATTGCTACGGCAAGTTGTGCTCCGATCCGACCCGCAAAGCGGAGCGCCGTCTCGTCATATGTGCGTTCGGACTCGGCCATCACGAGGGTCATCGTGCCGATCACGCCGCGGCGCCCTGTGAGAGGCACCACAATCACTGATCGGTATCCAACTTCACGCAAGATCTCGAGGAGCCGCTCGTCCCCCTCCACTACGGACACGAGCAACTCGTCGGGGATGTCGGTATACAGCTCCGGCTGGCCGGTACGAACCACGTTCGGTGGCCCCAGGGGTGCTTTCATGTCCGGCGGATACTCGTCTTGGATCGCCGCGGCCCATGTCAATTTCTGCGGGTCGCTGTGGGCGCGCGCCACCGGACGCAGAACGCCGTTTTCGAGCAGATCAACGACGCACCAGTCCGCGAGCTCCGGCACCAACAAGTCGGCGATTGACTGGAGTGTCTGGTCGAGGTCCAGCGACCCTATCAAGATTGCGTTGGCGTTATTCAGCAGCGCGTCGTCGCGCTCCTGCCGCTTTCGATCCTCGATGCTGGTGATCATTCCGGCCAGTCGCTCAGGCTCGCCCGAGGCATCAGACATGATGAAATAGCGATTGTGAGTCCAGTGGGTCGATCCGTCGGGCCAGATCACACGACGTTCGGCCTCGACCGGCCCTGCGCTCAAACCCTGTAGCACCTCTGACACTTCCAACGGGCGGCCATCAGCACGGTCCATCAGCTCTTGGGCTGCTTCGAAGCCGGCAGGGACGAACCCTGGCTGCCTTCCATACATCGGGCCGGCATTGTCCGACCACCACAGCTCATCAGTCTCGAGGACGTACTCCCAACAGGCGATCCCCGCCTGCGCCAACGCCGACGCCACGATCTCCCGCCACTCCCGACTCGACGCGTGACGAAACATGAGCGGAGGCTAATCGACGGCTACCCAGCACGGTAGGTGGGGCTGAAACCGTCGCTCTCTATTGCCCTGTTGGTTCTTGCTCAGAGACGAATTCGGGCGTCAAGACATCGATCAGGCCGCTTATCTCGAGCAACCTCCGGAGGCGCGAGGGAAGCAGCAGTCGTACCTTCGTCCCTTCTTCGGTGACCCGCCTGTGCGCGGAAACGAGAAGACTGATCCCGACCGAGTCCATAAAGCCGACTTGACGCAGATCGACCACGAGAGTGGCTGAGCCGTTGCTTTTGGGGCGGGCGGTCACGATCAGATCGTGGAGAGCTCCTGCAGTAGAGAGGTCGAGATCTTCATCGAACTCGATTCGGGTCTCTTCCACGCCACCCGCATCGTCGGATGATCGCACTTCTTCGGTTAATGGCTCCGGGCCAGGGTCAGTTGTGGCATCGATCTCCTGCCACCTGCGTGGAGACCCTCCGTCCTCTAGCTGCTTCAGTATCTCCCCGAGAAACCAGCGTCTGAATCTGAGCAAATCGTGAGGCGTCACCTGCGTCAGCAGGCGGCCACCCTTGCGACAAAAGTCATCGGCGGCATCGAGCATCCCGCTCAACTCCCGCAATGACGCGGCTGCCTCCCGTGGCAATTCGATAGTGACGTCGGCAAACGGCTCTCCTCTCTCAGCGGCAGCGAAGAGCGGCCCAAGGCTCTGATCGCGTTGTTGATCGAAGCGGGCTCTGAGGTCTCCGATGAGCTCTATGAGAGCGCGCGGAATCTGTTGGTCTGGGTCTCGGGACACCAGAATCTCGAATTCGCGCCGCAACCCCTCCTGGTGTGCGGATGCCCTTTTCCAGATGTCCACGGGGACCCCGACCAGATGTACATCGACCAGTTGGCTCAAATTCAGCCCGCCTTTTCCATTTCGAACCAGACGATCTTTCCGCTTGGCTGCAACGAGACTCCCCACCGGTCGGCCATCGCATCGATAATCTGCAGGCCACGTCCGGTGGCCGCCGAGGGTTCGTATAGCTTGAGAACCGGGACGTCAGCGCTCCCGTCCCGCACGTCGACACGGATAGCAAACTCGTCCACGGTCACCGAGACGCAGAAGCTGGTTCGAGCATGGAGTATCGCGTTCGTGACAATTTCCGAGACCACGGTGGCGAGGCGCATGTTCTCTTCGCTGTCGTGGCTCCAGCCAGCATCGAGCACGAACTTGCGGGCAGCGGGAGCAGAGACGGGCTCCGGTTGGAACTCGCGCTTCAAATGCCCCTCACACGATGATTTCGAATTGTTGTCATGGGACATACGCAGGTCCAATGGAGATGATAGGCGTCATCCAACAAATCGGTGGGAAAACCCAATCCTTTAGCCGTCGGACGCTATTTGCTGTGGGCTAGGGCGTAGGGGCTAGTGCGTAGGGGCTAGAGCGAGTAGGTGCTGAGGTTTTCCGAGCAGGTATCCCTGGCCGAACTCGATGCCGGCATCGATGAGCAGGTCGCGCTCCTCAGCGTTCTCGATCCCTTCAGCGATCACAATTATGCCCAGGTCTGTGGCCATTGCCGCCAGCCCCCGGATAAGGGCACGGTTCGTTGGATTCGAGTCGATCCCCCGCACCAAGCTCATATCGATCTTGATCATGTCTGGTTTCAATCGGAGAATCGACCAGAGATCGATCTCGCCGGCGCCAACGTTGTCGATGGCCAGACGCACACCGCGGTCACGTAGTCCCTGCATGGCGCGATTTGTTGCCTCGTAGCTCTTGATCAGGGCGACTTCGGATAGTTCGACGACTGTCAGGCCCGCCTCCATCCCTTGGAGAACAGTTAGCAGTTCAGGGGCGAGAAGGGTCGGGTCGGAGAGGTTCACGGTGAGAAATCCGGGCTGATTCGCAGGAGAGAAGGCGGTCACTGCTCCGGCAATGGCGGCAAGCTCCAGCTCGAGTCGTTTGCCGGCACGCCCTGCAGCCTCGAGCCATTCGGGAGGGGAGGCAAGCGGGAAGCGGGCAAGTGCCTCAAAGCCGATGGTGGCCGCTTCGCCTGCGGAGTGGTTTCGAATGTCCTTGATGGGCTGGAACACCATTTCCGGCCCGCCTTGGTCGATCATGTCAGAGATGTCGGTCCGGCTGGGCCCGTCCGGGGCAGGGTCGAAGATCGAGTCTGCGATCACTGTCTTCACCCTGTGGTGCCCCAATGTGAGCGGCAGGGAGAGCTCGAAGGCGTCCCGCTTTCCTTTCGCCTCCGTGATTGTGACGTCGCCGAGGAGCGCTCGAGCCAGCTGGCGGGCCACTGAGACGCTGAGGTCGAAGGGCAGTTCGGTGCTGTTGTATGGCCTTCTACCGTCGAACATGTTGTCGAGGACGCCCGGTGGCGGGCTGTCCCCGTCATAGGAGATCTCGACGAAGACTTTGCTGAATCCGCGTCCGATCTCGACGTTGATGTTCTGCCCCTGGAGATAGGTGACGCAGCGCAACAGGTTGCGGATGATATGGGTTCCCACATCGACGTCGGCACGAACCGCGGCGTCGCCTCGGACCGAGACTCTGATGTGACGGGATGTGGCTAGTTCTTGAGCCACCTCGTCGACCACCTTGCGCAGGTCGATTTGTTCGATGCTGTCGGTGAGGTCCCCGAGATCGGTCCGCAAGCTCATCAGGAGGTCCTGGACGACATGGTCGGCTTCGGTCAACTCCAGGGACAGCATCTCGATTACCTGGTTGCGAACCCCGGCGTTGAAGTCACGTGTCCTGTCATGGAGAAGTTGGGCCAAACCCACAGCCGATTCGAGGGGGTTGGGGATCCGGAAGGCATTGGTGTGACCGGGGCGAGTGTGCGCTCCGTTCACTCCGTTTGTGGTGCCTCGACCCGTCGCATCTTGCAGCGTCGAAATACGGTTGGATTCTCTGTCGGAGGCGGGCACTCTCTGTTGTCGGCTTCTTTGACGGACGACTTGAATCAGCGCCCTCCACGTCGGGTCAGTCGAAGACTGCGGTCCGGTTCCCGTAGGGGAGGATCCGATCATTCAGATGGAGACGGACTGCCCTTGCCAGAACGACCTTCTCCAGGTCCCGCCCCTTCTGGCGCAGCTCTTCGATGCCGTCGCGATGGCTCACCCCGAGTACGTCCTGGGAGATGATGGGCCCTTCGTCCAGTTCCGAGGTGACGTAGTGAGCGGTCGCACCGATCAACTTCACGCCCCGGGCATGCGCCTGGTGGTAGGGCCGGGCGCCGGCAAAGGCGGGGAGAAATGAGTGGTGGATGTTGATGGTCCGGTTGCGATATTCATCGACCATTGCTTCGCCGACTATTTGCATGTAGCGGGCGAGGATGAGGAGATCGACCCCGTTGTCGGCGCAGAGCATTCGCATAGCCTCACCATGCGACTCCGGGTGGGCCGGGTCGACCGGGATGTGGTGGAACGGGACATTGTGATGATGCACGAGGTCGGCATGGTCAGGGTGGTTCGAGGCGACGAAGGCGAGCACCGCCGGGTCCATTTCGCCGATATCCCACCTACTGAGAAGATCTGAGAGGCAGTGGCTCTCAATAGATGTCAGGACCGCGACCCGCATCGGCCGGTCAGGTATGCGCAGAGACCACACCATGTCGAACTCCTGGGAGAAGGTGGTGAACTGGTCGCGGAGGTTCTCGCTGTCGAGCCGGGGCAGCGTGAACTCGATTCTCTGCAGGAACAGGTTTTCCTGCCGGTCGACGTGTTGGTCGGCGTGGACGATGTTTGCCGCCCTCTCCACGAGAAATGTCGCGACCGCCGCCACCAGGCCAGGACGATCGGCACAGGAGATGAGCAACGTGTAGTTGGAGCCGGCCATCCGACTGTGTTTAGCAGGCGTAGACATAGCTCAAGAACGATCCACCGGTTCGATGAGCGGCGAATTCCTGACTCCGATCGATGAAGTTCAGTCGTCTTCTTCGTCGTCGTCGGTTTGGATTTCGAATCCCATCAACTCCGCAAGTTCGACGAAGTGATCCATGAGATGGTCTGTTTGCTCGGTGTCCGGGAGGCTCTGGAGCGCTCTACCCAGGTTTTCCAGCGCTTCCCGCACCACCTCCCCGTCGCCGTCTGCCCATGCCTCCATGACCGAGTCGAGAGCGTTGGTGACGTCCTTCACGTCCTTGGGACGGAACTCGGGAGGCTCCAATTCCTCGAGGTGGGCGACGATCTGCTCGGCAACGCTCTCAGGGGTTGGGACGGGGGTCACAGTTGTCTGAGTCGGTGCGGTCGTCGTGGTTGCGATTGTCGTAGTGACGAGATCAGGGGTCGTCGTCTCAGTCGGCACTGACGCGGTCGTTGTGGTCGCCGATGCGAGGCCAGGGCCGGTTCCGTCGGGCATCAAAGCAAATGCAGTCAGGGCGACAACGGCAACCAGCAACCCGGCGACCAGGCCACGCCTGGAAAATCGGCGCGGCGCGGCTCCTGTCGTCGTCGGAATAACCAGGGTGGGCTTGTCGGGTGCGGAAGCCGTCGCCGCTGTGGGGACCGGCGCCAGGAGCGCGGTGTCCACAGGCATCGCCAGAGTTGTTCTGGCGATCAGATTCGCAGCGAACTCGCTCGCGGTGGCCGGCCGCCGGGTGGGATCGGTCGCCAGGGCATCCAGGACGGTTTCCGCCACCGGGTCGGGGATCCCGTCCGTCGCTGGCGGGTGACCACTTCGAATGGCTGTGACGAGTGCCCCGACGTTTTCCGCCCGGAACGGTGGTTGGCCGGTGAGCATCTGGTAGGTGACAGCTCCCAACGAGTAGATGTCTGATGCGGGTGTGATCGGCCGGCCTTCGATTACCTCGGGCGCTAGGTAGGCGAGTGTGCCGACGACGGCACCGGGGTTGGTGATCGTCGTCGGGTCGTCGGCCAACCTGGCAATACCGAAATCGGTCAGCTGGACGGTTCCGTCAGTGGCAATTATGAGGTTTGCCGGCTTGACGTCCCTGTGGATGACCCCCTGGCCATGGGCATAGTCCAGGGCGTCTGCGACCTGGCGCACGATCCCCGCAGCTGTTGCGAGGTCAAGGCTTCCTTCACGGTTCAGGAGGTCCGCAAGCGTCTCACCTTCGACCAACTCGAGGACGATGAATGGGCCGTCCTCGTCTTCGCCGGTGTCAAAGACCGTGACGATCCCGGGATGAGTGAGGCGGGCCGAGGAGAGGGCCTCACGACGAAACCTGTCGGAGATCACGGGATCGTTGTTGGCGTGGGGGAGTAGTCGCTTGATCGCGACCCACCGGTCGAGCACAGTGTCTTTTGCGCGCCAGACGGTCGCCATACCCCCGGTGCCGAGCGACTCGAATATTTCGTAACGTTTCGAAGCCAATCGTCCCCTTCAATCGACGTAACCGGCAGCGATCAATACCCAAGGCAATGTCACGACAAACCCCCGGATAGTGGCCACGACGCGAAGAGGTGCGCGCCGCCGTAGCGACGCGCACCTCATTTCCCGACCTCTAGGAGCGGAGCGTCGCCTGGACCTCGAACTCGACCTTGAAGTTCTTCGATACCAGGACACCGCCGCCCTCGAGTGTGGCATTCCAGGTGAGGCCAAATTCCTCGCGGTCGATCTCACCGGAGGCGACAAAGGCAGCCTTTGTGTTCCCGTATGGGTCTTCGGCGGAGCCCTCATATGCGAGATCGAAAACCACAGGCTTGGTAACACCGCGGATAGTGAGGGAACCTGCCAGCTTCCAGTCGTTCCCACTGGGGGTGACGGATGTCGATTCGAAGGTGATCACCGGGTAGGTCTCAGCATCGAGAAAGTCCGGGGAGCGGAGGTGCCCGTCACGGTCGGCGACACCCGTAGTGACGCTGGCGGCCTTCGCCTCGACGCGTGCGCTCGAGTTGGCGGTGTCGTCGGCCACTTCGATGGTTCCGCTGATGTCCTCGAAGGTGCCCCGGACCTTGGTGACCATCAGGTGCCTGGCGCTAATCGAGATGTGGCTGTGCGCCGGGTCGATATCCCAGACTCCTACTGCGGGAGTGGCCTTGGTGGCATTTGATGTGACAGTTGTCATGTTTACCTTTCAATAGTTGAACAATCAACAGAGTAACCCTAGAATGTTGAACTGTCAACTATTCGATAATCAACTATGACTTCAACTAAGATGGGCGGAGATATATATGGCCACACGAGACGCAACAACCCTGACGAGCACAGACGAGGCGACATGGCGTTCCTATCTGGTGGCGGCACGGCTCCTCTTCGAAGAACTGGACCGGCGCCTCGACAGTTCCGCCGGCGTTTCTCTTCCCGACTACACGCTCCTGGCCCGCCTCCGCGAGGCCGGTGAGGACGGGCTCCGTATGAGCGACCTGGCCGAATCTGCAGTGTTCTCGCGGAGCCGGATCTCCCATGCAATCAGCCGTTTGGAAACCCAGGGTTGGGTGGAACGTCGCTCCTGTCCGACCGATAGGCGGGGCAGCTATGCAGCCCTCACCGAAGCCGGTGTCGCCAAGCTGGTAGTGGCCGACCCGGTCCACTCCGAGGTGATCAAGGAACACATGCTGGACAACATCGACACCGACGACGCCGAGGGGTTTCGCAGGGTCACCGACCATATCGGACGATCACTCGGAGCCAACCCCGGCGACCCTGCCTGCGGCTAGACCCCGGGGCGTCAGCTTCTGATTCGTTGCAGGAGATATGCCGTGATGGTGTCGGCTTTGCCTTTCAGCTCGAGCGGGCCGAGCGGCAGGGCTTCAACTCGGTGGGCTATCGCTTGATAAGTGGACTCACCGACGAGCACGGTGCCGGGCTCAGCTAAGGTCTCGAGGCGCGACGCAACATTTACTGCATCCCCGACGACGTTGAAGCTGCGCATCTCTGCACTACCAATATTGCCAACCAGAGCCGGGCCCGTATTGATGCCGATCCTGAACAGAGGGCGATCGCCCTGGTCTCCGGCTGCTCCTTCGACCACCTCTTGCATCTCCAGGGCGGCGCGGGCTGCCCGAAAAGCGTGGTCCGGTCCCGGCTCGGGAGCGTCGAACACAGCGAGAAGGGCATCTCCGATGAACTGGACGATCGTGCCGCCATTGCGGAGAACGACGGGAACTACCAGGCCGAAGTAATGGTTGAGCAACTTCATCACCTCCTCGGGGTCTGTCCGCTCCGAGAAGGCGGTGTAGCCGCGGAGGTCGGCGAAGACTGCAGTCAGTTCGACGATCGACCCGCCCAGCCCGGCGGCGGAGGGGTCAGCCCGCAGAGTGTCGGCGACATCGGGGGACATGTACGTGCGGAATAGTGTGTCGAGCTGGCCGTAGAGCCGGACATTGTCGATCGCGATCCCGATCTCAGCGACGAGGGTGTCCATGATGGCGATGTCCCGAGGGCGGAACTCGGCATGAGGGCGGGCGAACTCGACGGTTCCGGCTGGTTCTCCGCCCACCGTCAGAACTTTCGCATACGTTCCTCCAGCGGCCGGCCACTGCGAGGTGGTGAGTCTCTCTGAAAACACCAGACCTTCGGGGGAGGGGAGGCCGATCCGGACGACGTCAGGGGCGAACTGCTCGGCGAGAACCTCGATGACACCCTCGATAAGCTCGTCCTCGTCCCGTTCCACCCCGGCTTCGGTCCCGATTCGAGCCAAGGCCCCGAGTCTTCTCGCCTGGTCGCGTTCGGTGGCTAGTGACCGCGCCGCCCGCGCCAGGATTTCGCTCTGGCCCTCGCTCAACGAGAACCGACTGCCCAATCCGGCGATGATGAGGTCGAGTTCACCGTCGGTAATACCCGACTGCCCGGACCTCTGCAGCGTGTCGGTGAGTGTCTCCAATGCATTCCCGTACTCGTGGCGAATCGCCACAGCCGTGTCGGGGGAAACGATCCCGTCGAAGATGCCTGCCGAGCCACCTTCCTTTTGGTACTGGGTGTATGCCGAGTAGGCGACGAAGCCAAAAGCGGCCGCCATGAGGAGGTGCCATAACCACCAGGACAGTTGCCAGTTGCGGGCCCAGATGATCGTCCCCATGGCCTCAGCAAGCAGGGTTGCCGCCGTTATCAGAGCGAGGAGCATCACCGATGGCTTCCTTCGATGTGACTGGAAGAACCGGAACACCGCGACCATGTAGAGGGAGATTGCCAACACGGCGACCCAGCGCAGGGGACCGACAGCACGCTCAGGAAGAGGGTTGGCAAGTGGCGCCAGTTCGGCGATCGAGGCCGCCCCCCAAACTGCCATCAGCCCGATGATCGCCCATGTGGTGGCCCGGGCTTGGTCAACGATCCGAAGTGAAGTCTCGGCGGAGAACTCGAACGAAGCGAAAGCGAAGAGGGCCGAAGCAAGCGCCAGGCCGACGGGTGTGGCAATTTCGAATCCGCCGTTTGGCGACGAAACGATCACCCCGGGAGTTGCGAGTGCGTGAAGGAACAGGAAGCCTGCGGCCAGCATGAACGCATAGCCGATGATGAGGAGGCGGGCGTCCTCGCGCATCCGTGCCGCCCGCAGCACCTGCACCGCAAGCGCGACGTTGACCGCGGCAACACCAATCACTAGCCAGAAGTGGCTGGGATGGTGCTCCCAACGAACGTCGAGGTCCGGCTGGGATAGGAGGAGCCAGAGGGCAAGCACCGGGAGGGCCATGTGCAGCGCCCAAATAATCGCCCGCACCGCGCCACCGGGCATCGGCTTCAGGGGGAGAGCAACTTGTCCATCGGACATCGGCTCATCCTAAGAGCCGGTCTCACCGCGGTGTTCGGAGTTTTAAAGGTTGTTGGCCACCGGACCTGGCGCGGTGACAATCAGTAGACGGCAGGTGTGGGTTCTACCTCGTTGCGCTGGAACTCGCTGACGCATCCTCGAAGACGATCCCGCAAGAATCCGCAGCTCCTCGAATATCGAGTATCAGTAGGGGAGAAGCGAGAGGAGGTACCCCCGTAACCCCGCCCGAGAATAGCGGTGATCCGGAAAGCGAAAGAGAAGGAATCCCTGGAGCCTCTGTCAATCGACGCTGCGCTCTCTGGCCTCGCGGAAGGGACTGCCCAGCTCGTATGTCGAGTGGCCCGAGCCTATTTCGTCCAGGACCGAGTTCACGCTGCCTCCGAGCGGCTCACCGCCGATGGGGTCGTCGACGCGCCACAGGTTTGTCCATCCCCGGGCCATCGTCAGGGGGACTGTGTCGACGAGACGGTCGATGCCGGTATCGGGGAAGAGCCTACGGTAGAGGAGACCAATCGGGCTGCCATAGGTGATCAACCCTGAAGGAACCCCTTTGCCGGCCAACGAAGCCTGGTGCGTTGCGATCGCGGCGATGACCGACCCCTGGGAGTGAGCCGAGAGAATCTCGACGCTCCCCGATTCGATGTGTCGTTTCAGCTCCGTGACTACCTTCGGACCGTACGCAGGTGGTGCCAATGGGTGAAACCAACGGGGCCAGAAGGACGCCACATCCCAGATGACTCCAACCTTGCGGCTCGAAGCTCCCTGTCGATAGGCGCCGAGCACGCTACGCCCGATGGCGTATATCGGTGCAACGAAGATGAGTGTCCGGGAGAGGGGAAGGGCATTTAGGTAGTCACCGGGGACAAACGAGCCGAACTGGGGATCGGCGACTCCCAACCACGTGACAACTCCAGCGAGCAGCGCCAGAAGACCCGAGACGGTGGGTTTGAACCTGTAGACCCTTATTGCCGGCACCACGAGTATCAATACGAGAAGCACCAGCACCGCGAGATCTGCGCCCGCGAATTCGGTGAGGGCATCGGGCTGGCACATACCGGAAGCAAGAAGACAGGCCTGCACCACCGCAAGCGTCCCGGCGAGGAGGCCGAAGGCCGCCGCCCCGGTGAGCAGCAGTTTCGACCTCCGGGTGATGCGGGTGAGGAGGACACCAACCGTTCCGTCTCTGGTCAACTCCGGTGGACCGGCGTAGGTGAGGCCCATCGCGAGGAAAGCAACGAGGAGCACGAACACCAATGCGGCGGGGAGGACCCATGCACCGCCGTTGGTGACGAGGTTGTCGCCGACCGCAAGCAAATCTTCGGCGACCAGGCCCGCGCCGACGCCGAAGGCGCCTCCGAGGAATGTCGCGATCGTGAGGGATCCAATCCCCGGGATCCCGGCGAAAGCGGCCAGGGCCGCCGTTGCACCGAGTGCGATCGCTACATGCAGCGTGGAACGGTGGACAGCGTCGATATCGGGAGCTGCATCAGAGAGGACAAACATTGCCACTGCAGACAGCGCCACGCCGAGGGCGACGGTAGGTATCCATGCCGTCGCCACCAGCACCAGGCGGTTGGCGGCCGCTGCAGTCGAGAGGACGAGCAGAAGGGCGGTCACCCCGAGCCCTGCGACGGCGATCCATCGCATCGGGTCGGAGTCGACGATTCCGGCAAGAATGAGGCAGACGACGAACTGGCCGCCCGCATAGTGGACTCTTCGCAACCGATGGACGATCGGGTGCGCCGTCCACATCGCCGGATCGGTAACCCGCGATGTCGCCGGGTCGTCCCATATGGGGGCATCGTCATCGACTCCGTCGGGCTTCATCGCCGCGACTCTGGTCGAGAACAGCAGCTCGAACCGCCGCGGGTAGGTCAACGGGTCGAAGTGCGACTGGGTCGAGAGTCGGAGCACAACCGCGCCGAATGCAAGGACATATCCCGGTGCGGTAACGGCCCGAACAATGGCGAAACCGGATTCACCCCAACCCTGCACAGAGGCGTAGAGCAGCGGCACGGCGACGAGAAGGTATCCCATCTGGGCGACCCCGAGACAGGTCAGTGCCAGCCCGGCGAGGCGGATGGTGGAGCGATGGAATGTCGAGCGGCGCAACGCCATCCAGCCCGCCACGTTGGCGAACGCGAAAGGAGCGAGCAGGATCCATACAGACGTGAGCCAATGGCCGGTGGTCAGGCTTCCCCAATGGAAGGCTTCGGTGTTGTAGGGACGCCCGGACCTGTGTGTGGCGTCGATGCTGGGCCTCTTCCGAAAGATCCGGGCGAACTGGTCGCCGTCGAGTCGAGGAACCGGGTCGGTGTACAGCATCTCGCGGGGAGGGGTCCCGGACACGCCGTGGACCCTGATCTCATTGATCGGGATCCCCTTTGCTGTGCCTTCTTCGGCCGGAGTTTCATTTATCGGATCCACATTGCCCCCTTCGCAGGATCGAACCTACTCATCGGCACCGACGGATTGACCAGGATCGTTGCCCCCTGCACGCGCCAGGAGCGGGTTCCGCAACTGCTGAATGATTCGCAATGGCTACATTCAATGGCATGGAAGAAGAAAGAATTGCCCTGTTCATCGACTTCGAGAACCTGGCGATAGGTGCAAGAGAAGCGCTCAACGGGATGGTGTTCGACTTCGAGCCCATCGCCAATGCCCTCGCTGAGAGGGGGAGGGTGGTCGCCCGCAAGGCATATGCGGATTGGACGATGTTCGACGATGCCCGCCAGGCAATGACCCGGAGCCACGTCGAGCTGATCGAGATCCCGCAGCGAATGGGCGCAGCACGAAAGAACGCTGCCGACATCAAGCTCGTGGTCGACGCGATCGAACTCGCATTCGAGCGGGACTACGTCGGGACATTTGTCATCTGCACCGGTGACAGCGACTTCACGCCCCTTGTACACAAGCTCAGGGAACTGAACAAGAAGGTGATCGGCGTCGGGGTCAAAGCATCGACTTCCGCCCTACTGCCGCCGGCATGTGATGAGTTCCTCTTCTACGAGAATCTCGAGGGGGTCGAGCCGGGCCGGCCCAAGGGAGCGCGCCAGCCTCAAGTCGAGTCGAACGGGGAGACCGAGACGGAGACTGAGCCCGAACTCGAGTCACTGATCACAACGACGCTTGCAGGACTGAGCCGTTCCAGCGGCGGCGAGGTGCTTGCCTCATCGCTGAAGCGTGCGATGCTCCGCAAGGATTCGACTTTTTCTGAGGCCGATCACGGCTATCGGGCTTTCGGAGAGCTGCTGCGCGATCTCGAATCGAAGGGGGTCATCGAGCTCTCGGATGGTCCGGGGCGGGGCGACCCCGTGGTCCAGTTTCCGTCGGAGGCAGGTGGCGAGGACCAGGCATTCGACCTCCTGGCCCGCGTGGTCAAGGATCTCTCCAACGGCAAGGCACAGGTCTTTCTGTCCGGCCTCAAGAATCAGCTGCGCAAGCAGAACCCTGACTTCTCCGAGAAGAAGTTCGGATACGGGGGTTTCCTCCAGTTCTGCAAAGGTGCGGCGCGTCGCGGCCTCATCGAACTCGATTGGGACGATTCCAACGGGGATTACCGGGTGACTCCTGCGTGAAGGCCGATGTGGTTGTGGTCGGTGCAGGGATAATTGGCTCCTCGATCGGCTATCAGCTGGGAAGACACGGGATCAAAGATGTCGTCGTCCTCGACAAGGGGATGGGCCCGGCCGAAGGCTCGACCGGTGCCTCCTCGTCGATCTGCCGCTGCCGATATTCAAATCCCGAAGTGGTGCGGCTCGCATTCCACGGTCAGGAGACGTACGGAAACTGGTCGGAGTTTCTCCAGGTCGAGTCGCCCCGCTCCGGGCTGCAGAGAATCGGCGTCCTGTGGATGATGGGAGAGGATTCCTCCAAAGTCGACGCTGATGTCGCCAAGTTGGTGGGAGAGGGTGTGGCGGCCGAGGCGGTCGCCCCGGACAGCGTCCAGGACATGTTTCCGTCGTTGTCCTCGTGCACGGCTCCGCTCGACATGAGCGGTGACGAGGAGCACGTGTGCTCTGTCGAGGGCTCCTTCCTGTTCGAGTCCCGCGGGGGCTACGCCGAGCCCGTGGGTGCCAACCAGGACTTGATCGACGCGGCCCGGGCCATCGGCGTCGACGTCCGTTACCGCTCCGCGGTGGGTGGTGTGATCCGGGCCGGGAATACGGTCACCGGTGTGACCCTGGCTGACGGAACCCGGATCGACGCCGGTCTTGTGATCAACGCTTCCGGGCCGTGGTGCAACCAACTGAACCAGATGGCCGGTGTCGACCTCCGGTGGACCCTCACTCCAACCCGTGTCCAAACCGTCTACCGCGATTGGCCCTCCGAGTTGGGGGCGTTGCCGGTGGGTGCGGACTTTTCTTCGGGCAGCTATTTCCGTCCCGAATCGGGGGGCCAGCAGGTTCTCGTCGGGTCGGTGCGCCCCGAGGACGAGGAGGAGATCGTCGACGATCCCGACCACTTCAAGAGGGTTCCCGATGCCGACTTCACCCAGATGAAGCTCGCCGCCTTCCATCACCGCGTCCCCGCCCTCGATCCGAGGGGCCAGGTCTCCGGCGTCGCCGGTCTCTACACAATCAACCGTGAGGATGTCCATCCCGTGGTCGGACCGACGGAGGTCGACGGATTCTGGGTTGCCAATGGCTTTTCCGGGCATGGATTCAAACTTGCCCCTGCAGTCGGTTCGATGATCGCCCGGGAAGTGAGCGGGGAGACAGTGCCGCTCGACACCGACGTTCCGATGTCGTTTTTTGCCGCGGACCGCGAGCCGATAACCGTCGAGACCAAGAGCGTCCTGGCGTGATCTATCTCGACGCCGCGGCGACCCGGGAGAGCCTCCCCATGCCTGACGCAATAGAAGCGATGCGGGTGGCGTTCACGGAAGACGCCGAGACCCCGCTGCGCACTCCGCTGGGCGGATCGATGTTCATGCCGGGACGGGTTGGAGATGTCACCGCGATCAAGGTGGTCTCGACGGTCCCCGGCAACCCGGTGGGCCTGGTCGCAGTCTTCGACGCCGACGGGAATCCTTTGGGGATCGCCGATGGGACGACCCTGACGGCCATCCGGACCGGCGCTGTGGCCGGGCTCGCCACCGACATCCTGGCGCCGGGGTCGGCATCGACACTGGCAATGTTGGGAGCAGGGGCGATGGCATTCGATCAGGTCGAGGCGGTGCGCTCGGTGCGTGACCTGGGCCGGATCCTGGTCTGGTCGCGGGACCGCTCTCACGCAGAGGAGCTTGCGGAGAGAGTTGGCGGCGAGGCGGTCGACAGCGCCGACGAGGCAGTTCGGCAATCGGAAATCATCTCTTGTGCCACCCCGGCCACCCATCCACTCTTCGATCCGGGGGCGGTTCGGGAAGGGGCCCATATCAACGCAGTCGGTGCCTTCCGTCCCGACATGGTCGAGGTCCACAGGGTCGCGGTCGAGCGAGCGTATGTGGTCGTCGACGACTACGACGCTGCAGCGGCTGAGGCAGGGGATCTGATCCAGGCGGGACGGACCCCAAACGCCTCATTGCGCGAGGTGCTGGCCGGCACCCACCCGGCGATTGGCGAAGACCTAACTCTGTTCAAGAGTGTCGGTGTGGCCGCCCAGGACGTGACGGCAGGGCACTCGGCACTGCTCAACGCTATCGCCAAGGGTAATGGCGTCGAACTTGGCTGATCTGGAGCGGACCGGTCCCGACGTACGCAATAGACGATCGGACGGCCATCAATGTGATCGGCAGCACCGTCGAGGTTGTCTCCGAAGGGAACTGGAAGTTGATCAACCCTGACGCACTGACGGCAGGTTCTCAGGCACTCTTTCTGCCACCCCGGATCTCGAGGCCCTCGAGGAGGTCTTCAGAGATTCGGGCGATGTCGGCTACTGCCCTGTCGAACACTTCCTGGTTATGTGAGGCCGGTTGGCGGAACCCGCTGATCTTCCGGACGAACTGGAGTGCTGCTGCCTCCACTTCCTCCGAAGGTGCCGGGTCTGCCCCGTCTCTTAGCAATTTGATGGAGCGGCACATGCCGCAACGGTACCGCACCGGGACTCCAGCGTGCGTGCAGTTGCGTTTTCCGCGACACGCCGAGCACTTACTGAGTCGATGTCGGGAGGCACCAGTCGATCGGTTCCCGGTCGGCGGCCTCGAGTGCCGCGTTCGCCCGCGAGAAGGGGCGGCTGCCAAAGAAGCCGCGATGGGCGGACAAAGGGGAGGGATGGGGCGACTCGATGATCGTGTGTCGGCTGGTGTCGATGAACGCCTTCTTCTGACGGGCTGAGGATCCCCAGAGGATGAAGACCACCCGGTCATTCTTGGCGTTGACAGATCGGATGACCTGGTCGGTGAATATCTCCCAACCCTTCTTCTGGTGACTGGCCGCGTTGTGGGCCCGGACTGTGAGAGTGGCGTTGAGGAGGAGCACCCCCTGCTGTGCCCAATGCTCGAGCGAGCCGTGCTCCGGCACCGGACAGCCGGTGTCGGTCTCGAGTTCCTGGTGGATGTTGACCAGAGAGGGTGGTGGGGCCACGCCGGCGCGGACCGAGAAGCAGAGCCCGTGGGCCTGGCCGGCGCCGTGGTAGGGATCCTGACCAAGGATCATCGCCTTGACGGATGTGTGCGGGGTCATGTGCAGGGCCGCAAAGACTTCCGGTTCCGGCGGATAGACGGTGTGTTTCACCCGTTCCGCTTCGACAAAAGCCATCAGATCGGACCAGTAGGGCTTGGTCAGTTCATCTGCCAAAAGCGGGTTCCAGTCGGTCTGCGGTGCCACGACAGGATGCTACGACGACTTGCGGGGCTCGTTCAACGGGCCTGATCGGTTCGAGGAATCGCCCTGATGGCCGTGGCACCGCAGGTGCCCGCAATTACCGTCACCTCTGATGACCGGCCCGATCGAAGCAATCAAGAAGCTGCCCGCTGTTGGCGTTATCGCACAGAAGGAAACGAGCCGTTTCCTCCTGGTATCCGCCCTCGTCGGGGTGGGTGTCGGCCTCGGTGCCGTGGCCTTGGTCCTCCTGCTGGAGGTTATCGCTCACCTGACCTCGGGCCTGCGGATCCACGATGGCTCGGTCTGGATCCTGCTGACGGTGCCGATCGGGTTCCTCCTTGCCTGGTGGCTGGCGCGAAGCTTCGCACCGGAGATCGCGGGAGACGGCGTTCCCGAGGCGGCGGCGGCGCTGGCGGTTACCGGAGGCCACATTCGAAAACGGGTCTTCCCGCTGAAGATCATCGCCACCTCGCTCACCGTCGGTTCAGGTGGCTCCGCCGGGCGCGAGGGTCCGATCGTCCACATCGGCGGTGCGGTGGGGAGTGTCATCTCGCGCTGGTTCCGGCTCGGGGAAGACCAGGTGCGCTCGCTGGTAGCGGCTGGCGCCGGTGCCGGTATCGGTGCGGCATTCAACGCTCCCATCGCCGGGATGCTGTTCGCTCTCGAGGTCATCCTGGGTAGCTTCGCCACCCGGCACATGTCCGCCATCGTCATCGCCTCGGTTACTGCCGCAGTCACGTCCCGGAGCCTCCTGCTCGCGGTCCTCGATTCGGGCGAGGAACTGGTCATCCAGGCGGGCCGGTATCAGTTGGGCAACTTCATGGAACTCTTTGCGTACGCGGCCATGGCACTGGCGATCGTGGTCATCGGGGTTCTGTTCCTGCGAATGCTCGATGCAATCGAGAGCTTCGCTGCCGAGCACAATGCCAGGCTGGGATTCCTGAAACCGGTTGGGGCGGGCCTGCTGGTAGCGGGCCTGATCATGATCGAGCCCCGGCTCTTTGGAACCGGACAGGAAGTGACAAATGCCCTCCTCAACGCAGAGCGGCTCTCCGCGGTGACCGGCGAAGGAGAGATCTTCTGGTGGGTGCTCATCCTTCTCGCTGTGGGCAAGGCGGTTGCGACCTCCCTGACCATCTCGTCGGGGGCCTCCGGAGGGGCATTCATGCCGTCGCTCTTCATGGGCGCGGCCGTCGGCACCGCCTTTGCCAGGATCTTTGATCCTGTCTTTGCCTTCGACCTCGAACCCGGGGCCTTCGCAGTAGTTGGTATGGCCGCAATGTTCGCTGTGGTGGGGCGCGCTCCGCTGACTGCCATCTTGATTGTGTTCGAGATCACCGGTGCGCGTGACTACGGGCTGATTCTCCCTCTGATGCTTGCCGCCGTCCTCGGGACGTTCCTGGCCGACCGACTCTCGCCGGACTCGGTCTACTCCCTCGCCCTGAAACGGAAGGGAATCCGGATCCGGGCGACGGGTGACGTCGATCTTCTCGACACAATCACGGTGAGTCGGGTGATGCGCTTGCCGGGCTACGTGGCGAGACCGGAGGAGACTCTGGAAGCGGCCACGGCAAACCTCACCAGGCACCGCTCCCACGGGACTGCGGTGGTTGGGGATTTGGGCCTGGTCGGGATTATCACCGTCACCGACATCAACCGGTCTGAAAAAGACCATTCAACAGTGAGAGTCGAACAGGTGATGACCCCACGACCGGTCACAGTGGTCCCGAGCAGTCCGGTATCTCAGGCGTTGGAGCGGATGGCCGTGCTCGGTGTCGGCCGCCTCCCCGTGGTCGACGAGCACGACCCCACCAGGTTGGTCGGGCTGTTCCGGCGTGAAGACGCAGTGCGCGCCTATCACGAGGCGCTCGGGTCTTCGACCGATGCCGGTCTGGAACGGGCCCGGCTGGCACAACGGGTCGATCCCGGCGCCGGCTACTACGACTTCCGCATTCCCCCCGGCTCCATGGCCGACGGCCGGAAGGTTGGGGAAGTGAGTTGGCCCGAAGGCTCGACGCTGGTGTCGGTGCGGCGGGACCGCCAGGTCCTCGTCCCTGACGGCTCGACCGTTCTCCACAACGGGGACGTCGTTACGGCATTCGGTACCGGATCCTCGAAGCAGCGGGTGATCGACCGGCTCAACTCAGGTGCGGATGAGCCCACCGCTGAGATCCCGATCGTTGTGATCGAGTCGGTTTCGCCTAGTCTCCAGGATGAATTGGACACTGATTCGGTGAGCGAAGAAAGAGGATCCGATGCCTGAGGCCATTCTGGCGTTGATTGTTGTTGTGGTTCTGGTTGTTGTCGGCCGCAACTGGCTGAAGAACCGAACCGCTGAGCATTTGGGAGAGGTTTCCACTGTAGGGGAGAAAGATGCTGGTGCCAGGAGTGCGGTGCAGCGCGCCCCGGTTTCCGAGTTTCATGTGGTTGGATCCGAAGCGCGCGTTACCTTCGACGTGCCTCTCGATGACGAAGACGACGAGGTTCTCAACGAGATTCTGCTCGACGAGGCTATGGAAGTGCTTCGGGACAAGAAACACAGCCTCCCTATTGCCGACGTCCACGAAGTTGTGGTCTTTGCCGGAAGAGGCTCCCCACGCCAGGTAGCCCGCGCCAAACTGCCCTCGCCAGGTGTGCTTCCACCGCCTCCTCCTGTGAGCCTCCTCCATCTGGGAAATGTGGCACCCGACCCTTTCAAGGCGGATTCGGACTTCCAGCCAGCAGCCACCTACGAGACGAAGTCGAAGGTTCCGGCCGACGAATTGCCGGCAATCGGCAAGGAGCTGAAGATCCCCAAGGGCCTACAGCGAGGACTGCGGGCCGCGGGCGTCGATATCGACCGGGCGAGCGGACAGGAGGTGATCCTCGGCCTCCTCAAACTCTTCGGCTATCAGGTCGAGGCCTCGCCGGAGCCGGGAGTGTTCAACGCGATAAAAGACGGAGAGACAACTTTGGTCGTGGTCGAGGGATACAACCCGGGCGATCACCCCGAAGTCGATGAAGGCCGGGTCCGGGCTTTCGCCGGCCGGTTCGCCATGTCCGGAGCGAGACGTGGTGTGTTCGTCAGCGAGAAGTACGCCCCTTTCATGATCTACGACATCGAGCGCAACGAGCCCAGGCTCCGGTTCATCACCCGGGAGCGGCTCCAGGAGTTCATTGACTCGATGGCCATTAGCTAACACACTCCGCTGGGTAGTCTGATTGCAGTCGAAGGAGGTCGGTTTTGCTCAGAGGACAGGAATGGCTGATCGTTCTGCTCGTCGTGGTTCTGATCTTCGGTGCACGGAAGCTTCCCGATCTCGCTCGTTCGCTGGGGGCATCGGCGAAAGAGTTCCGCAAGGGGCTCGACAAAGGCGTCGACGAAGAGTCAGAGGCCAATACACCCGATTCATAGACGCGTCCAGGAATTTCCGCCCAGATCTTTTCCGATTCCAGAGTCCTGTCCGGTGGATTCGCTTGATATTTCAAACTCCAACGGATGGAATCCGCATTGTCGTTCCTGGCAAGGACGCAGGATGCAGGCGCACCGGGCCGTGCATCAAGTGCGAGGTCGCCGCCAGGGGCGACAAGGGCCGTTGCAATACACGCACGATCCGCTGGATAGGGCACCGGGAACCTATCTACCTCCGGTGGCGTTCATGGGGGTGAATAGTTAGTGACTGAATCTGCACCACTGACCTGGGAAGAAGTAGCGCGTGTTTACGGACGGAAGATCTACAACTTTGCCTATCGCCTCACGGGCAATCCAAACGACGCTGCCGACCTCGTACAGGAAGTGCTCCTCCGTGTCCGCAAGGGCCTCGAGCAATACCAGCCAGGCAGTTTCGAAGGTTGGTTGTGGCGGATCACGAGAAACGCCTTTCTCGACAACGTGCGCAAGGAAAACCGTCGACCAACCACGCCGCTGCCCGATGAAGTCGACCGCTGGAGCCTCGCTCAATCTCCAGGTGCAGACGTGGAATATGCGCGTGTCAATCTCGGCGACGACATCCAAAAGGCGCTGCTCGAGCTGCCTTTCGAATTTCGCGAGGCGGTCGTGATGTGTGACGTGGTCGGGCTGAGTTATGACGAGATCGCCGCGGCAGTCGCAGTTCCGGTCGGTACGGTTCGGAGCAGGATCCATCGCGGTCGGAGACTGCTGAGAGAGAGCCTGTCATGAGGCACTCGAGTGAACTGATCGGCGCCTATCTCGACGGTGAGCTCGGGGGGAGCGAACTCCGGGGCCTTCTCCAGCACCTGGGTGAATGCGGACGCTGTTCCAACGAATTGATCGAGATCCAGCACGTGAGGGCGGCCGTCCGTTCGCTTCCGGTTATGGAAGTGCCTGAAGGCCTGGTCCCTCTGGCTGAGGTTCTGCCATTGCATCGGAATCGCGGATTCTGGGCAAGCGCTGCGGCTGCGGTCGTCATCGCGGTGATTGCGATTGCCGCCCTGGTAACGCCTCCGGCGACGACGATCTCAGCGGACGACCTCAACTCCCGTTTCGCCGCCAGGGTGTCCCTAGATCCGGCCTTCGGACCGGCGAAGGTGATTCTTCCCGACCTCATCGAGCTTCCCGAATGAAACGGTTGGTCGTACTCGTCCTGGTGATGATGATGCCGCAGAGCGTTGCCCTTGCCGTCGATCTCGACGAGTTGCTCGAGGAATCCCGCTCGGCCTCTTACTCAGCCGAACAGCTGATCAGCTGCTCCACTCCCGACGGAACCCGCGATGCCCTCATCGAGCTCGAGCAGCGCGGTGGAGAGGTGCGGTACGGAGGCAAGAGCGAGTCGGGCCCGCAGGTGTGGTCGGGCTACGGCGGATGGGTAGTGCAATCAGACGGGTCCGTCGTCGATAGCGCCACAGTGTCAGGCGACGAAGCGGCGGAAGACGACCAGCTAGCCGCCGAGGCCTACACGGTTGAGGAGACAGAGGAAGTGTCCTATCTGGGGCGCACCGCCACTCGCTACGAACTTCTCGATGGCGACGTTCCCCGTGCAGAGCTCGTCGTCGATATGGAGACCGGTGTGCTGCTTGTGGTCACGACATTCGATGGCGATGGCGAGCCGTACTGTGAGCGGCGTTTCGTCTCATTCGACCCGCAGGCTCCCGAGTGGGAGATCTCCGAGACCGGCCCGAGCGAGGAACTGGAAGTGAACTCCGCGAGCCTTCTCCCCGTACGCATCGGAGGCTTCGCGTTGCTCGATGCTTACGTCGACGACGCCGGCCTCACCTTCGGGTATTACTCCGATGGCTTCTTCTCGTTCGCAGTATTCGAAAGCACAGTCGAGATCGTGCTCGAAGGAGGAGTGGGCCATCTCGTCGATGGCGACAACTACCTGCGCGAATTCAGCCCCGGACAGGTCACCTACACGTGGCCGGTCCAGGGTGGAGGGATGGCCTTGATCGGTGACCTGCCCCCGGACATGCACAACCAGGTCCTCGAGGAACTCCCCTCCCCATACGACGCCGGCTTCTTCCGCAAACTATGGAGAAACCTGTTCGGGTAAGGACTCCTTCTGGTTGCAGCTCTCCCACCCTTTACTGCTGGGTACCTCGACACGCGTCTCTCCCTCCGCTTGCGGAGGGAGTACCTCAGACAACCGATTCTCTCCCTCCGCTTGCGGAGGGAGTACCTCCGACAACCGATTCTCTCCCTCCGCAACCGATTCTCTCCCTCCGCTTGCGGAGGGAGTACCTCCGACAACCGATTCTCTCCCTCCGCTTGCGGAGGGAGTACCTCCGACAACCGATTCTCTCCCTCCGACAACCGATTCTCTCCCTCCGCTTGCGGAGGGAGTACCTCCGACCTTCTAGGTCGGAGGGGAGGGTGGGGCGTACCCATCGACGGCACGCGAGCTCCCAGCCCGAGCGGACCTCTCCCTCCTCCCTCAGCCCTCCTTTGTCGGCTGCTCGCTAGGCGTTCCAGCCGTCTAGTAGGACTCTGGCAGCCCAGGCCGTGGGGTCTCTGAGTTCGGCCGCCGACGGCATCCGAGTCGGGTCGGACCAGAGGGTCATCAGCGCATCGTTACCGTAACGGGTCTCCACTTCCTGATTGAAAGCGTCCCCGAGGACGGTCACTTCGGGCGGAACCGCCCCGACACCGATCAGACCCGGGGCGGCATCGAGGTCGGTCTCGCGGAGAAGATCGCGATCCGCCGAAATGGCGTCGAAGTTCAGCGACAGCTCAGCAGTGCTCCGCCGGGCGAGGAGCCGGGCGCAGCCGGTGATCGTGCCGAGGAATGCCTCGAGCTCGAGGCGGGGGCCTTCGGCCTCTTCGCCTCCAACGAACTGCTCGATCCCACCGGCTTCTTCGATTGCGGCCTCGATTGCAGCCGGGTCGGCTCCACCCATCATCAGCCCGCTGAGCTGGGTTGGATCGATCTTGACCGCCTCTGCATAACGTTCGACGAGGCGGGCCAGATGGTCTTGAATCCAGGGGATGTCGCTGACCGCGCGGAAGGCGACTTCGTTGGCGACAACCCAGAGCCTGACCTCTTTCTCGTCGATCTCGGTGGCGGCGAGCAGCTTGTCCACGTTGGGGGCGATGATCGACAGGGGCCCCGGCCGATCCGGGGGGATCCCAGCGTCGAAAGTCGCAACGCTCCAGGTGGACAGGGATCCGACCAGGGACCCGACCTGGAGGCCGATCATCGCCGGCTTGAGTTGGGCCATCAGCGGTGCGGCGGGGCCTTCACCGGTAACCGAGTCGCCGAAGGGTTCCACAACTCTGCCGTAGCTCTCCAGGTGGGTTTCTGCCCACTCCCTGGAATCGACAGGTGTCACGTCTGTTGCTGGTGTCACCCGGAAGGGCGAGATCGGCTCCAGCCGGTATTCGATGAGACGCGCCAGCTCCCGGTACTCCTCCGCCGCCCACGGCTCGACGGGCACACGTTCACCGGTGATGCTCCGGGCGACCTCCGCGGCGAGCTTCCAGTTGATGGGGCCTGGCTGGTCAAAGAGCTCGAAGAGTTTGGAGAAGATGTCATCGCTCATGATTCAAGTAAACCCATTGTGGCTTCAAGCTCGAGTTGTGCGTCACCCCGGAGAATCACGACCGTCGCGACGTCACCCGCCCGGAGAAATCGGATGCGGGCCAGGAGTTCGTCGAGTGTGTCGACGGCAAGACCGTCGATGGAGGTGATGACATCGTTCTCCTGGCCACCCGCCGCCTCGTACGCCGAATTGCCCAGGATGTCGGTGACCAGCACCCCGACCGGAAATCCGGCGCCGTCGCTCGTGGCAAACGCAGTTTCGCCGGCGATCCCGAGCAAAGCGTGGGCGACCTCGCCAGCCTCGATCAAGTCGGCGATGACCCCGGTCGCGATATCGATCGGAACTGCAAAACCGAGCCCCTCGGCACCGACGTCACTCACTGCAATCGCGGTGGTGATCCCGATCAGGCGGGCGTTTCCGTCCAGGAGCGCCCCGCCACTCGAGCCTCTTGTGATCGGAGCGTCGGTCTGGATCAGGCCATAGAGGCGATTGCCGGCTTCAACGTCGAGGAATCGGTTGAGGGCGCTGATGATCCCTGAGGTCACACTGGGCCCGCCGGTGAGGCCGAGTGGGTTGCCTACAGCGATAGCGGCCTGGCCGATAACTACATCCGCCGAACTGCCGATGTCGATCGAGGTGACGTCGGAGCGGGCGACCCTGAGCACCGCCAGGTCGGTGAGAGGGTCGTCCCCTATGATCTCGGCCGGGAAGCGGGCACCATCCGAGAACACGATTGCAATAGACGAGGCGCCCGCAATCACATGACTGTTGGTGACGATATATCCGTCGTCTCCATAGACTACACCGCTCCCACCCCCCGTCCCGAAGAAGCCGGAGGCCTCGACCGTAACAATCGAGGGAATCGCCCGCTCGGCCACTGCGGAGACGGTCGAGCTATCGATAAGAGTTGGTGGCGCAGAGGTGGGCGGAGGGGCGGTGAGGGTGGGTGCCGGTGGGATCGTGGGCACCGTGGGTTCGGTGAACACCCCGGTGAACCCGAGAGTCGCGAAAGTGACCCCGGTCCCGAGCAGGACACCGCCGAAGATACCGAGCACTACCGTCCAGGCGTCTATCGGTTTCCGTTCACGCCGTCCGGCATCGCCGGCTTCGTAGGTGTCGTAGGTGACGTGAAAATCCTCGTCGGCCTGCGGCGGCGGGTCATCCGGACCTTCGGGTGTCATATATCCTGATTCTATGGATGGGATTCAGCAATCGGTCAGGGTCAGGGTAGGGGAGGATGCAATCGACACTGCCGCCCTCGTCGCCGAGGTCGGTCGGCCCGATTCGGGGGCAACGGTCCTATTTCTGGGCACGGTTCGTGACCACTCACACGGCCGCGACGGCGTTACCCATTTGGACTACGAGGTCTACGAGGACTTCGTCGAGGCGAAGATCGAAGAGGTAGTTACCGAAGCATTGGAAAAATGGCCCATCCTCGCGGTGGCGGTCGAACACCGATCCGGTGAGGTGATGCTTGGTGAGTCGTCGGTCGCCGTAGCGGTGTCAAGCGCACATCGCAAGGATGCATTCGCAGCAGGGGAGTACATCATCGATGAGCTGAAGGCCCGCGCCCCGATCTGGAAGAAGGAGCATCGACCCGGCGAAGCAGTGTGGTCGCGCGGGTCCTAAATCGCCAAGACGCAGCGGATTTTTCAGGTTCTCGCCTCCCTGCGGGGATCAGCATGCCTATTGTCATGCCCTCGTGAGGAGGACCAATTAAATGACCACACTCGCTGAGCGACCCGGCGCTCCAACGACCGATGCCGGCTTCATGACCCCGGCAGCACTTGTCCGCGATCGCGCCATTTCCAACCCCGCCGGCGTGGCGATGCGTGAGAAGGATTACGGGATATGGCAGGAGATCACCTGGGGTGACCTCTGGGAGACGATTCACGATGCTGCCCACGCCCTCATTGCTCTGGGCCTCGAGCCCGGTGATCGGGTTTCGATTCAATCCGAAGACAGACCGGAGTGGGTAATCCTCGATCTGGCCACCGTTGCCGCCCGCGGCGTCACCGTCGGTCTCTACCCGACCAATCCGGCTGCTGAGGTCGAGTACCTGCTGACGGACTCAGGCGCGGCGATCCATCTCGCCGAGGATCAGGAGCAGGCGGACAAAGTGATGGAGGTCGAAGGGTCACTCGGCCACGTCAAGACGATCATTCACATCGAACCGAGGGGTTTCCGGCGGTGGAGAGACGACCCCCGCTTCCTCTTCTGGGACGATTTCCTGGCGCTGGGCAAGGAACAACGCAACGCCAATCCGGATGCTGTCGAGCAGCGTATGGCGGAGGCGACCGGTGAGGACCTTTTGACCCTTGTCTACACCTCGGGCACCACCGGACCTCCCAAGGGGGCGATGCTCACCAACGACAACTTCGAGTTCTGCATCGAAACCCTCGTCAGGTCGGAGGGGAGAACCGACGGCCCGCCCGTCGGCCCCGACGACCTTCTATTGACCTATCTTCCGCTGTGCCACGTCGCCGAGAGGATCTTCTCGACGTGGACGATGGCGGCCAACGGTCCCTCGCTCAACTTCGCGGAGTCGATCGAGACAGTCCAGCAAAATCTCAGGGAGATCCAGCCGACCATCTTCTTCGCCGTCCCCCGGATCTGGGAAAAAATCCATGCGTCGATTGCGATCAAAGGCAGGGACGGGACCTGGTTCAAACGGATTTGGTTCGGTCTCGGGATGAAGATCGCGTCGTACATCGGGCGGGCTCGGGTCGATAACGATGGCAGGCACACCTTCGCCACCAGGGCGCTCTACGCAATCGGGTATCCCCTTGTGTTCCGGGCCCTCCACGAGAGGATCGGGCTCCGCAGGGCGCGGTATTCGGCGTCTGGTGCGGCTCCAATTGCACCCGAGGTGATTCGCGACTTCCTCGGGATGGGTATCGACATCTACGAGCTGTACGGGATGACCGAGAACGCAGCTGTCGCCACCACCAACTTCCCCGGCCGAAACAAGGTTGGCACCGTCGGGGAGCCCTACGAGGGGATCGGTTTCAGGATCGACGAGGAGACCGGCGAGATCCAGACCAAACACCCGGGGGTGTTCAAGGGCTACTGGAACAAACCGGAGAAGACTGCCCAGGCATTCACCGAGGACGGATGGCTGAGGACGGGCGATGTCGGTGAGTGGGTCGACGGCACCCATATCAAGATCGTCGACCGGATCAAGGACATCATCGTTACCTCTGGCGGCAAGAACATCTCGCCGTCCGAGATCGAAAACTCCATCAAGACCTCTCCTTACGTCAAGGAGGCGATGGTCATCGGAGACGGGCGCAAGTTCCTCAGCGCGCTGATCAGTATCGAGTTCGACGTCGTGGGCGACTGGGCAACACGCCGTGGGCTGCCGTACACCACCTATCGGGACCTGACCGAGAAGCCCGACGTGATCGAGCTGATCCAGGGCGTGGTCAATAAGACCAACGAGAAGTTTGCCCGGGTCGAGAACATACGGAAGTTCAAGCTGATCCCCAAAGAGCTCGATCACGAGGACGGCGAGCTGACTGCGACCCAGAAGCTGAAGCGGACCGCGATGGAAGACATGTTCGGCGATTTGATCCAGGACATGTACAGCTCCTGATGCCAGACATAGTGGTGCTCGCCCAGGCGACCAAGCAAGAGGTCTCGGAGGTCGCGACGCTCTTCGTCCAGGGTCTGGCGCTGGGCTCGATCTATGCGCTTCTGGCCATGGGTTTCGTCATCATCTTCAAAGCGACGCAGGTGCTGAACTTCGCACACGGGGCGATTGCCGCCGTGGGCGCCTTCTTCGTCGCGGTGTTCGCCACGGTCTGGGACGTCCCGGAACGCTGGATGCCGGGGTCGCCGGCATGGGTGAGTTGGTCGCTCGCGGTGCTGCTCGCACTGGTTGTCGCGTTCGGCCTGGGAATGCTCCTGGAGAGAATCTTCATTCGCCCGATGATCGGTGAAGCGCTCTTTGCAGTGGCAATCGTCACCCTCGGGGTCGATATCGTGTTGCGTGCAATCACCAACGACTTTATCGGCACCAACTCGCGACCGCTTGGCGATCCCTGGGGCACCGCCATCCTCGATCTGGGATGGGTCCGTATCGCCCACACTGAAATCGTCCAGATGGCTGTGACGGTCGTCCTGGTGGTCGCCGTAGCCCTGTTCTTCCGGAGTCGCACCGGCGTCGCTATGCGGGCCACTGCTTTCGACCAGGAGGCCGCTCGGGCCCAGGGCATCGCCGTCGGCAGGATCTTCTCCCTGTCCTGGGGCATCGGTGCGGTGCTTGCTGCGGTCGCTGGAGTCTTCCTTTCGCTGTTTCCTAGGCGGGCCGCGGGCCTCGACACGCAGACGGCTTTCTTTGCTTTCGCCGCCTTTCCCGCAATCGTCCTTGGCGGGCTCGACTCGATCGTCGGGGCGGTGGTCGGTGGTCTCATCATCGGCCTTGCCCAGTCTTACTCGGCCCTCCTGCCTTGGGACTTTCTCGGCACGGGCTTCGGTGGCGTTGTCCCCTATCTCGTCATGTTGCTCGTATTGCTGGTGAAGCCCCACGGCCTGTTCGGCACCGAGGAAATCCGACGCGTATGAGCGCTCGAGACCAGGAAGGGCTTCGATGAGGGGCCGACCCATGCTCTATACGAGCTATGAGGCCGACCAGGCCATCGTCAACACCACCACAAAGAGGGTCGCTCTCTTTCTTTTCATAGCGTTCCTGGTTGCCATCCCGCTCTTCCGGGAGGGCTCCATTGGTGGTGGCGAGAACCCGACGGGATCGCTTCCCGGCCCGAGCTTCCTGGCAGAGGGCGACTGGATGCGACTCCTCGCCACCGTTCTGATCTTCGCCATTGGCGCTCTAGGCCTCAACATCCTCACCGGCCTCGCCGGCCAGGTCTCACTCGGGCACGCCTTCTTCATGGGTCTCGGCGCCTATGTGGCTGCAGTGCTCGGAATGCCCGGGGGAGGGTTGTGGGGTTTGGGGCTGCCCATCTGGATCTGGCTACCCCTCGCAGGATTGATCCCGGCGCTCGCTGGTGTGCTGATCGCCCCTACCGCGGTCCGGGTCCGCGGGCTGTATCTGGCGATTGTGACCCTGGGACTCGTCTTCATCGGCGAGTACCTCTGGAGCAACCTGGATTTCATCACCGGAGGCTCCCAATCGGGGCGGTCCCATCCTCCCTTCGAGATCAAGCTGTGGAAGGAGGAAGGGCCGCTGGTCAGCTTCGCAGAGGAAGGGACCTGGTTCGGGATCTTCAACCTCGACTCGACGGGCAAGACGTACCTGTTCCTCCTGATGTTGGCTGCGCTGTTCATCCTCTTCGCCAAGAATCTGCAGCGGACCAGAGTGGGTCGCGCCTTCATGTCGATTCGCGACCGTGACATCGCAGCTGAGGTGATGGGGGTGAACGAGTTCAAGTACAAGACGCTTGCCTTCGCAATATCTTCGTTCTTTGCCGGCGTGTCGGGTGCCCTGCTGGCGAGTTTTGTCGGCCGCTCCATCCCCGAGACCTGGATCCTCTTTCTCTCGGTGCAGTTCATCGCCATCGTGTTGATCGGCGGCGCTGGGACCGTGTCGGGGACACTGATGGGTTCGGCGTTCGTAATCCTCCTCCCCAGGATCATCCGCGACGTGACCGGGTGGATGCAGGATGTCGTCGAGGCCGGGGACAGCTTCCTGGCATCGATCTTCGACATAGTCGTATCCACGGACCAGACAGATTTCGGATTGATCAACACTGCGCCTGGCGTCGCTCCCGGTTTGGGCATCGATCAGCTGAATCTCGTCATTTACGGCTTGTTGATCATTGGGTTCCTAATCTTTGAGCCGTTGGGTCTTTACGGCATATGGCTCAGAATCCGCAACTATTGGAAGGGTTGGCCGTTCACATATTGAGCGGTCTGACAAGGGGCCTCCGGCCCCGCTAACTGAGGAGGAAAGGAAAAAATGAAGATCAAATCAAAATGGTTGTCGATCTTGCTCGTCCTTGGTCTCGTGCTTGCTGCCTGTGGCGGCGATAGCGAAGAGACCACGACGACGGCGGGCGGCGGCGAAGAGACCACCACAACCGAGGACATGGGTGAAGAGACCACCACCACGATGGGTGAAGAGCCCATGGAAATCCTGACCGATGTTGGTGTCGATCTCGAAGCCCAGACCATAACGGTCGGGCTCCTGTCGGACCTCACCGGTCCCTTCGGCCCACTCGTGACCGCGATCGTGGCCGGACACAACGCATATTGGGGCCAGGTAAATGCCTCCGGCGGCATCAACGGCCTCATGGTTGAGTTGGAAACAGTCGACACCGTGTACGACGTGACCGCACATGTTCAGTTCTATGAAGAGCTGAAGGGTGAAGTTGTGGCATTCGGCCACTCCACTGGCTCACCGCACACCGTTGCAATCAACTCCGATCTCCAGGCCGATGGGATCCTCGCGATTCCGCTCACCTGGTACTCGGGTTGGTCCGATCCGGCGATCAACTCCAACCTGCTTCCCCATGGTGCGCCGTATTGCATCGAGGCGATGAACCTGATCGAGTACATGGTCGACGAGTCGGGGATCGACAGCCCGACCATCGCCATTGCATCGATCCCTGGTGACTACGGGCTCGACTCGGCGGCCGGCGCAGTGCTCGCAGCAGAGGCCCTTGGGCTCGAGGTCGTCTATGACGGCATCGGTCGGGTCGACCCTAGGCCAGGTGGCGAAGCCACTTTCGACGAGGTAGCAGCTGGTATCGCCGGGAGCGGCGCAGATCTCGTGTTCTACACCGCGACTCCTGGCGCTTTCTCGGCCGTTTACGGTCGTGCAATTGCCACCGGATTCGAAGCCACGTGGTCGGGTGCGGCTCCCTCTTGGAACCCAGCCTTCGTAGCTGAGGACTCTCCGATTCGCGACGCTATCGCCCGCGACTTCATCGGTTCGTCGTACTACGAGCCATGGGACGGTGAGTCCGAAGGTGCTGCCAATGTCCGTACTGTCATGGAGGCAGCGGGTGCTCCTCCGACTGACTTCTACGCGGAAGGCTTCATCGAGGCCGCCATCCTGCATCAGGCATTGCTGGCGGCATACGATGCGGGTGACATGACCCAGGCCGGTGTTCTGGCCGCAGCCAAGTCGCTGACTTCGGTGGAGTTCGATGGACTCGGCCCAGAAGAGGTGTTCTCCGGCGAGCCGAACGACATCGTGCAACGGTCCCAGTGGATCACACGTCCGAGTCTGGACGCCCCGACCGGGACGCAAATCGTGGAGAGCAACTTCACGTCGGAAATCGCAGCAGCGTACGAGTTCACCGGAGCTTGTTACGTGCTCGAGGGTTGATCTAACCCATTAGTGGACGGTGGCGGGCACTATGCCCGCCACCGGGTCCACACCCTGCGAGCCGTTTGTTGTGGGCATTCAGTGCCCAGAGCTGATGGTTAGGAGAAGGTGGCGCTTGTGTTGAACCTGGAGAACCTCGAGGTCGTCTACAACGACGTTGTCCTGGTGTTGCGCGGGATATCCATCGAAGTTCCCGACGGCCAGATCGTGGCGCTGCTCGGGGCCAACGGGGCGGGGAAGACAACTACCTTACGGGCCATCACCGGGCTGCTCGAAGTCCACGAAGGTGACATCACCAAAGGAGAGATCCGCTTCAACGGCGTCGACATAACCCATGAGGAACCATCCGCCCGGGTTCGCCGGGGGATCAGCCAGGTGATGGAAGGCCGGCGGATCTTCGCCGAAATGACCGTTGAAGACAACCTTCGCGCCGGCGGATATATCAACCGGGACGCCGCAGCGGTGAGTGAAGCACACGACCGGGTGATGACGATGTTTCCCCAGTTGCAAGAGCGGCGGAGCTCGACAGCCGGTTACCTCTCCGGAGGTGAACAACAGATGCTCGCCATCGGCCGTGCCCTCATGCAGAACCCGAAGCTCCTCATCCTCGACGAGCCCTCCCTCGGTCTCGCCCCGTTGCTGGTTCAGGAAGTAAAGGGGATCATCAAGTCGATCAACGAACAGGGAACATCGGTGTTGCTGATCGAGCAGAACGCAAACATGGCGCTTTCGATCGCCCACCATGGGTATGTGATGGAGACGGGGAAGATGGTGATGGACGGCAAACCGGAGAAGCTGCTCAAAGACGAGGACGTCCAGGAGTTCTACCTCGGCCTCCACGCCAGTGGCGAGCAAAAGTCCTTCCGCGACGTAAAGCACTACAAACGAAGGAAACGGTGGCTCTCGTGATTTGGGGCCATACTGCCAAAGTCGGCCGGCAAATCAAGGAGGTGGCTCTCATGAACGAAGACTCGAGCGAGAGCGGAAGCCCCGGCCGACCGGCGTCTGTTTGGCCGACGGCACTGGCCTATTCGAGTCTGGCGCATGTGGTCCCCGGCGACGCTCGGCCGCTCGATCCTGGAGCCACACGGCCAAAGTCGGCCGGCAATCAAGGAGGAGGCAGTTCATGACTACCAACCGCGGGACCCTCAAGCAGCGAACAGATCGTTCCGGTCCGAAGGACTATGCCCATCTGCTCGAGGTCAATGACGTCCATCTCTCGTTCCAGGGGGTGAAGGCGATCGACGGGGTCTCGTTCCACGTCGATGACGGTGAGCTCTTTGCCATCATCGGGCCCAACGGCGCGGGTAAGACCTCTCTGTTCAATTCGATCAATCAGGTCTACCGGCCCCAGGAGGGGGAGATCCTCTGGAAAGGCGAGAGCCTGATGGGTCTGAAACCCAACGTCACCGCCGAGCGCGGCATTGCCCGCACATTCCAGAACATCGCACTCTTCCCGCATATGACCGTGATCGAAAATCTGCTTACCGGGCGCCACGTCAGGATGACTACCGGGTGGTTGGCCGGCGCCATTTGGTTCGGGAAGGCTAAGAAAGAGGAGATCGAGAACCGGGCAATCGTCGAGGACATAATCGATTTCCTGGAGATCGAGCAATGGCGCAAGTACCCGGTGGGGCTGTTGCCGTACGGGATCCAGAAACGAGTCGAGCTGGGACGGGCTCTGGCCATGGACCCCGAGTTGCTGCTGTTGGATGAGCCGGTGGCGGGAATGAATCTCGAAGAAACCGAGGACATGGCCCGTTTCATCCTCGATGTGCAAGACGAGCTTGGCATCGCAATCCTGCTGGTGGAACATGACATGGGCCTGGTAATGGACATTGCCGACAGGGTTCTGGTAGTCGACTTCGGGAAAGCGATCGCCACCGGCCCTCCTTCCGAAGTGCAACGCGACCCCAATGTGATCAAGGCCTATCTTGGCGAGGCCACGGAGACCTTGTAGTGGGTTCCGGGCATCGACGCCTTTCGGCGTCTGCACCGTTGTCTCCAAGTTCGTGAATCGTCTTCCTGAACCGGTGATGCCGGAATGGCTCGCAGCGATGGTCCCCTTCGAGCGTTACCGGGTCGAGATCGAGACAGGACTTGCCATGCATGTGATGGAGCAGGGCGAAGGCCGGCCCGTTCTCCTCTTCCATGGCAACCCGACATGGGGGTTTCTCTACCGGAAGGTGGCCGTCGAATTGCGCGGCGAGCCTTACCGCCTGATCATGCCCGACCTGACCGGGCTCGGATTCTCAGACCGGCCCCCACATGTTGGTGACCACACCTTTGAAAACCACTCGAAGTGGATGTCGGCGCTCCTCGCCCAACTCGACCTCGATGGCGCGATTGCTGTGGTCCAGGACTGGGGTGGGCCGATCGGTCTTCATGCCCTCAGTCGCCGTCCCGGGGTGATGACCGGTGTCGTAGTCATGAACACTCTCATCGAGCCGCCAAAGCCAGGCTTCCGCCCGTCCTCGTTCCACCGGTTCTTCTCAACCCGGATGGGTGACCTGGTGAGCCGATACGCAGGGCTTCCCCAAAGGGCTCTCGGCTTCGCCCAGGGAGATCGAAGGTCGATATCGGGCGATGTGGCCCGGGCCTATGCCTATCCCTTGCAACGGAGGCGCGGCAATGAGGCGGTCGCCGCTCTGGTTCGCATGGTTGCCGACGACATGGATCATCCAACTGTTGCTCTCCAGGCAGAGGTCCGAGAATATGTGGCTGGTTTCTCCGGCAGGTCGGCACTGGTCTGGGGGACCGCAGACCCGGTGCTGGGCCGACTTCTCCGCCGGCACGAACGGCTATTGCCCGAGGCACGGGTCACCAGCACCGGCGCCGGGCACTTTCTCCAGGAGGAAGTCCCCGAAGAAATTGCAGATGCCATCAGATACGTCTCTGGCTGAATTCGTGTAGCGGTTCGAGGGCTCAGCCTCCACGCACAAAGTCCCGGACCGCGCGCCGCGCCATGGCCCTTGTTATCGGATCATGAAGCAAGCCGACGGGAATGAAGTAGAGACGTCCCCGCCATCCGTGGAACCGCACGACGGTTGTCACCCGGAGCATGCGTTGGGGCACGTCGATCGCGACGCCGGCTCGAAAGTCGAGGTGGCGGTCGTCGGCCGCGATCAGGGCCTCCTCACCAACGATGGCTTTGACATCGAACACTGACGACGGCGCCCGGTCCACCCCAATGAGCCGGACCAGGACCTGTCGCAGACCCAGGAGCAAAACGATCCAGCGGGGCATCGACCGAACACTGAAGACCCGCGCCGCCCACCAGGCCGGGTCGCCGATGATGGGAAGGGTTGTGGCCGGTACCGAGACCAACACCACATCGGCGAAGTCAGGTTCAGGGATATCGTCGAAGGCAGTCGACCGGAAGACAGGTTCGCCCGACCGGTTGCCCACTACCCCTGCTCGCCCAGCAGTTTCCACGCTCCGGGCAGGATGAGCCCTGCTGCAGCCGCTTTGATCACGTCGCCAAGGACGAACGGGACCACACCATTCGCTATCGCCTCCGACGTGCTCATCCCCGTCGCCGCCACCAGGCCGATCACGCCAAAGAAGTAGATAACCGCAGAACCTGAGATGAATGCAGTGAACATTTTCGAGAACGTCCGGTCCTGGCGGCGTTCGGCCATCCAGCCGATGAGCCCTGCAGCGAAGACAAAGCCGATGAGGTAACCCCCGGTGGCCCCGCTCACAACATCCATCCCGCCTTGCGCTTCGCTGAAAACAGGGGCCCCGAGCGCACCAACTGCCAGGTAGAGCAGTTGACCGGCGGCGCCGAGCCTCATGCCGAGGGCGGCGCCGGTGAGCAGCACCGCAAAGGTCTGGCCTGTGATCGGGACCGGGGTGAAGGGGAGGATGATCCGCCACTGGGCGGCAACGGCGGTGACCGCTGCAGCAGCCACGACCAAGAGGATGGAGGTTGCGAGGGTTCTGGGCAGGATGCGATGGGTGATGGCTACTGACGTCATTGGCTACTCCTGGTGATGTTGGTGCGAGCTTAAGCTACAGACCTCTAAGGTCGGCCGACAGTTACCATCTCATCGTGCAAGACACGCAGCCGTCGACCCCCTCCTGGCCCCTATATCTGGCTAGTTTCCTTCTCTTCGCTGGTGTGCTTTCCGTCGTCCTGTGGAATGTTCAGCTGCCCTATCTGGCTTGGTCTGCAGGCCCGATTTCGGATGCTGCCGACGCAATCGAAATCGAGGACGTCGATGTATTCCCTCCTGAGGGCGAGTTATTGATGCTCACGGTGCTCAGTCAGGACGTGAATGTGTTTGAAGCTGTGATCGCAGGTCTTGACCCGACGATCGACCTGCTCCGGAAGGAACGGGTCCGGCCGCCCGACGAGTCCGATGAGGAATACCGGGAGCGGGTGCTTACCCAGATGGACGACTCTCAGGTAAGGGCGATCACCGTGGCCCTCACCTCCCTTGGATACGAGATGACCCCGACCGACGTCATCGTCATCGAGATCGTCGCCGACCTTCCGGCTGACGGGATCCTCGAACCTGGGGACTCGGTTAACACCGTCAACGGAACCGAGATCGTTCGCTCCGCCGACGTCCCGGAGGCGCTCGCCGGCCTCGCCCCGGGTGATGAAGTGACCCTTGGGATCACCAGGGTGGGCTCCGAGATGGAGGTGACCCTCGAGCTCGCGGCTAGAGACGACGACCCGGAGGCCCCGATCATGGGGATCGTGGTTCGAGAACTGACCGAACCCCCGTTCCCAGTGTCGATCCAGGCAGGCAATGTCGGCGGGCCTTCGGCAGGGATGATGCATGCCCTCGCCATCATCGACACCCTCACCCCCGGTGATCTGACCGGGGGAAATGTCATAGCCGGCACCGGGACCATCGAGTACGACGGGACGGTCGGCAACATCGGCGGGATCCGCCAGAAGGTGGCCGCGGCCGAAGCAGCCGGAGCGTCGGTGATCCTGGTGCCGGCAGGCAACTACGAAGAAGCGCTAACCGCCGAGCGTAACCTCATCGACATCGTCCCAATTGCCCACCTCGATGACGCAATCGAATACCTCGAAAACCTGGAAGCTGCCTGACAATCGCCGGGAAAAGCACACTTTCTCGGTATCTTCTATGGATATGCCCTCTGAAGTGACCCCTGAGACGGTCCGCGGTGCTGATTTCCGCACGGTGATGCGAGGCGCCGACCCTTCCGCCGTGAAACAGTTCCTCGACGAGGTGGCCGGGGCGCTCGAGGAGCTGCAGAAAGATCGGGAGCGACTCATTTCCCGACTGGGCGAGTTTGCCGACAGAGATTTGAAGTCGGAGTTCGAGAATGTCGGCCGTGAGGTCACGACGGTCCTCGAAGCCGCCCGGGAGGCGGCCGAGACCATGAGGGAGCGGGCCACAGCTGACGCAGCGCGCTGGCGATCAGAGTCGATGGCAGAGGCCGAGCAGTTGCGCAAGGAGGCGAAGAACGACGCCGAGGCGCTGCGGAGTGACGCGTGGGCTGTCGGGAGTGAGCTTCTCAACCAGGTGGTCGCCGAGGCGAGGAACCTCCGGGAATCGGCCGAAAGAGATTCGATAACCATTGCCGGGGAGGCTGAGCGGGATGCCCACCGCCTTGTGTCCGGGGCCCGCCGCGAGGCAGAGGACATGCTCCGGGGGGCGAGCATGGACGCCGAGAAGATCACGGCTGAGGCCGAGAAGACCCGCGACGACATGCTCGCCACCGCCAGCAAGCAGGCGGAGGCGAGCCAGGAGCGGACCAGGGCGCTCGAGCAGCGCCGCGAAGAGTTGATGGAAGAACTCGAAGGCGTCAGGGCCGCTCTCCATCAAATGGAAGGGACCCTCGAAGCCAAACGCGAGGACCTGAACCTCTCCCGTACCGGTGACACCTCCGTGAGGGTGATTCCGGGCAATCGCCCGCCCGAACCGCTGCCTGAGCCCCAGGTCACGTGGCAACCGGGGGAGACCGTGCGGATCATCCGCGACGAGCACGAGAAGCCGGAGCCCCCGGCGCCAAGGCGGGAAGAGCGTGCGCCCGAACCACCCGAAGAGACAGCTCCGGCGCCAACAGTCGAACCCGAGGTGATACCGCCGGTCGCCGAGCCGGCGCAACCAACTTCACCGGTGGCGGCCGAGCCCGAGCCTTTGCCCGCTCCGGCCCCGGAACCCGAGGACGATGTCGATGCCCTATTCGCGTCGTTACGTAAACCGGGGGAGGGCCTGGTTGGAGCCCCGCCTCCGGCAGAGCGTTTGGTCGAAGAGACGACACCAAGCCCGGCGGCGGTGGCCGAACCTCGGACCGACCCGGTTCCTTCCCCCGTAACTACGATCCGCGCGGCTGACGATCTCATCGAAGAGCGTGATAGTGCACTGCTCCCGATTACCAATCGCGCCCTCCGGGGAATCAAAAAGGCCGTGACCGAGGCGCAGAATGTCGCTCTCGACGGCCTGCGGACCGACAGTGGCTGGGAGCCCGACCGGACCGCGATCGCCGAGACCCTGCGCGCCGACCTGATAACCCTATGGGCCGAGAGCTACACCGCCGGACACGATCGGGCCCAGGCCATGGCCGGTGCCAGACTGAAACGGCCGTCGACTCCTGCAACAGATTCGCCCGAAGTCTTCGGTACTGACCTCGTCCAGAATCTCAAAGAGCAACTGAGCTCATCGTCGGAGGGGCAGAGGGAGAGGCAGTCAGCTGCTTCCAAGGTGTTCCGTGCGTGGCGAACCGACGAAGCCGAACGCCGGGTACGGTCTCTTGCCCTCACCGGATTCCACCGTGGCTTCGCAGAGTCGGCCGCAGGTCGGAGCTTCGAATGGATCGCGTCGGGAACACCATGCAGTGCTTGCCGCCAGGCCGCCACCGACCCGATCACGACGCTTCCCCCGGTCCATCCGGGGTGCGAGTGCACGCTGGCCCTTTAGTGGCCCGTCGCTAGCACAAGGTTTCCGACCACTTAGACTCGAACTCGATGTTCACCAGGGCACCATCAGATAGACCCGTTGCAGATCGTCGTCGTCCCGTCACTCTCATCATCGGGGTCGTCGCCGCTATCTACCTCGTTTTCACGGCCGCCGGTTCGATCTGGACCGAGTACCTCTGGTTCGACTCCATCGGCTACGACGAGATCTGGATCAAGAACTGGGGCGTTTCGATTCTCCTCGGGGTAATCGGGGTGGTCATCGCCTTCGCAGTCATCTGGGGGAGCCTCCGCCTCGCCGATCGCATGTCACCAAGGTGGGTTCCTTTCGATCTCACCGAGGAAGAGGAGTTGATCGAGCGGTTCCGGGATTGGGTCGAACCACGCATCCGCACGGTGCGCCTTCTCGTGAGTCTCGGCCTCGCCGTCCTGCTCGGCCTCGCCGCAGCATCGTGGAGGGATGACTTCTTCCTCTTTCAGAACGGCGACGATTTTGGTGTAGTCGACCCTGTATTCGGGTCGGATCTCTCATTCTTCGTGTTCCGGCTTCCGTTCCTCAACACAACTCTCGACTGGGTTTTCAACCTCTTCCTCCTCAGCCTGGTAGCGGTGGCAGTGGTCCACTATTTCAATGGGGGGATCCGTCTCAGCGGCCGCGGGCTGAGCGTTACCAGCGGAACCAAGACCCATATCCTGGTGATGCTTGCCATACTCGCACTGGTCCGGGCGGTGATCTACCGCCTCGACATGTACGCGCTACTCCTCTCCGACCGGTCGGAACCTGCCTTCTTCGGGCCGGGATTCACCGACGTAAATGCCCGGTTGCCTGCCCTGCGGCTTCTCATCGCAGTCGCCCTGATCGCCGCGGTGACCTTCATCGTGAATATCTGGCGGCGCGGTTGGACCCTGTCCATCGTCACTGTGGTCTCCTGGCTGGTGGTCGCCATCGCAGCAGGGGCGATCTACCCGGCTGTGATCCAGCGCTTCCAGGTGACTCCAGTCCAGCTCGACAAGGACCGCGAGTACATCGCCAACAACCTCGAATTCACCCGTGCCGCATACGGCATCGACGAGGTCGAGGTCCGGAGCTTTGCTGCCTCCGGGGAACTCGATGCCGACGGCATCGAGGCGAACCGGCTCGTGATCGACAATCTCCGTCTCTGGGACACATCGGTGCTCCCCAGGACCTATCAGAACTTCCAGGAGCTCCGGCCGTACTACTCCTTGGGCCGGGTCGACACTGATCGCTACATACACGAGGGAGTGGAGAAGCAGGTCATGATCTCGGTGCGCGAGCTCGAGGAAGCCAACCTCCCGCGCTCGGATTGGCAGAACGCGACATTGTTCTACACCCATGGCGTCGGTGCTGTGATCAACGAGGCCAACGTTGTGGAGTCCAACGGCCAGCCCCGATTCCTCCTTCAAGACATTCCGCCGGAGGCTTCGGTCGACAGTCTCGAGCTCGACGAGCCCAGGGTCTACTTCGGAGAGACCTATACGGCCGGCCGGCCCGTGATCGTGAAGACCGGTGCGTCCCCCCAGGAGGTCGACTTCCCGTTGCCCGGCGGCGCTACCGATTACAACGAGTACCAGGGCGAAGCAGGGGTGCCTCTCGACAACATCTTCAAGAAGGCCGCATTCGCCTTGCGGTATCGCGATCTCAACCTCCTGATCTCAGGGGAGATTCGGCCCGACAGCCGGGTGCTGGTCGAGAGGAATGTGCGCGCAATCGTCGAGAAGATCGCCCCCTTCTTGGTCCCCGACACAGACATGTACCCGGTGGTGATGGATGGCCGGATCTTGTGGGTCCTCGACCTCTACACCGTGTCGTCGGAGTACCCGTATGCGACTCCCCTGACTTCAGATGCGGTAGGCCGGCTGAACCGGAGCTCAGAAATCGAGGTCGGCACCAACTACATCCGGAACTCGGTTAAGGCAGTTGTCGATGCCTATGACGGAGGTGTCACCTTCTACCTATCCGACCCGGACGATCCACTGGCATCCACCTGGAGCGAGACTTATCCAGGCATCTTCCAGTCGATGGATGAACTGCCCGAGGGGCTCGAAAACCACCTCCGCTACCCCCAGGACATTTTCCGACTGCAAGGCGACATCTATCTCGAATACCACGTTGGCTCGGAAGGAGAACTGTTCACCGGCAACGATGCCTGGTCGCTTCCGATCGACCCTTCGACGATTTCCCGGGAAGCAGATAACGGGGTGAACCTGCTCAAAGGTGACCAGTTCCTCGGCTCGACCCAACAGTGGAACTATCTCCAGGGTCTGCTCCCGTATTACATCCTGACCAGTCTTCCCGGCGAAGAAGGCCTTTCGTACCTGTTGTTGCAACCCTTCACACCGAGGGAGAGGCGCAACATGTCCGCTTTCCTCGTGGCGGACTCCACGCCAGGGACCTACGGTCGGTTGATCGATTTCCGGATGCCCCAGGGTGAGCTCGTCGATGGAACGGAGCAGGTCGGCCAGCGGATCGAACAAGACGCCGACATCTCCCAACAGTTCACACTGTGGGACTCGATTGGCTCCGAGGTGATCAAGGGCGATCTACTCGTGGTGCCGATCGAAGAGTCTCTCCTCTACATTCAGCCGATCTTCCTCGAAGCGGAGGGCGGCGGCTTTCCCGAATTCCGCCGGGTCGCCGTTGTGTTCGGTGAGCGTGTCGAGTGGGCTGAGACTCTCGACGGTGCGCTATCCCTGGTATTCGGCGAATCGATTGGTGGAGAAGACCCCGATGGCGGCGAGGGCGAGATCCCGGACGCTGAGACTGTCGCCGGGCTTGTCGAGCAGGCCGCCGAGGCGTTTGCCAACGCCGAGGCCGCCCTGGCCGAGGGCAATCTCGCCGAATATCAGCGCTGGGTGGACGAAGCCGAGCGTCTCGTTGGAGAGATCGAAGAGATTCTCAGCGGAGAGACCGCCTGAGCTCGGTGCAGGCCGAAGTTTGAGCTGCTGGGACCACACGCCGACTTCTCGCACCGGCCGCACATCGCCTATCGTTAGCAGTCGGTAATCGAAGGATTTATGGCAAAAGACACTGAAGAATACATACGGATGCGCGGCACCGTCATGAAGATGCTTCCCGACTCCACATTCGAGGTGAAGCTCGACAACGGTTTCGAATTGCTCGCCAAACCGTCAGGCAAGATGCGCCGCGGCCGTGGTATTCGAGTCCTTCCCGGCGATTCTGTCGACGTCGAGGTGTCGACCTACGACCCGACCCGCGGCCGCATCGTCTGGCGCTATCGCTGAGCCATTCGCCCGGGGTCTGGAACTAATCCATTCCTAAGGCTCTGCAACTCAATAGTGATTCCGTGGGCGTTCAGTTCCACACCGAGTTTGGTTACCCGCGTACCAGGCGGCCTGGTGATCAAATATGAGTCGTGGAACCTAAGGAACGGTTTGCTCAGGGACCACACAATTGGTGGTGGTCGGGCTTCCCACGTTGCCTTGAAAGTCGACTGGCTCGTTGATTGGTGAACCGATCTCGTCCGTCGTCAGGAAGCGGACCAACCCCCGGTAGACACCCTCAGCATACGCCTGGCGGAACACCGTCGTCTGCAGCAGCGCGTTCTGGGCATCGTCACTCACATAGACCCCCTCGATGATCACGGCAGGGACCTCCGACCGTCGGAGCAGGCCGTAGAAGTCCCCGCCGGTGTCCACGTCCCTACGCGAGGCAGTTCCCTGCACTCCCGAACCTTGCCATTCGGTGGCGAATGGATCGAAACTGCGCACCAGCTCTTCGTCGATCAACGAGGACAGACGGTCGGAGCCGTCCACAGAGAGTGCATAGAAAACCGCTCGGGGAGGGTCCTGAAGGGTGCGATCGGTGCCGGTGTTGTTGTGGATGGAAAGCAGGGCGTCGGCCGCAACGCTGTTCGCCATGGTAGATCGATAGGCAAGGCCGGCTTCGAAATCCCCTCCCTCCGGCCCGGTGGTGTCCCTGGTCATCGGGGCGCCGGAGATGGCGGGATAGGTAGATCCCGGAATGATTCTGCCGCTTTCCCAATCGATGTCGTGCGCGGTCAGGAGCAAATTGCGCAGCCTGTCGGCGATGTCGAGGTTGAAGTGCGACTCCCGGGTTCCGTCTCCGGGAGCGCCCCAGTCCCGGCCACCGTGACCGGCGTCGACGACTACGACGGCTCGTGAGAGATCGAATCCTGCTCCAGGGACCTGTGGTGTCGACCTTGGCAAAATCGAGACCTCGGTGCTGTTGACCCATGCCGGGTTGCTGCAGGAGTCAATGACTTCCAGCCAGGATCCGTCTACCGAGGTCACCGGCAGGACGATCCCCTCATGTATCGACTGGAGCACCGTTCCGGCCGGCGTCTCATAGAGGTTGGCGCCGCCGGCCGGCACGACCCCCAGGCCGGGAGCCCCGGTCGGCGCCTGGGTGGTGTCAGCGGTTGCCGGCGCGGTCGTGTTGGCCGATCCGGTTGGGGCTGTTGTGGTCAGATCAGCACCGGTCATGGCAGCGCACGAAGCGGTTGCAACACTCAGGGCGAGAAGAGTTGTGAGTCGGCGGAGCATTTCAGGATGGATGATGGGGGGCCAGGCCACGATATCGGGCGCCCTGACCTTACCTGAGGCTTTGGTCAGGGCCGCAACTCGACGTTCATACCGGTATCGACCCAAACCCCGACGACATCGAGCTCGGGGTATCGCCGCCGGAAATGGGCGACGCCATCTTGGAGCTGGCGGAGCTGAACCGCGTCGTCAACCGGATTGCCGGCGCAGTCCCCATGGGCCACCAGAGCGAGGTGTTTTGAGGAGTGGGCGCGAATCGAGGCCTCCAGGTCGACAACGATTGCGGTAGTCGCAGGATCGTAGGAGGCGGTCAGGTATTTGATTATCCCGGCGCGGGTCACCGTATCGAGATGGGTGACGCTGAACTCTGTGGTCAGAAAGTCGTTGACGGGGCGTTGGATTCGGCCGTCGATGCAGCTCAAGGCGGTGGCGAACTCCATTGTCCGACTTTAGTGGTGTGCGGGTGTCGGTCAGGTCAGGTCGGGGTCGCGCCGGGGTCAACCCTCGTAGAATCTGTCCTACCTGATAGCGATGATGTGGGCATGGAAATTGTCATGAATCTCTTTGCCGGATTCTCCGGTGTGCTGTTCACACTTGTCGGGCTGTATTCCCTCGCCGCCATTTGGTCCGACGACCTGCCCTAAGCCCTGGGAAGTTCATTGCCGGCCGGTTCCGTGTTTCGCAGGATTGGGGGGCCGGCCCGGTTTGGTAACATCGCTCAGGTTCGCCCCAAGGAGTCGGATTACATCGTCACCCGACATCGTCAGGGAGACGCCTCGGGCACCCCCTCCGATGGAGACGGTGTTGCCGGCCAGCTTGACGTCGGCGATGACGGTGAGGTCGCGGCTGGCCCCGAAGGGTGTGATCGCCCCTCGTGGGTAGCCGGTCACGGCGAGGGCAGTCCCTTCGTCGGGCAGGGAGATGCGGTTGACTCCCAGTGTCTTTCTGAGTTTTGCCCAGTCGATGACCCGGTCGCCGGGAACAAGCACGAAAGCGTATTCGCCGTCCGAAATCCGGATCAACATCGTTTTGACCACCGCCGACTCAGGTACCCCGCGCTCCTCCGCAGCCTCCTGCAACGATCCGACCGGCCCGTGCCTCATCACCTCATATTCGGCCCCGTTCAGACGTGGGTCGGCGAGCGCGGGAGTTTCTTCGACCATGGGCGCTCCACCGTAGTGGGTGGGGCGACCGACCACCACGGACCTCTAGGCCCAGGCAGAGCCTTTGCCGTCGGTCCCGGACCGGTACCTGGGATCTTTCGTGCTGAGAAATCCGGTGACGATCTTGTCGAGCTCGCCGGTTTCGATCAGAAACGCATCGTGGCCCTGGTTTGCGTGGAGAGTCCGATATATCCCGTTGGGCAAGGAGTCGGCCAGCTTCTTGACCTCCGAGGCTGGATAGAGGGCATCGCTCGATATTCCGACGCCAAGCACGGGGGTCACGATCGATCCCAGGTCCCGATCGCGCGCCAGGTCGTGGGAGTCCATGGCGTTCATGAGCGTCACGTAGCTGTTCACGTCGAATCGGTCGACGAGCTTCTCACCCTGATAGCGCAGGTATTCCTGGACTGCATACCCCGAATCGGTCTGTTGTCTTCCGAACCTCGTGTCGAAGTTCTCCGGGGATCGGTAGGAGATCATGGCGATCATCCTGGCGATGGCGAGGCCCTGCTCCGGGCCGGCCGCGCTGGAGATCGCCGCTCGTTGGGCGTCAGAGAGAGCGATATTCCATGCCGACTGGGTGGTACCGACGCCAATCGAGACTGCTGCGCCTACCCGGTCGGGATACAGCGCCGCCCACTCCTGGGCCTGCATTCCCCCCATCGACCCTCCGATCACGTAGTCGACCCGCTCCACACCGATCACGTCGAGGAGGCGCCGCTGGGTCTCGACGATGTCGCGGATCGTCACATGAGGGAAGACGCTGTCGTATGGCTCCCCGGTCTCGGGGTTGATCGACGCTGGGCCGGTCGTGCCGTAGCAACTCCCGAGGACGTTGGTTGCGATGACAAAGCTCCGCTCCGGGTCGAGGATCGCCCCCGGCTTGTACAGGCCCGCCCACCAGTCATCGGCGTCTGCATTGCCGGTTAGGGCATGACAGACGAGCACTGCGGACTTCGACGGCACGCCCCATGTCCTGTAGGCAACCTCGACGTCATGAAGAGCCCCGCCGCCTTCCAGCGGCAGGGGCTCGTTCAGTGTCAGGTATCGGGTCGCCGTTGAGATCAAGCGGCGCTCTCCTTGGCGGTCGCCTTGGCGAACGCCTGGTCGAGGTCTTCCTTGATGTCGTCGATGTGCTCGATACCTACGGAGATCCTGACCTGGTCCTTGCGGACACCTGCCGCCAGCTGCTCCTCATCGGTAAGTTGCTGGTGTGTCGTCGATGCAGGATGGATGATCAGGGTCTTGGCGTCCCCAACGTTGGCCAGGTGGGAGGCAAGCTCCACCGAATCGATGAACTTGGCCCCGGCCTCGGCACCGCCTCGGATGCCAAAGGTGAGAACCGCACCGAAACCGTTGCGGAGGATCTCTTTTGCCTTCTCGTGATAGGGGTGCGACTCCAGGCCCGGATAGTCGACCCAAGCCACTGACTCATGGCCTTCGAGCCATTTGGCCAGCTCCAGGGTGTTGTCGAGATGGCGCTGGACACGCAGGCTGAGAGTCTCGAGTCCCTGGAGGAGCAGAAAAGCGTTGAACGGGCTCAGCGCCGCTCCCAGGTCCCTCAGGCCTTCGACACGGGCCCTGATCGCAAACGCGATGTTGCCAAAGGGGCCGTCGACCCCGAAGACGTCTGAGAAGACCAGTCCGTGATATCCCGGGGCCGGCTCGGTGAACGTGCGGAATCGGGGACTCGACCAGTCGAAGTTGCCCGAATCGACGATGACGCCTCCAATCGAGGTCCCGTGGCCGCCGATCCACTTCGTCGCCGAAGCCACGACGATGTCTGCGCCCAGATCGATGGGGCGGGCAATATATCCCGCGGCTCCGAAGGTGTTGTCGACGATCACTGGAACCCCGTGTTTGTGGGCAGCTTCAGCAATCGCCGGGATATCCGGGATGTTGAAGCGGGGGTTTCCAATCGTCTCGAGGTAGACACCGCGCGTTTTGTCATCGATGAGGCGCTCGAACTCCTCGGGATCGTCGCCGTCGACGAACCGGACCTCGATCCCGAGGCGCTTCAAGCTCACCTTGAACTGGTTGTACGTCCCGCCGTAGAGGTATGAGGTCGAGACAATGTTGTCCCCCGACTCGGCAAGGGTCAGGATGGTCGTCAACTGTGCCGCTTGCCCGCTTGCGGTCGCAACGGCGGCGACGCCGCCTTCGAGGGCAGCGATCCGCTTTTCGAACACATCGGTGGTCGGATTCATGATCCTCGTGTAGATGTTCCCGAACTCCTCGAGCCCGAAGAGGCGGGCTCCGTGAGCCGCATCGTCAAAGGTGTAGCTCGTGGTCTGGTAGATGGGGACGGCGCGGGCATTGGTACCGGGAGCGGGCTCCTGGCCGGCATGGACCTGCAGGGTTTCGAAACGGTAGTTGGCTGACATCGGCGTTCTCCTTGTTGGTGATTGCCCGGCCTCAGCCCCAAATCAAAAAAGATCCGCAACCGATGCCGGTGCGGATCTTCTGATTACTGGTGGTGTTCGTTCGTCAGCATCCCGCACGGCTTGTCATACAAGCCATGCACATCATTCGGGACACGTTGCGATCAACCATTGGCGGTGAATGTACGCCATGGGCGCGAATCAATCAAGTCTCGACCGAAGAAATCCAGAAGGCTTCCACTTCACCGGGTCTTTATCTCCGTGCCCCTAGCGTGAGCCGGGTGAAGAAGTTCTTGGGTCTGATCCTGTTGTTAGGAGCCTGCACTGCCGTGGCCGAGGGCCCGACAACGACCGAACCGACGGTCCCGGGTGCCGGACCAACGGGGTCCGACGACTCCGGCATCGGTTTCCCCGACCCCCCGGCCGTACCGGATGGTCCCCTGGATCCCGCAATCGACAATGAGGTCGGAGGCCTGATCGTCTCGGTGGCGCAAGAGAGGTTCGACAGCGAAGCCCTCGATGAGATTCGCTCCGGCAACGACCCGAGAGTCGCCTGGTTCCTCGCCGACCTCCTCCGGTTCTACCAGGGCGGGGGAACCGGATCACACATCGAGCGTGTGTTCCGTGACCTCACCGGAGTGACCCTGGACACTTCGAGCAGCCCGGCTTTTGTCGACGCCTTCAACCACCTGATCGCCTGGGATCTGCCCGCTTGGGAGGGTTACGAAAGGCGGAAAGGTGAGCTGTACACAATTGTCGAGCCTGCCTGGCAGCAGTTCTTCGACGACAACGTCTCAATCGATTGGAGATTGGTGACCTGGGGTGGGGTACTCATCGATGACCGGCCACTGGGAGACCCCAACCCGTGCGAGCGCGGATGTATACCTGCTCTCGACGACCCGCCAACGATCCCCGGTGTTGACGTCTCCTGGCTCGCCGAGGGCGACGTCGTCCTTGGAGTGGTTCACAACGGTGACAGCCTCGCAATGCCCCGGAACCAGATGGAAGTTCACGAGATGCTCAACCTCAGCGTCGGTGGCGCTCGGCTCGGAATCCCATACTGCACGTTGTGCGGCTCGGCCCAGGCCTACCTGACCGAGTCGGTGCCTTCAGGCTACGAAACAGCTGTGCTGCGCACGTCCGGGCTCCTCTCCCGCTCCAACAAGGTGATGTACGACCTCGTGACAGGGTCCGTCTTCAACACCTTCACCGGGGCGGCGCTATCCGGACCGCTCGGCCGTGAGGGAGTGATCCTCGAACAGGTGACTGTGGTCACCTCGACCTGGGGGGAGTGGTTCGCCGAACACCCGGATACCCGGGTCATCGCCCGCGACGGGGGGCTGGGCCGGTTCTATGAGGCGAATCCACTCGGTGACCGTGATGCCGACGGGCCGATCTTCTCTGTAGGCCCTGTCGATCCTCGCCTCGACGTCCACGCCCGGGTTGTGGGAGTTGTAACGGCAGACGGCACACCAATCGCGTTCCCCGTCGCTGCTGCGACAACTGCCCTGGCAACGGGCGATGCGGTGGCCATCAATGGCTATGAGGTGATCGCTGACGGCGGCGGGTTGAGGGTGATCGGGCCTGACGGGGAGGTTGTTGCCCATGAGTCGTTTTGGTTCGCCTGGAGCCAGTTCCATCCTGAAACCCTCCTCTGGTCGGAGGAGTGAGCAATGGCAGCATGGAAAGAGCCAGGACACTTCCCGTTGCCGGCGAACTCGAGTCGCTCGAGTCCTTCCTCGACTTCCAACGGGCCACGATGGTCGGGAAGGCAGAAGGCATCAGCGACGAACAGGGTGTATCCCGTCCGGTCGAACCGTCGACTCTGAGCATTTCCGGTCTGATCAAGCACCTGGCACTGGTCGAGGAGAGCTGGTTCCAGTCTGTGTTCACAGGAGGTGAGCTTGCCGAGCCCTGGGCGAGCGCTCCCTTCGATCGGGACAAGGATTGGGAATTCAACTCCGCCTCCGCGGATCGCATCTCAGACCTGATCGCGATGTACACCTCGGCATGTGAGATGAGCCTGCAAGTGGTGAATGGTGCAGACTCGTTGGATCAGATGTCAGCGAAGGAGACCCGCCACGGCAGAGTCAGCCTGCGCTGGATCCTCCTTCACATGATCGAGGAGACCGCACGCCACGCAGGCCATGCCGACCTGATCCGGGAGCGGATCGACGGGTCGACAGGAATCTGATCCGGATGGCCAGTCGCTACGAATAGTGGTTGTGATGATCCAAGCGACCCGAAGTGTCTCTACAGCGTGGGCTCCCACGTGGCAGATTAACGCCATGGGCCCGAAAATTCACGCAGAGCCAACGCCCGTTCTATCCTCGGTGGCTGATGTCGTTGCCTTCTCCGCTGTGAAGACCGATCGTTCCGACACCGACCTGGTGAGAGGGGTTGAAACGCGGGATCAGTCTGACCTCAAGGAAATCTATGACCGGTTCGGGGGAGCGGTGCATTCGGTTGCTCTCAAGGTTCTGCGCAATCCGGGACTGGCGGAGGATGTGGTCCAGGAGACGTTCGTCACTTTCTGGAACTCTCCGGAGCGGTTCGATTCGACCCGGGGCTCGCTCAAGACATACCTGCTCACAATCGCCCACCGCCGTGCCGTTGACATTGTCAGGTCCGAGGAGGCGAGAACCCGTCGAGAGCTGGTCCCCCCCGACCCCGACTACACGAGTGTCGAAGAGGAAATCCTGACGCGGGCGACTTCCGAACTGGTGCACCATGCGCTCACCGACCTCGACGAAAATGAGCGGAAGGCGATAACAATGGCCTACTTCGGTGGTCTCACCTATGTCGAGGTGGCAGATAGGTTGGGCGCCCCGGAGGGAACTGTCAAAAGCCGGATCCGCAATGGCATGCGCAAGCTGGCGATAAATCTCGAGGGGCTGGAGTCATGACCGAGCATTCCTGGATTCAAGAACTCATTCCCCTGTACGCGCTCGATGCCCTCGAGGCAAATGAGGTCGCCGAGATGGAGACCCATCTCCTGGAATGTGAGATTTGTGCCGCCGAACTCGACTCCCAGCGCGCTGTGACCTCGCTGATGGTGCCGGACGAGCCTGCGCCGGAACATCTCTGGGATCGAATCGAGAGTGCAATCGCGACCACCGGCCCATCCGGGTCAGGCAGCGTTCACGACTTCACGGCTGAGCGAGCCAAGCGGTCCGGGCCGATGATGTGGGTGCTCGGCGCCGCCGCGGCAGTGGCGCTCGTATTCGGGGGAGCCCTGGTTGGACAGCGCCTTGCCTCCAGCGACCTGACCACTGCCGAAGGTGTTGTTGCCGCCGCCGAAGCTGCCGCTGCGGCCCCTGGAAGTGTCGTCAGCGAATTCCTGGTGGGCGATGTGGCTGTAGCCCGGGTGGTTCTTGCCGAGGATGGTCTCGGGTACCTGATCCCAAACGATTCTCTCGACGCGCTCGGCGATGACCGGACCTACCAACTCTGGGTGCTGACACCGGACGAAATGGCAATATCAGCCGGTGTCCTCGGCAGTGATCCCGGGCCGGCGACCTTCACCTGGACCGACGACTTCGCCGGTTTCGCCCTCACCAGGGAGGTGGCGGGAGGAGTGGTCTCCAGCGCAGGTGACGTCGTGTCGGTAATCGTCGACCCCTGACGCCTGCGCCAGTGGGCACATCAATAGTTTGGTTCCGGCGCGACCTCAGGCTGGCAGACAATCCGGCTTGGTCGGCAGGGACTGCTGCTGAAGGCGTTTGCGCCCTGTTCATCATCGACCCGTCTCTCTTCGATGTGGTCACCCCGAAGCGACGTTCAGTGCTTGCGGCCGGATTGGAATCGCTCGACCAGAGCCTCGCCCGGCTGGGGGGCCGGCTGCGGGTCGAGGTAGGACGACCGGTGGATATCGTGCCGTCAGTTGCCTCCGAGCTTGGTGCCGGCGAGGTTCACATCAACCGAGAGGTGACTCCATTCGGGACTCAACGGGACAATGCGGTGAGTGAACTGGTCGATCTCCGTGAATCCGATGGGCTGTATATCCATCCACCCGGTTCGATTTCAACCGACGGGGATCGGGCATATCAGGTCTTCAGGCCCTTCTTTGAGAAATGGGGCTCACGTCCGGTGCAGATTGTCCCCAAACCCGGTGCGGCATCGATAATCGACAATCCCGGGACGGGGGCACCCGTTCCCGATCGGGAGGTGGGCAGATACGGAGAGGATGCAGCACTCGAGCGATTGGAAACCTTCGCCGGGCGGGTCGAAGACTATGACCGAATCAGGGATCGTGCTGACCTCGACAAGACAAGCAGGCTGTCGATCGACCTCAAGTACGGCTTCATCAGTCCGCTGCGGATAATGGTCTCCGTGGAGGGCGGTGATTCCGGAAGGCGGGCTTTTGTCCGCCAGCTCGCCTGGCGGGACTTCTGGGCACATCTGCTGGCTGAGAACCCGTCAATGCTCTCCAGCCCTCTACGCGAAAAGTACGCTGCCGTACCCTGGCGAACTGACGCTGAATCGGTGAGGCGGTGGAAGCAAGGCCAAACCGGCTATCCCCTCGTAGATGCAGGGATGAGACAGCTCCTCGATGAAGGCTGGATGCACAACAGGGTCCGGATGGTGGCGGCCTCGTTTCTGGTCAAGGATCTTCTGATCGATTGGACCGTTGGGGAGCGTCACTTTCGCCGCCATCTCCTCGATGCCGACGTGGCTCAGAACGCCGGCAACTGGCAATGGGTTGCGGGGACCGGTGCAGATGCTGCTCCGTACTTCCGAGTATTCAATCCCGTCATGCAGTCTCACAAGTTCGACCCCGACGGCGAGTACATCCGGCGCTGGGTTCCCGAGCTCGCCGATCTTCCAGCATCGATGACCCACGAGCCGTGGAAGGTGGCTCCGCTCGACCTTGCCGTCCACGGGGTTGCATTGGGCGACAGCTATCCCGACCCCATCGTCGATCATTCGATGGCCCGCCAGCGCGCCATCGATGCTTACCGATCGGCCGCCGGCTGATCGAGCTCGAGGTCAGATCCGGTCACGTCGACGAGAACATCCCAAAGCTGGGCCCTCTCTGCGGGAGTCTCCGTGGTGGAATCTGACAGGTGAGTTGGCACCGATGCCCGGTCGAACCAGAACTGGCCGGTTGCACCCTGGGCGTCGCGAGAGGCTGCGAGCCATACGATGGTGTCCGCACCCTGGGTGGGGTTGCGGAGAAGTGGTTTCATCACCTTATTGAAGGTCGGAAGGGAGTAGGCCACCCCCGACGTAGCCACCCATCCCGGGTGCATCGAGTTGACGGTGACGCCGCTGTCGGCCACCGCCTCTGCCCACATTTCGGTGAGGATCACCTGCGCCCGCTTGGCCTGGGCATATGCGGCAGAGCCGTTATAGCGGTCGGGACCTGCCTGGAGCTCTCCAGGCTTGATCCGAGTTGAGTACATACCGCCCGAACTGACGTTTATCACCCGTCCCGACCCGGCAGCGGCCATGACGGGGAGGATTGCATTGGCCAGGATGAAATGGCCAGCAACGTTGGTCGCAAAGCTCTGCTCGAGGCCTTCGTCGGTCTGGTTGAACTCGGGGAGGAGGACCCCCACATTGTTGACGAGGACGTCGATCTCCTCGGAGGCAGCCATATCGTTGGCGAGGCGGCGCACTTCTCCCATCAGCGACATGTCCACCTCCACCGGGCGATGCTCGCTGGCCATCACCTCAGCGAGGGCAACCAACTTGTCGCGGTCTCGACCAACGGCGATAACCCGTGCCCCGAGGGCGGAGAGAGTGGTTGCGACCTCGAGGCCGATGCCGCCTGTTGCACCGGTCACCAACACCGTCTTACCGGTGAGATCCTCGTCTACCGGACCGAAATTGCGCGAGTGAAGCCGGTATCCAACATTGGTGAACGAAGCAATTGAAAGCTTGTTCATCGCTCGAGAGTTTCGACGAGACCGTCGAGTGCCTTCTTGCCCATCCGCTCGAGGGGCCAGTTCATCAGTGGCCCGAGGAAGCGGAGTGGTCCGAAGAGGGTGATCTCGGCTGTGTACGAGACCTGGGTGGACCCTTCGCTCGAACTGGTGAACTCCATCGAGTCGAGAGCATCGAATTTCTCTCCACGCCCGGTGAGCACGACCCGCCGCGGTGGCTCGTATTCGACAACTTCATATTGCATTGGCAAGGTCGAGGGCCCGAAACTGCCTTCGAGGATATAGATAGACCCGACCCTGACCGGGCCCGGTTCTACTGCCTTCGCCGAGTCGACACCCGGATCCCACTCCGCGCTGTTGGTGAAGTCCGCCGCATATGCGAAGACCTCATCCAATGGCTGATTGATGACTCGGGTCTCCTGGAGCACGTAAGTGCGACCGTTTCGCTCGTGAGTTTGTTGTGACATGGCAACCTTTCGTATCAGGTGATCTTGCTCGCACCGGAGGTGTTCCGAAGGTTGCTTCCCCAACCGGGGGACCTACAAACCAGCACGCAGCAGTCGTCGCGCGACGCCGACGAATCGAAACCGTCACCGATGTGGTGAGGCCAGAACCGAAGTCGGATGCGTCCCTTGATATTCGGAGTGGGGGAGGAGTGTGGATGAAAGGATTGCGAGGTGGTCAGCTCTTACCGGCTTTGCGGCGCTCGGGTTCAGTGAGGAAACGCTTGCGGATCCGGACGGCATCGGGGGTTACTTCGACGAGCTCGTCATCGTCGATCCACTCGATCGACGTCTCCAGGGTCATCTTCCGCGCCGGCTTCAACTTGATTGCGTCATCGGAGCCAGAGGCGCGAATGTTGGTCAACTGCTTTCCTTTGGCGGGGTTGGCCAGCATCTCGTCGGGTCGGGAGTTCTCGCCGATGACCATCCCCTCGTACACGGGTGAGCCCGGCTCGACGAATAGCTCGCCGCGCTTTTGCAGGTTGTCGAGGGCAAATCCGGTCGCCGACCCGGAGCGGTCGGAGATCATGGCTCCACCGATCCTCCCCGGCAGGTCGCCGGCCCAGGGCATCCAGCCGTCGCTTTGCTGGTTTACCAGCGCAGTTCCGCGAGTTGTCGTCATCAGCTCGGAGCGAAACCCGATCAGCCCGCGTGCTGGAGCGGAGAAAGTGACGATGGTGCGGCCCCGGTCGCCGGGGCGCATGTCCGTCACCTGCCCCTTGCGCGGCGCAGCAGCCTGGGTGACCGCTCCCACGTACTCGTCGGGCGCGTCGACAATCGCCAGTTCCCTTGGTTCGTGTGTCTTCCCGTCGATTTCACGGGTGATTACCTCGGGCCGGCTCACCTGAACCTCGAAGCCCTCCCGACGCATCGACTCGATCAAGACTGCCAGCTGGAGTTCGCCTCGTCCGGCCACCTCCATGACGTCGGGACTCGAAGTGTCTGCCATCCGGATCGAAACGTTGCCTAGCACCTCGCGTTCGAGACGGGACTTGATCTGGCGGGAGGTGAGGAGATTGCCGGAGAGACCGGCCATCGGAGATGTATTGACACCGAACGTCATTCGCAGGACCGGTTCGTCGACTGTCAGCCTGGTCAATGCGATCGGGTTTTCCGGGTCGGCGATTGTGTCCCCGATCTCGATTTCCGGAAAGCCGGCGATAACGAAGAGGTCGCCTGCCCCCCGTTCGGCAACATCGGTTCGGCCGAGGTCGCTGAACCCGAGGAGCGCAGCTGGCTTCCGCTTCACGGAGGACCCGTCCTCTTTGAGTACCGCGACCTGGCGGTCCGAATGAAGGGTTCCGTTCTCCACCCTCCCGATGGCGAGCCGGCCGAGATAGTCGGAGGCGTCGAGGTTGGTGACGATCGCCTGGAGCGGGGCGTCCGAATTGCCAGGGGGTGGGGGGATAGTCTCGACGATGGTGTCGAGGACCGCCGTCAGGTCGGAATCTTCCGGGGGCACCCCTACGCCGAGCATCGAGCGGCCCATTCGGGCGATCGACGACACGATCGGGAACTCGATGTGATGTTCGGCGGCCTCGAGATCGAAGAAGAGCTGATAAATCTCGTCGGCAACCTCGTCGGCCCGGGAATCAGGGCGATCAACCTTGTTGATAACGACGACAGCAGGCAGACCCCTATCCAGGGCTTTAGAGAGGACATATCTGGTCTGTGGCATCGGGCCTTCTGCGGCGTCGACGAGGAGCAACACTCCGTCGACCATGGCGAGAGCGCGCTCCACCTCGCCCCCGAAATCGGAGTGTCCGGGAGTGTCGACGATGTTGATCTTGGTGCCCTTCCAGAGGATTGAGGCGGCCTTGGCCAGAATCGTGATTCCCCGCTCCCGTTCCTGATCGCTCGAGTCCATGACCCGGTCGGTGGGCGTCTCGTGAGCGGAGAACACACCCGCGGCGGTGAGCATGGCATCGACGAGGGTCGTCTTGCCATGGTCTACGTGCGCGATCAAAGCCACGTTGCGAATTGGAGTGGTACCCGACATGGGCTCATCATGGTACTGGCTGGCGAAGCCAACGCGAATATGAGAAAACCCCCGGGGCCTTGAGGCTCCGGGGGTTTTCTCTGCGGTTTGGTTGTTGTTTACGGGGCGACCGTGGTTGTGGTCATTTCCTCAACAAGGCTGGTGGTGGTGGTGTCGCCCGGTGCGGGGTCTACCGGATCATCATCGGCAGCGTCACAGCCGGTGAGTGCCATGGCCGCAGCAAGGGCCAGCGCCGTAATCGAACGGGACAGTTTCTTGTTTTTCATTGTGGGTTCTCCTTATTCGTTGATCCCAGACGGACCCGTTTACCCAACGCCAAAACACCACAAACATCAAACCCGGTCCCGCCCGAAGAATCGATTCGGAACTCTCGGGACAACCCAAGAAAGTTCCCGTATTGGTTTACCTCTTGTTGGTGTGGACTGCTCGCCCCAAGGAGACGTGGAGATCGTCGACTCGCTTCTGGATGATCTCTTCGAGCGTGTCGAGCGCGATTTGATCGCCGTTGTCGAGCGTGACCAGAGGGTTAAGGCGTTCGCCGGTCGCTGCGGCCAGTTTCTCTCGGGCGTCGCGCGCCTTCCCGGTGGCAAAGAGCATTTTCTGCAGCCATCGAGCTTCGTTCTCGCGATGGTTGTCGATCTGTCGTTGCCGCCTCTTCTCGGCGGCGGTATCAGCGGCCATTTTCTTGTCCTCAACATCGAATACTGGCCTGGAACCGGCCGAATCGGCCGATCGGTCAGGCCCTCCGAACCTAACAGGATGCCTGTAAACCGTCGACTTCATCTCCGGGTAACGGGCAGTTCTACGTCCGTTAGCGGAAAGTTTCGCGCTCATTCGCACGATTGACCCACGTGGTCTATATTCACTTCTGCAAGGTCCATGTGGCGGAGCGAGAGTCGGGCGACTTCCCGACTGAGAGTTTGGCAATAGGAGCCGAACGATCGCAAAACCTGAGTCCGGTTCGCCGGTACGCAGGAATCTCGTCAGATGGGCCTTGCACCTTTTTGTGCCCTCCTCTCCTCAGTCTCGGGACTTGGTCCGGCCACCCGCCCTTCGTATTCTCGACGCAGCATGTCCGAAACCCCGGAGCGCTTCAGTCTCAAAGACCATCTGTTCAACGAGGAGACAATGACCCGACTCGGGAGACTTTTGGAGCCGGTTTTACCTGGCTTCGACGTGGATCGGTTCGTCCCCGAGGTAGTGGCCGGTATAGGCCCGCTGGAACTCAAGCAACGGATCTCACACATTGCAGGCGAAGTGGAGCGATACCTGCCCGAAGACTACGAGCAGAGCATCGCTCTGATTGTCGCTTCATTGCCGCCGCCGCTCGATCCGAGTCTGTCTGATGGGGACTTCGGCGATTTCATCTTCGCTCCGTTTGGCGAAATCATCGTGGCGAGGGGTCTCAACGCGGAATCCTACGAGTTGTCGATTGGGGCCATCAAGGAGATCACGCAACGTTTCTCGATGGAAGGGCCCATCCGCCCGTTCCTCGACGCATATCCGGATCGGACACTGGCTGTACTCCGGGAATGGGCGGCTGACGGGAACTACCACGTGCGCCGCCTCGTCAGCGAAGGGACCCGGCCTTTGCTTCCCTGGGCTCCACGGATCAGGCTCAGTCCGTCCGATACCCTCCCATTGCTCGACCTGCTCTATGCCGATCCAACCAGGTACGTGACGCGTTCGGTTGCCAATCACCTCAACGACATAGCCAAGAGTGACCCGGGACTCGTCGTGGAAAGGTTGCGACGCTGGCGGTCCGAGGGCCTCCAGGACGCACGCGAGGTCGATTGGATGGATCGCCACGCATTGCGCACGCTGATCAAACGTGGCGACCGTGACGCATTGGAATTACTCGGCTACTCAGCCAAGCCGAAGGTGTCGATCGGGCCAATTCATCTCGACCCTTCCAGCCCGGTCCGGGTTGGTGATTCGCTGCGGTTTGAGTTCGAGATCGTGGCCCATGCCCGAGAGAAGCTCGTTGTCGACTACATCATCGATTTCGTCAAAAAGGACGGCGCGACCCGACCGAAAGTTTTCAAGCTGAAATCCCTTGAAATGGTTCCGGGAGAGACCCGGGTGTTATCCAAGAACCATCGCCTTCGGGCCGGCGCAACTACCTTCACCCTGTACCCCGGTATCCACCGGCTCACGGTTCAGGTCAATGGCCGGCCGTCGGCAGCCACCCGGTTCGAACTTCTTGCCTGAGGACCTATACGCCTACTGGGCCGTATATCCGCCGTCGACCAGGTAGTAGCCCCCCGTGCAAAAGGACGAGGCGTCCGAGCCGAGGAACCCGACCAGGTTGGCGACTTCCTCAGGTGTGCCCAGCCTCTGGATCGGGTGCATGCCCGAGAGTGCAGCCAGCATCTCGTCGTCGAGGTTGTTGTCGAGTAGCGGGGTCTGGATGAAAGCCGGCCCAACCGAATTGACCCGCACACCGCTTGCCGCATACTCCAGTGCCGCGTTCTTGGAAAGCCCGACAACACCATGCTTGGCGGCAACATACGCCGAAGAATTGGCGAAGCCAACACTGCCGAGGATCGAGGCCATGTTGACAATCGAACCGCCGCCCGATTCGAGCATTGCCGGAATCTCATAGCGGAGGCCGTAGAACACGCCGCTGAGATTGACGTCGATGACCTGGTGCCAGGAATCGAGCGGGTAGTCGCCGGTCAGTGCCTGCGCCCCCCCGATACCGGCATTGTTGACTGCGACGTGGAGTCCCCCGTAGGTATCGACGGCATGTTTCACCATCGACTCGACCTGGTCCGGCATGCTGACGTCAGCCTTGAAAAAGGACGCAGTACCCCTGTCGTCATTGATCGCGTTGGCGACACGGTTGCCGCCATCTTCATCAAAGTCCGCAACCACAACCTTGGCGCCGGCCGAAGCCATCAAAACAGCGCACGCCTCGCCGATGCCTGATCCGCCGCCAGTTACGATCGCCACCTTGTTTCCGTAGTCGAAGTTGGTCATCCTCAGTCCCTTCTCATCTCGAACGTCTTCTTGTGAACCGTCGCAGTGTCTACCCGATAGGACTAGGGTCTAAAAGCAGTGCTGATGGGGACTTTTGGCTTTGCCGGGGCACACCTGGAGTCACCGGGGGTTTAGCTGGGTCAATTATCGGGTATTTCCGGCGGCACAACTCCTGAAAGGGGTATTCAAATGAGAACTGGTGGAATCGGAGGAAGCTTGTTCCTCATCGCGCTCGGCGCAATCCTCTACTGGGCCGTGAGCGTCGAAGGGGAAGGCTTCGACGTGAACATGATCGGTTTGATCCTTCTGATTGTCGGAATCATCGGGCTTGTCCTGACTTTGATGATGACCGCCTCTACCGAGGATCGCACCGGCAAAAGTGATGTAACGATCATCGATAAGTAGTAATTGAGAGTACCGGCCCACCGTTTGGGCCGGTACCTGCTACTTCGAGTACCTGGAGGCAACGTCCCCCAGGTACTCTTTTATTGTGGGGACCCCGGTGAGGGTTTTCTCGAAGTACGTGTCAACGGCGCTCATCGCGTCGGCCCTTACCTCCGACGCGTCCCCGGCGAATTCTGACGCTTCGTCACGGTCGCTCACCGAGTCCCGAAGTCGGAGCAGCTTCGCCACCATCTCGGCTTCCGAGCGGCCCTCGAGTGCCTCGACCGCAGACATGATGAGGTGGTCGATTTGGGCCACCATCCCGTCCGAGTCGAAATTGCCGGATCCGTCGGCGGCCTCGGTCAGGGTCCTCAGCATGGCCGCCACCTGGTACAGGGCTGAGACCGGCTCGTCAAAGAGCTCACGAAGATAAGCGGCTTCGGGGTAACGGCCAGTGAGGCGGAAGATGTTGTACATACGGCGTGCCGCCTTGCCGTAATTGGGGCTCTCCACTGTGTACTTATAGACCTCCTCGGTGAGGCGGTCCACGTACTCAGCCACCGAATCGGCCCCCATCTCCTTGACCAGTTTCGAGAACAATGGGATCGAATCGACCTCCAAGTACACCTCTTGAAAGTAGGGGTCGAGGAATCCGTCTAGCGGAGTGACGGTGCCGTCGGGTGCTTCCCACGTGGCGTCGAGCACATTCGAAGCATTGGAGACACCCCCGTGGCCGGGGTCGGCGACCACCCAGTCGAGCTTGCACCATCCCGGATCTGCGGCAGCCGCATCCCAGCCGAGAACGGCCCGGGCGCCGTCGGCACTCTGGTACTCAATTCCGCCCACTTCGATCTGTGCGGGAGCCCAGGAGACTGGAGACCCGGCCTTGACCTCTCCGCCGACGATCGCAGCCGACACCGGCCACGTGCCGAACTTGACCTCCTGCAACCGATAGCCCGGTCCTCTCATGGCTGACATCGCTTTGTCACGGATCACCTCCCCGAGCAGATTGCATGCGGACTCCCGGGTGGCAGCCCGGATGTGGACCCGCTCGAAGAAATCGCAGTCGCCGGGATAGCGATGGACGCGGTTCTGGGCTGCTGAACCGGAGAGAGCGAGGGCTGTCAGCACATCGGGGGGTCGGTCGTCGATTCCGATGATCGCCGCTATGTGCCGGTAGCGGCCGAGCTCATTCGAGTCGAGATCGGCCAACGTCACATGGTGGCCGTACACGCCGCTGTTGACGTCGACCATCAGGGGAGCCGACGCCTCCCGTGAGACTGCCGTAATCCACTCGTGAGCTTCATCAGCGTCGAGTTCAACGCCCAATTCGGCGGCGGCCGCAACCACCGCTTCGATTGACTCGCCGGAACCTGTTGTGCTTTCGGTAGCCACATATTCTCCTTAGCCGGACCGTGGTTACTCTATTGAGTTCGACCGGGCCGTGATGTGCCCACGACCGGGTGTTCTCTCTTGCCTGACGGTGGATTTCGGCGGGAGAGTGGCACACTTCTTCGATGTCTAACGCAAGTTTCGCTTTCAGCAACGGAAGGGTGTTCACCGGGAATGCCGACCGCCCCTTTGTCGAGGCTGTCGCCGTATCGGGTGAACGGGTGATAGCCGTTGGCACGACTGCCGAAATCGATGCAGTAGTCGGACCGACGACCGAAAAGGTCGACCTCGCCGGCGTATTGGCTACTCCCGGTTTCACCGACGCACATGTTCACACCGCGACCAGCGGTCTGGAGCAGTTGCGGCTCACTTTCGATGACTGCGCCAACGCAACCGACGCGATTGCTGCGATCGCACGCTATGTGTCCGAGAACCCTGACGAGCCGTGGATTCTCGGTGGTGGGTGGTCTCAGGCATGGTTCCAGAGGGGTTGCCCTGACGCGTTGTCTCTCGACGCCTTCCTCGCCGACCGACCTGCCTTGCTCACCAACGCAGACGGGCATGGGGCATGGGCCAACACCCGGGCCCTCGAGCTAGCGGGGATCACGGCAGCAACTCCCGACCCTCCCGACGGCCGGATCGAGAGAATGCCCGATGGGTCACCGCAGGGGACCCTCCACGAGGGAGCGAAACAACTGGTACAGAGGCACGCACCCGAAGACACCGTTGACGACTTCGTGCGTGGCCTTGTCCGGGGTCAGGAGGAAATGCTCCGCTTTGGGATCACCGGCTGGCAGGAGGCGTCTGTTGTGGCCCAAGTCCAGGAGGCCTACCTTCGGGCTGCTTCCTCCGGGACCCTCATCGGCGATGCAGTTGGAGCCCTGTGGTGGGACCGCAAGGGGGGACTGGAGCAGGTGCACGATCTCGTCGCCCGCCGGGAGCGGTCGGCGCCGGGGTTTCGGCCCAGTTCGGTGAAGTTGATGCTCGACGGGGTGGCGGAGAACTTCACGGCTTCGCTGCTCGATCCCTATCTCGACAACAGCGGCGGCACAACCTCCAACAAGGGGATCGACTTCATAGATCCCGACGAATTGAGGCAGATCGTGACAATCCTCGACCAGCACGGATTCCAATGCCATTTCCATGCAGTTGGCGATGGGGCTGTGCGGAGCGCGCTCGACGCAATCGAGGCCGCTCGAGACGCCAACGGAGCTTCGAAGAACCGCCACAACATTGCCCACATCCAGTTCGTCCACCCCGACGACGTGCCCCGTTTCGCCCGACTCGGTGCAATCGCCAACGCCCAGCCCCTCTGGGCAATGAACGACGATTACCAGATCGAGCTGACCCGGCCCTTCATCACACCGGAGCGTGATTCATGGCAGTACCCGTTCGGCTCCCTGCTTCGCTCGGGTGCAACTCTCGGGATGGGGAGCGACTGGAACGTCTCAACAGCAAATGTGATGGCGGAGATCGACGTCGCAATCAACCGCACCGGCCCTGAAGGGGGCCAACCCCTGGGTCCGGACCAGGCATTGTCGCCGGTGGAAGCGTTGACTGCTTTCACTATGGGATCGGCATTCATCAATAACAGTGAGCAGGACCGCGGGTCGTTGGCGGTTGGCAAACTCGCCGACCTCGTGGTGTTCGATCGCGACCCCTTCATCGCCGGTGATTTCCGTGCGACGGAGGTGTTATCGACTTTCGTCAGAGGGAGTCACGTCTACGAGCGTCGGTGAGCAGTGGTGTCATTGGGTTTGCGGCGCTGCGGGTGCGGGTATCGCAATTCGACATCAAGGAGGTCAATATGGGTGAAGTAACCCAGAGCATTGAAGTCGATTCAGACGTTCGCACCGTTTACAACCAGTGGACCCAGTTCGAGGAGTTCCCGCGCTTCATGGAGGGTGTCGAAAAGGTCGAGCAAATCGACGACCGCCACGTTCGCTGGCATGTCAACATTGCCGGAGTGGACCGGGAGTTCGAAGCCGAGATCACCGAACAGACCCCCGACCAGAGGGTGGCTTGGAGGTCACGGACTGGGGTCGCTCAGGGTGGTGTTGTGACCTTCCACGCTCTCAACGACGACCAGACCAGGGTCACCCTGCAAATGGATTTCGACCCCGAGGGGTTTGCCGAACAGGCAGCCGACAAACTGGGCGTAATCTCGATGCGCATCAAGGGCGACCTCAAGCGGTTCAAGGACTTCATCGAAGGCCGTGGAACCGAGACCGGCGCGTGGCGCGGGGAAGTGGACCGCTCCGAGGCCGGCTAAAGACTGAGGAATCGGGCGCCGAACCGGTGTCGCGCCCTAGAGGACCGGGACCCGGAGGATCAGGCGTCGATCAACGACTGCAACTGAAGGAGTTTGAGGTGACCCGCGAACACAAGGGGAAGCAGTGGTCATGTAGACCAGACTGCTGAATGGGTCTCCGTCCGCCGGTGTCAGGAGGGCGCGCGGGCCAGAACAGTCGATGAAAGTCAGATCAGCCAGGTCGTAGCTGACCGCGGTATGCAGGCCTTCGTAGGGTCTCATGGCTTCCTCGAGAACCAGGCCTGATGCCATATCGAGTTCGCCCGAGATTCTGACGTCGAGAACTGCGTCGTCTTGTTTTGGGTCTACCGAAAGAGTGATGGAAGCTATTCGCTGCAGTGTCATGGCGCCTCTCCCTTCGGATCGGCTAACGGGGTCTAGGGCAGCGTGGTGGTTGAACTGTCATCCAGCGTAGTCCATTCCACAATGACCTGGGACGATGGGAACGTTCGTGGGTTTCAGAGATCCCGGAGGTCGAGGACCGACCCCGGTTCGAGACCGGACTCCACCGCCTCCCAGAGGCGCCGGGCCGCATCTTCGGGAGCGACCAAATCGCCCTGCTCGTGCAGGTCGCGGAACCTTTGCACTCTCGGAAAGTCTCCCTCCGACATAGACCTGATCACAGCCTGCATGCCGGTGTCCATGACACCCGGAGCGACAGCCACAACGCGCACTCCGCCCCGCAGCTGCTGCTCGGCACCGACGTATCGCACCCACTGGTCGAGCGCTGCTTTGCCTGCTCCGTAGGCAGACCATCCCGGGTAGTTGTTGCTTGCCGCACCTGAGGAGATCATCACCAGGTCATGGGTTCCATTCTGTTCTCGCACGGCTGAGAGGAAGACATGTCCGAGGACTTGTCCCGCCGCACTGTTGAGCACGATGTTGTTCACATATGGCTCGAATTCCACCTCACCGGCAAAGCCAATCGGCTCCAGGGTGCCGGCTGCGTGGATGAAGACAGCCCTGTCGGGATTCTCCTCTTCGATGATGGTCGCGATCTGGCCCGACACAGCGCCCCACGAGGTGACATCGGCGAGGTCGGCGCTGATGTGTTCGATGTTTGCGCTCTGAGTTGGCCCGGACCGGCTGATGTCTACCACCCGTGCCTCGAAGGGCACCGAATCGGCAAGGGCAAGCCCCAACCCGCTCGACGCGCCGGTGATGATCACGACATTGCCCATGTGGACGAGGATAAAGGGATTGGTGCAGTGAGGACGATGGCGAACGGGTCTGGTCGGTGCAGCACGCCTCCGTTAATCAGTCGACCCGGTTGGCGCCGGCTGAGGGCCTGGGAATTCGGCCGTGACCGCTTTTTCGACCTCTCGGACCCGGTCGACCGGCGCCGAGGCCAACAACGAGAAAGGAAATCGCCGTCGAGGCTGCCGGGTTCGTCGAGGTCGGCGACTCAATCATCCTAGGGCCAGGTACTTCGACACTTGGTCTCGCAAACAAGATCAAGATGATTCCGGAACTGACGGTGGTCACGAACTCGCTACTGGTCATAGCCGCCCTCATTCACGTCTAAAACATCCAGGTAGAGGCGACCGCAGGATCGCTGCGTCGCTCGATTCGGGCGCTCGTTGGACCGCTGACTGAAGAGAGCTTGCGCTCGCTCAAGGTGAATAAGGTGTTCATGTCCGGCAATGGCATCTCTCGGGGGCGCGGATTGACGACGCCCGAGGTGACGGTGGCCGCGTCGGACCGAGCCCTTGCAGCTGCAGGTGTCAAGAGATTCGTTTTAGCCGACCACACCAAGATCGGCAAGGAAACCATGTGGCAGACTCTCGGTCTCGAGGACATCGACGTTCTGATCACTGACTCAAAGGCCGACAAGTCGGAACTCGACGCACTACGACGAGATGGCGTCGAGGTTGTGGTTGCGAGGTCACTGGACCAGACCAGCAGATGTCTGTGTCGTAGCCGGAAGATTGTCAGTCCGAGGTGATTGAAAGCGACGGCTGCGGGATTCCGGTTTGCCCGGGAGGATGCCCGGTTCGAGACCAGGTTGACGCCCGACCAGGTCAATGCCGTGGCCCATTTCGTATGGTCGGACCTCGTGATGAGGTAGCCACCGGTTGGCACAACGCTCGCGCCGCCTTACAATTGGCTATTCCACCGACGCGGGGTGGAGCAGTCCGGTAGCTCGTCGGGCTCATAACCCGAAGGTCGCAGGTTCAAATCCTGCCCCCGCTACGAACGAAAACCCTTGCATCTCAGGGGTTTTCGGCTTTCCGGGGCTCCCTGGGATCGGACGCTGTGAGCCTCCATACCGCGTCCATACCGCGAGCCAACAAGTTTGCAGTGTTTCGGGACCCTGTTCGTGGCGCCCCTTCGAGGCTTGTGGACGCGTACCGACGGAGGTCCGGATGTCAATTCGCGCAGCATCGTTCGGT
>JBGTNX010000033.1:0-56283 GCA_041742825.1 Acidimicrobiia bacterium | reverse complement strand
GTCCTCGGCCCCGAGGCGAACGCTGGGGCCGCCGCCAAGAAGATGATGATTTCGTACGGCCGTTACTGGGCTGAGGCGCTGTGGGCCCGCTCCCGGCGCGTCCCCCAGATGATGGCCGGGACTACCGTGGACGGCCTCCAGAGGCTCATCGACGCTCGCGAGCAGGGGATCGGGATGATCTACGCCCTGCCCCACATGGGTAATTGGGAGGGTGCTGCACCTGTGTCCGTGGATGTGGGGGTGCCGGTCCTCGCTGTCGCCGAGAAGCTGGCCAACGAGCGGATTACCGACTGGTTCACTGCGATGCGCGCTGAATTCGGGATCGAGATCGTGCTCGCCACTGGGAGCGCAACAGTTATGCGTGCCCTCGAGGAGGGACTTGCCTCGAACAAAGCCGTGGCCTTGCTCTCCGACCGCGATCTCAAGGGTAGGGGAGTAGAGGTCGAGTTCTTTGGCGAGAAGACAACCATGCCTCCCGGCCCCGCAACGCTGGCGCTGCGCTCCGGCGCCCCGCTATTTCCCTGCGGGTGCTATTTCACAGAGAGCGGGCACCACGTCGTGGTCAGGGACCCGATTCCCCTGCCCACCGACGGAACCAGGACGGAGCAGATTCAGAAGATCACCCAGGATCTGGCCCGAGAGCTCGAGGCGATCATCCGCGAGGCGCCCACCCAGTGGCACCTGGTCCAGCCCAACTGGCCCTCCGATCGGGAGAGCTGATGAAAGTCGGCATCGTCTGCCCCTACGATCTCGACAAGCCCGGTGGCGTCCAACAGCTTTGCCTCGAACTCGGCGAGCGGCTTCGTGGAGAGGGCGACGAAGCGGTGGTCGTCGGGCCTGGAAGTGCCGACTCCGGCTCCGAGACGGTTCGGGTCGGGAGCACTGTCGGGATCAAGACCAACCGGTCGGTGGCCCCGGTAGCCCTGGGTCCGGCGGTCTGGGCCAGGACGAATGCCGCACTCGCCGATGTCGACGTGGTCCACGTCCACGAGCCATTCGTTCCTTTGGTCAGCTGGGCAGCTCTGTCGGTCGACAAGCCTGCAGTTGTCACCTTTCACGCCGACGCCCCGACCTGGGTTGGCAGGGGATACCGGCTCTTCCCCGGCCGGGTCCTGCGGCGGTCGGTGCTCACGGCAGTGAGCCGGGCGGCCTTGCGCTCCGTCCCAACTAGTTGGGGTGAGGTCCAGATCATCCCCAACGCTATCGATGTGAACGCATATCAGGTTGACGTCGATCGGGTTCCGGACCGCATCAGCTTCCTTGGACGTGACGAGCCCCGTAAAGGGCTCGACATTGCCCTCGAAGCCCTTGAACTGGTCCGTGCCGACCATCCGGGGGCCGAACTGATTGTGATGGGAGCGAAACGGCCAGCTGCCTCCGCTGGAGTCATTTTCAAGGGCTTCGTCGAGCCCCCCGAGAAGCATCATCTCCTCGCCTCGAGCGCCATTTTCGTCGCACCCAATACCGGTGGCGAGAGTTTCGGGATCGTGCTCGCTGAAGCGATGGCCGCCGGATGCGCCGTCGTGGCATCCGATCTGAGCGCCTTTCGGGACGTGGTGGGGGAGGATGCCGTGCTCGTACCGGTCGGCGACCCTTTGGCTCTTGCGACGGCAATCGGTGAGCTACTTACCGATCCGGCCCGGCGCGACCGCTTGGGCCGGACCGGACGAGCCCGGGTAGAGCGTTTCGATTGGCCCCTCGTCGTCGATCGATATCGTGAGGCATATGCCGAGGCGATGACTGACGGGTAGACCGAAGTTTCCCGGTACCATGAAGGCTTCCCAAGGAGTAGAAGTGGAACAAGGAACTACACGCGTAAAGCGAGGCCTAGCCGAGATGTTGAAGGGCGGGGTCATCATGGACGTCGTCAACGCCGACGAGGCCAAGATTGCCGAAGAGGCCGGCGCGGTTGCGGTGATGGCCCTGGAACGGGTCCCCTCCGACATCCGTCGTGACGGCGGGGTCGCCAGGATGTCCGACCCTTCGATGATCGAGGAGATCAAAGCCGCGGTCACCATTCCGGTCATGGCCAAATGCCGGATCGGCCACTTTGCCGAAGCTCTCGTCCTCCAGTCTCTCGAAATCGATTACATCGACGAATCCGAGGTACTCACTCCTGCCGATGATGAGCACCACGTCGACAAGTGGGATTTCACCACACCTTCCGTTTGCGGGGCACGCAACCTCGGTGAGGCACTGCGCCGCATCGGCGAAGGCGCCGCCATGATCCGGACCAAAGGTGAGGCCGGCACCGGAAATGTCGTCGAAGCCGTCCGCCACATGCGGACCGTCACCAACGAGATCCGCTGGGTCTCCACGATGGACGAAGCTCAATTGATGAGTGCCGCCCGCGACCTGGGGGCCCCGTACGATCTCGTTCGGGAAGTTGCCGAGACCGGGGCGCTGCCGGTGGTCAACTTCGCGGCCGGAGGCATCGCCACCCCTGCCGACGCCGCCCTGATGATGGGGCTGGGCGTTGACGGCGTTTTCGTCGGCTCCGGGATCTTCAAGAGCAACGACCCCAAGGGTTACGCCCATGCGATCGTCGAAGCCACCACATTCTGGAACGAGCCCGAAGTTGTCGCCAAGGTCTCCCGCGGCCTCGGGGCAGCGATGCCCGGCATCGAGATCGAAACGTTGAGCGAAACCGAGCGTCTGGCCTCGCGAGGCTGGTGAGATGAAGACGGTCGGTGTTCTTGCCCTGCAGGGGGATTTCCGGGAGCACCTGGCCCTTCTGGGCGATCTCGGAGTCGACGCCACATCCGTCAAGACCCCGGCGGCTCTCGACGCGGTCGATGCTCTGGTGATCCCCGGTGGTGAGTCGACGACAATCGGCAAGATGTCGGTTCGCTTCGGTCTCATCGAACCGCTCCGTCAGGCTATCTCCGACGGGCTACCCACCTACGGGACGTGTGCCGGACTCATCTTTCTTGCCGCATCGCTGACCGACGGTGATCAGCCGTTGCTCGGCTCCCTCGACATAGTGGTGAAGCGCAACGCCTTTGGCCGCCAGAACGACTCCTTCGAGTCGTCCCTCGACGTCGCCGGGCTCTCCGAGCCGTTCGAGGCAGTCTTCATCCGGGCACCATGGGTGGAAAAGGTGGGTTCAGAGGTCGAGGTGCTGGCCACAGTTGCAGATCACCCGGTGATGGTCCGTCAGGACAAGATCCTCGCCACCTCTTTCCATCCCGAATTGACCGGCGACAGCAGGATCCATCAGATGCTTTTGGATATGGTGTAGGTATATGGCAGGTCATTCCAAATGGGCGAACATCAAACACCGAAAGGGCCGCCAGGACGCCGCCCGGGGAAAGCTGTTCGGCAAGCTGGCCAAGGGGATCGAAGTCGCCGCCCGAGACGGTGGCGGAGCAATCGAGTTCAACCCGACCCTGGGAACTGCAGTGGAAAAAGCAAAGGCTGCGTCGATGCCGAACGACAACATCGAACGTGCCATCAAGAGGGGCACCGGTGAGGTCGAGGGCGCGGTCTACGAGGAGATCTGGTACGAGGGCTACGGCCCCGGGGGAGTTGCGCTATACGTCCAGATCCTCACTGATAACCGCAACCGTGCCGCCTCTGACGTTCGTTCCACGTTTACCAGGAACAACGGAAACCTCGGCGAGCCCGGCTCGGTTGGCTACCTGTTCAGTCAGAAGGGCATGATCCTGGCGAGGGGCACCGAAGACGACGTGATGCTTGCCGCTCTCGACGCAGGCGCAGAGGACATCCGCGACGGTGGGGACGGTCTGGTCGAAGTTGTCACCGAACCGGGTGAAATGCCGGCTGTCCGCAAGGCAGTCGAAGAGTCGGGGGTTCTCGTGGAGTCGGCCGAGGTCACCCAGATCCCGGCCACGACCGTCCCCGTCGAGGAGGCCGACGCCCGGAAGATCCTGAGGCTGATCGACGCCCTTGACGATCTCGACGATGTCCAGGCCGTGTTCTCCAACTACGACATCGACGACGCCGTCATGGAGAGAGTCCTCTCGGACGTCTGATGGTCGAAAAGATACTGATCTCGTCCGGGTCACCGTTTGAACAGTCGGTCGGCTTCAGTCGTGCCGTCCGCGTCGACGACAGGGTGCTCGTCGCCGGCACCGCACCGATCTGGTCCGACGGCGGAGTGGACTCCGACCCCGGCGTTCAGGCCGCCCGATGTCTCGAGATCATCGGCGAGGCCCTCGAAGACGCCGGTGCCTCGTTCGACGATGTGGTCCGCACCCGCACCTACCTCACCAACGCCGCCGACTGGGAGGCAGTAGCCGCTGAACACGGCAAAGTCTTCTCCGAAATCCGCCCTGCAGCTACGATGGTCGTAGTAGTAGGAATGCTCGACCCCCGCTGGAAAGTAGAAATAGAAGCCGAAGCCGTAATCAGCTGAAAGGCCATCTTCCAGACGCGTTTCTCCTCCGTTCGGGAGTACCTCGACACCCGTCTCTCCCTCCGCTTGCGGAGGGTGGAGGGCTCCCACCAACGGTACTCGAGCTCCGAGCCCGCGGAGACCTCTCCCTCCTTCCTGCCGCACGCGAGAGGACAGCAAAAACGCGGGAGTACCGGCGGCGTGTTCTCCCTTCCGCTCGGGAGTCATTCGACACGCGTCTCTCCCTCCGCTTGTGTGTGGAGGGAGTACCGGCGACGAAGGAGCCGGGGAGGGTGGGACGTACCCACCAACGGAGCTTGATCTTCGAGGACAGTATGACTTCAGATCGCGTCGAGCATCGCACCGATTTTCTCGACGGTGTTCCAGTTGCGGGACGTGGTGGGTGTCGCCAGGTGTTTCTCGACAACAGTGTTGGTTAGCTTGGAGGTGCCTGATCCATCCGGGTAGTACACAAATATCTCCCGCCCGACCAGCTCCGCTTCTTCCGGTCCTTCGTGGGCTTCTTGTAGGGCTTCGAAGCCCTCCGAATCTGGCTCGTCCCGGCAGAAGCCGACATGGGCGAACCGTCCGTCTTCGAGCTGCTCGACGGAGAACGGGTTGTGGGCGAGCAATTCCTGGAACTCATCGGCGGTCCTGACGATCCCCGTGGTGTGGACTCCAAACGTCGACTGGATCGTGGTCTCGACGATGTCGACCAATGCCGCCGCATCCGCGTTTGACTCGAGGACGACGTTCCCGCTCTGCAGGAGGGTCCGCGGTTCGTCGATGCTGGCAGCAGACAGGGCATCCCTCAGATCGCCCATCTTCATTCGCTTGTTCCCCCCGACATTGATCCCCCGGAGAAGGACGACATAGGTGGTCATGATCTTCGAAGGCAGTCGACCGGTCGGACAGTCCGGTTGCGTGTCATGTCACAGTTGCGGTCACGATCGGTCACCTCTCACACTCTATGCGGCCGGCTCCGTGGCGATCGCAACAGATAGTCTTATCGCATGAGACGATGGATCGGCCCGTTTGCCTTTGCATTGGTTGGCGTGGCAATCATGGTTGCCCTGGCGGCGATAGAACAGCCGGTCGAGGCGAGGATCATCGAGGGAACGGGGGAGTTGATTGGCACCGACGCCAGTCAATTCGATGTCGAGTATCGGCCCTATGCCGGTGACGACGGCTCCGCCCTTGAGATTGCGACCGTCCTGACACGTGGTCACTTCCTTGTCGATGCCGATGGGACCATGGATGTGTGGCTGCTCGGTGACGGGTTGGCAACGATGGAGTCCCCGGTCTCTCGGCTCTCATGGCCTGACTATGTCCTGGTCGCCTCGCTCGGGTTCCTGCTCGGGCTTGTGGTTCGAGCGACACTCGACGGTTACGGGTACGTGCGCGGGGACGGCGAGCCCGGATCCAAGCCTGAGGTGCCGGTCGGTGAGGAACGCGGTTTCTACTGGAGGACTTGAAGCAACCCGGTGCCTCTACCATCGCGGTTGTGAAGAAGATCGGTTTCCTCTCCTTCGGCCACTGGTCGGACTCCCCACACTCGCAGGTCCGGACCGCAGCGGACGCCCTCCTCCAGTCGATCGAGCTCGCTGAGGCGGCTGAGGAACTCGGGGTCGACGGCGCCTATTACCGGGTCCACCACTTCGCCCAGCAGCTTGGCTCACCGTTTCCGCTGCTCGCCGCGGTCGGCGCCCGGACCAGCACGATCGAGATCGGCACCGCCGTCATCGATATGCGTTACGAAAACCCCCATTACATGGTCGAGGACTCCGGTGCAGCCGACATCATCGCCGGGGGGCGTCTCCAACTCGGGATCAGCCGCGGCTCACCAGAGCAGGTGATCGACGGCTATCGCTATTTCGGATACGAACCAGAAGAAGGGGAGTCCGACGCTGATATGGCCCGACGCCACACCGAGGCTTATCTGATGATGCTCGAGGGCCGCGGTTTCGCTAAACCCAACCCGCGCCCGATGTTTCCCAATCCTCCCGGCCTGCTTCGCATCGAGCCCCACTCACCCGGGCTCAAGGAGCGGATCTGGTGGGGTTCTGGCTCCGACGAGACCGCAATCTGGGCTGCGGAGCTGGGGATGAACATGCAGACCTCCACATTGAAGTTCGACGAGAGCGGGGAGCCGCTCCACATCCAGCAGAAGCGTCAGATCGACGTCTACCGCGAGGCCTGGGCGGCGGCTGACCACGAGCGGGAGCCAAGAGTGTCGGTGAGCCGCAGCATCTTCGCCCTGGTCGACGACCGCGATCGCGCCTACTTCGGGGGCGGTGGTCGGTCGGAGAGTGATCAGATCGGATACATCGACGAAAACACCCGGGCGATCTTCGGCCGTTCCTACGCGGATGAGCCCGACGCCCTCGTCGGGCAACTTGCACAGGACGAGGCGATCGCCGCCGCCGACACGCTGCTCCTCACCGTTCCCAACCAACTCGGCGTCGACTACAACGCCCTCGCCCTGGAGAGCATCCTCAAATACGTGGCCCCCGCCCTCGGCTGGCGATAGGTTTCGGACATCACGTCCAGGGGTTGATTACTTCGACGTCGCTGAACCGGCTGAAGTCGCGCGTATCTCGCGTCACAACCGTCAAGTTGTGTGCCTGCGCTGTGGCAGCGATCAAGGAGTCACGAAATGGCGCCGGATCGTGCACGTGCAATCCTGCCGCCAATAGAGAAACCTCCAGACCCACATCAAGCGTTCGATCCGCAAACGTCGGTTTCAGCCCGGTCTCGAGCCAGGCTCGCAATATCGCCCCCTTTTCTCGATCGGATCGCTCCGCTCGGAGAACCCCGATTTCGACCTCGTAGATGGATACAACGGAAATGAACATCAGGCGAGGATGCGCTCGAATCGCCCAACTCACGACTCCGGGGTTCCCGCGCTCTCCCTTTCGCATGTCTGAGACGACGTTGGTGTCGAGGAGAAACATCAATCGAACGTCGCAGGTTTCGGCAAACTTCGATCCTTCGGTATGTCGAACTCGATGTCGCCTACCCCTGGCGTGGCCGACAAGAGATCCAAGATCGTCTTGCCGTCGTCTGCCAGTTTCTTGTAGTCGTCGAAAGTCATCAGAACGTGGGCCGGCTCGCCACGGTCAGTGATAAAGACCGGACCGCTTTCGGCGGCTCGCTTCGCTTTCCCGGTGTCCTGATTGAACTCTCTGCTGGTCATAGTCATTGCGATGAGCGTCTCCAGATCCCGGCTAAGTAGCAATGTTACTACACATTCGCTCTGGCAGGGGGAAGTTTCTGAAGCACGTTGTTCATCGCAACGATCGGGCAAGTCCATCCCCCTGGCGGTCAGTTCAACATCTGAATCTGTCCGAGTGTGCGATTCCAATATCTCATCCAGGAGGTCATCGATGAGCACACGGTTCGCCTTGCGAAATGACTCATACTGGCGCGTGAACTCAGAGGTCCAGAACTCCCTCACGCATCGTGAACTATCGGCTCCTGCGCGGGGGGTCAATCCTCTTGTTCTTCATGTCCGTCACCCCTCGCTCCAGGCTGCGTTTGGATCTTGGTGAACTCAGGAAGGCGATTTCCGCCTCTGTGAGGACCTTTCCCTGACGGAGGACCACCGAACCGTCTTTGTTGCGCTTCGCCACAAGCACAGACGACGGCTCGAAGCCAAGCTTTTGTACGGAGATTCGCCTCGGCCATCAACTGATAGATGCATGCGGTCTGGCATCGGTTCCACAATACCCTTTTTCCCATTCGGGGGAATAGTGGTGAAGTGTTCCGGGATGGCCGGGCTTCGATTCTGCGGTACGCAGATTTGTTTCGATTTCGACCAACGAAGGGATTGAATCTGTCCCAGACGGTTTGTATCATTCGAACATATGTTCGATTACGGGATTGCAGAGCATCAAACCACGGTTTTCCCGGTTGGCCTTCTCGATCGGGGACCCGGCCCGGAGTTGGCCGCCTTCCTTTCAGTGGTCGATCCTGCCGAGTTGTCTGGCTACGACCAGGTGCTGGTTCTCCAGGCCCACCAGAAGATGGCGTCGCACTACGCCGCACGGACTTATCAGAACATCGCAGAACTCTCCGACCTGATGGTCGAAATCGACGGCGAAGAGGAAATCGGGCTCGACGCGGCCGCCATGGAGCTTCGGGCTGCATTGCGACTGACTCGCCGGATGGCCGAGATCGAGGTCGACTTCGCCAACGCCCTGAAACATCGACTCCCGGCGGTCTGCGAGGCGATGTGGTCCGGCGAGATCGATGTTCGTCGGGCCCGGGTACTGGTCAACGGCACTGAGCATCTAGCCGAAGCCCAGGCGCGTCAAGTCGTCGACCAAGTTATCGGCCGGGCGCCGGAGCTGACCACCGGCGAGCTCCGATCCAAGGTCCAGAAACTCTGTCTCGAGATTGAACCGGAGGCGGCCAGGAAACGGTATGAATCGGCTCTCAACGACCGTCGCCTGGTTCGGGAGCCGACCCGCGACGGCACGGCAAGCATCATTCTGAGCGATATCTCACCCGTCAGGGCTTCTACCGCCTTTGATCGAATCAACACCATCGCCGAATCTCTTCGGGTTCCCGGTGAGATCAGGACCATGGACCAGCTCCGGGCCGATATCGCTCTCGACCTCCTCTGCGGAGATTCGGCCCACGAAACCAAGCGCAGCGGCACCGTCAACATTCACGTCGATTTGGAGACCTTGGCTGGTTTGGCCGAGCGTCCCGGCGAGTTGGCCGGGTTCGGCCCGGTTATCGCCGATATCGCCCGGCAGGTCGCCGAAGAGCGCACGGGCTCGAATTGGCGATTTCGGGTGACCGACCCCGACACCGGGCTGCCAGTCCACATCGGGACTACGAGACGCCGCCCTGACGCCGGCCAGGAGCGACATGTCGAACTGCGAGACCTGGTCTGCGCCTTTCCCGGGTGCCGGATGCCCGCCACCGAATGTGACTTAGACCACATCAAGCCATGGGCTGAGACGGGAACGACCAACGTCAGGGACCTGGCTCCCGGTTGTCGCCATGACCACGTCGGCCGGCATCGGTACGGATGGACTTACGAGCCACTTCCCGGAGGCGACTACCTCTGGACCAGCCGGCTCGGACACCGCTACACGAAGAGCGGACGGCCACCGCCCAAGCGATGTTGACTTCCCTGGGCATTTTCCCGAAACCCTTTACGCCCGCCGTCTCCCGATCAACCAGGCGATCCCGTCGCCTTCACCGTCTGCCAGAACCTCCAGGCTGGAGAACGTCTCTCGCAGTTCCCCGGGTTTGGCCCGGAACCTGCCCGGTTCGGCACCGACCTCGCTGAGGACCGCAGTTGCCAGGCTTCCGCCGGGTCTCATCCTCTCGACGATGGCGGCGTCGAGGGACGGATCACGGAACAGGTAACAGAAGAGAAGATCGACTTGCGGGCCGTCGGGAAGCCCCCGGTCGAGATCATGGACCTCGATTCGGCAGCGGTCGGCGAGTCCGTGGTGGGAGACAAGCGTCCGGGCAAGGTCGACAGCGACAGGGGAGATATCCACCCCGTGATAGTGGAGTCCTCGACCGGCAAGCCAGACAGCGGCGCGTCCCCGGCCGCAGGCCAGCTCGAGGGCTTGTCCGGTTGTGGGAAAGAGGTCTGTGTGGTCGGCGAATACGGGGGGAGGGCCGACCTCCAGAGGGGCCATCCCGCCTTCGGTGTAACGCCGATCCCAGTCGCTGCGCTCTGCTTCGGTCATCGGCACACGATACGCGACGTCACACAAATCCACCCACAGCCTTACCATCCGACGGTGCCACTCCGTCAGCTCAAATTCACCGCATCGGATGCCGTCGTCGAAGCGGGCCTGGAAGAGATCCGCCAGGAAAAACAGATCCCTGATGGGTTTGGCCCCGAGGTCATGGCCGAGGTCCAGGCAATCGAGCCATCACTCCCCGAACGGGACATGACCGACATTGCATTCGTAACCATCGACCCGCCCGGATCCCGCGACCTCGATCAGGCGTTGCACCTCAGCAGCCGGCCGGGCGGATATACCGTTCGGTACGCAATCGCAGATGTGGGTGCCTTCGTTCGACCGGGAAGTGCGATCGAGGCCGAAGCGTGGGAGCGGGGCCAGACGCTCTATGCCCCCGACGTCCGGACGCCGCTCTATCCCGAAGAGCTCTCCGAGGGCAGGGCGAGCCTGTTACCGGACCGCGACCGGCCGGCGATCCTGTGGGAGATCGACCTCGATGAACGTGGCGAGATCGAGGACGGCCGGGTTGAACGAGCCATGGTGAGGAGCCGGACCCAGTTCACGTACGAAGAGGTGCAGCACCTGATCGACTCCGGCACCGCTTCGGGTTCGCTGCGCCTGTTGCCCGAAATCGGGCGGCTTCGGAGGCTCCTCGAACGGGAGCGGGGGGCGGTGAGCCTCAACATCCCCGAACAACTCGTGGTCAAGCGAGACGGAGGATGGGGTCTGGTCTTTCGTGCGCCTCTTCCGGTTGAGAACTGGAACGCCCAGCTCTCGCTGCTCACCGGGATCTTCGCCGCCAGGTTGATGGTCGATGCCGGCATCGGGATCCTGCGCACCCTTCCGGTAGCGGATCCCCGCAGGCTGGAGCGTCTTCGCCGGATCGCCGACGGGCTCGAAATCGCCTGGCCGGGGTCGGTCAGCTACCCCGAGCTGATCCGGAGTCTCGACCCTCGCATCCCCGCCCATGCGGCATTTCAAAGCGAGGCGACCTCTCTCTTCGCCGGAGCCGGATATCAGTCGATCTTCGGAGCGGAGGAGCCGCTGCCTCATGCCGCGCTCGCCACGGTCTATGCACATACAACTGCACCTCTGCGCCGGCTCGTCGACCGCTACGCCGGCGAGACCTGTCTGGCCATCGCCGCCGGACGGGAGGTTCCCGACTCGGTTATCGAGGCTCTGCCGCTGCTTCCTGAGACCATGGCCCACAGCGCGACAAGAGCGGGCCAGTACGAAGCAGAATGCGTGAACTTGATCGAAGCCGCGCTCATGTCGACCCGTGTCGGGGAGATCTTCCCCGGTGTTGTCGTCGAGACCGATGAAAAGCGAAACCGGGGGGAGGTCCAGCTTGGCGACCCTGCAATTCTCTCCATCTTGGAAGGTGAGGGACTCGGTCTCGGAGATCAGGTACTGGTGCGGGTGGACGAGGCGTCCGTGGCCGAACGGCGGGTCCGCTTCCAGGTGGCGTGACAGTGGTTCCTCTTCTGCCCAGCAAGGCGATAGGTTGGCGACATGCCGCCTGAACTCCTCTGGCACCCTGTAACGTCATAGAACACATGTTCGTTTTAGGCATAGACCCCGGTCTCTCCACCCTCGGTTATGGAGTTGTCGAAGACACCTTCCCGCCCACAGCGAAACGCGCCGGTGTGATCCGCACCGACCGGGAAGCGACGACCGAGGTGAGGCTCAACGAGCTCTACGAGGGCCTGGTCAGCCTGATCGCCGATGCAAAACCCGATGCCGTCGCCATCGAGTCGGTCTTCACCAACCGGAACCTGCAGACCGCGGTATCAGTCGGCCGCGCTTCGGGGGTGGTTATGCTCGCCGCGGCGAGGCATGGGCTTGCAGTCCACGAATACGTGCCCACCGCGGTGAAGCGAGGAGTGACGGGGAGCGGTACCGCCAACAAGAAACAGGTGCAGCAGATGGTCACCCGGCTGCTCAACCTGGCTGAGATTCCCAAACCGCCCGACGTCGCAGACGCTCTCGCCATCGCTCTTTGTCACCTCCGGGCAGCCCCATTGCTGGAGGCACGGCGTTGATCGGCCGACTGCGGGGGGTCCTCGTCTCCACCTTCGGAGGGGGGGTCTGCATCGAAGTCGGCGGGGTTGGCTACGAGGTAAACATGACTCCGCGCGGGCTGGTCTCGCTACCGGGGATCGGCGAAGAAGTAGTCGTCCACACCCACACCCATGTCCGGGAGGAGGAGATCAGCCTCTTTGGCTTCGACAACGAGCATGAGCGTGACCTTTACCGCGTCCTCCTCGGTGCCTCCGGTGTCGGTACCAAAGTGGCGATGGCGATGCTGGGCACGATGTCGCCCCAGGACATCATCCGCTCGATCGCCGCCGAAGACTCCGATGCGCTCACCGTGGTGCCGGGAATCGGCAAACGCGGCGCGCAACGGATCGTCCTCGAGCTCGCGCCGAAACTGGCAGGGAAAGACGCCGACGTCTTACAGGCGTCCGGCTCCGCTTCGGTCCGTGCCGCCCTGGAGACTCTCGGGTACTCGACCGAGGAGATCAACTCGGTGATAGGGAAGATCGACCCCAACGAATCGGTAGAGATTCAGGTGCGTGAGGCGCTTCGCACCCTCGGGGGGCGATGACAATGAACGAAGAGAGCTTGCTCAACCCCGCCGTCGCCACCGAAGAGGAGATCAGCCTCCGCCCTCGTCGGCTCGATGAGTTTGTTGGCCAGGAAAGTATCAAGGAGCGGCTCCGGATTTCGATCGAAGCTGCCAGCGAGGAGGATCGGGCGCTCGACCATGTCATGTTCTCTGGCCCGCCCGGCCTGGGAAAGACGACACTGGCCGGGGTCATCGCCGCCGAACTGGGAGTTGCGTTCCGGATCACTTCCGGCCCGGCATTGGAGCGGCCCGGCGATCTTGCAGCGATCCTGAGCAACCTCCAACCGGGCGACGTGTTCTTCATCGATGAGATCCACAGGCTTCCCCGCGCCGTCGAGGAAGTGCTCTACCCGGCAATGGAAGACTTCCAACTCGACATCGTCCTCGGCAAAGGGCCTACTGCACAGTCGATCCGGATCGACCTTCCCCGCTTCACTCTTGTCGGCGCCACCACCCGCAAAGGAAAGGTGACCGCACCGCTGCGCGACAGGTTCGGGATCGAGGAGAAACTCGACTACTACACCGACGACGAGCTGGCTTCGATCATCACCCGTTCGGCTTCGATCATCGGGTTCGACATCGGGCCGGAGGCTGCCGCCCTCATTTCGAGACGGAGCAGGTCGACACCGCGTATCGCCAACCGGTTGCTGGCGCGGGTCCGCGACTACGCAGTAGCCCGCGCCGACGGGACCATCGACGCTGATGTTGCCGAGCAGGCGTTGCGTGTGTTCGAGGTCGACGAGCTCGGCCTCGACAAGGTGGACAGGTCGATTCTGGACGCGGTCGTCCACAAGTTCGGCGGTGGCCCGGTGGGCCTCTCCACACTCGCAGTTGCGGTCGGTGAAGAGCCGGAGACCGTTGAAGACGCTTACGAGCCCTTTCTACTCCAGATCGGGATGCTGAACCGCACGCCGAGAGGCCGGGTGGCAACAGCAAACGCCTATGTCCACCTTGGCGTGGACATTCCGGCGAATATCCAGGGTTCGCTGCTCGACTGAGTCGCGACCAGACTCCTGATCGATGACGGCAATCACCTGGCAGCAGACCGCGAACGACGGTCCGGCGAGGCGCGGGTGGCTCGAAACACCGCACGGCCGGGTCGAGACACCGGTATTCATGCCTGTCGGCACCCGTGCCGCTGTGAAGGCGGTCGCCTCTGATGACCTCAAGAGGATCGACGCCGGCATCGTCCTGGCCAACACCTATCACCTGATGCTGCGCCCCGGTTCGGAAGTCATCGAGAAGCTGGGCGGCCTGCACCAGTTTATGAGTTGGGACCGACCGATCCTCACCGACTCAGGAGGATTCCAGGTCTTCTCACTCGATCCTCTGATCGAGGAGGATGGGGTCTCGTTCCAGTCGACCGTCGACGGTGACCCGGTCCACCTGACCCCGGAGTCGGCGGTGAAGATGCAGGAGGAGCTTGGAGCAGACATCATCATGGTGCTCGACGTCTGCGTGGGGCTTCCTGCGCCACGTGAAGTGGTCGTAGCGGAGATGGAACGCACCCTGCGATGGGCCGAGCGGTGTCTGGCCGCGCATCAACGCCCGGATCAGGGGCTGTTCGGGATCGTGCAGGGCGGAGTTGACCCCGACCTTCGAGTCATCAGCGCCCGGGAAACCGCCCAGATGGACTTTCCGGGTTTCGGTATCGGCGGGTTATCGGTGGGGGAGAGCAGCGCTGACAGGAACCTTGCGATCGAGGCCGCGACCTCGGAGCTCCCCGTCGATCGTCCCCGGTATGTGATGGGCCTTGGCGATCCGGAAGGCCTCCTCGACGCCGTCGCCCGGGGCGTTGACATGTTCGACTGCGTCCTCCCCACCCGCCATGCCCGGCACGGCAAGGTGATGACCGCTGCAGGCGATCTCAACATCAGAAATCAGGAGTATGAGCTCGATACCGCGCCTCTCGACAGCACGTGCGACTGTCTCACCTGCACTACTTACAGCAGGTCGTATCTCCGCCACCTGTTTCGAATGAAAGAGATCTCAGCGATGCGTCTGCTCAGCATCCACAACCTGAGCTTTCTCACCAATCTGATGCGCGACGCCCGTGCTGCAATAAGCGACGGGAGCTTCTCATCGTTTCACAACTCGTTCGTCGAAACCCGCCACTAGTTCGGCGTAGAGGCATCGCGTGCCTAATCTGCCGTGTCGATCCCTATTTGCGGAGGCTTTGTGACCAATTTCGTACTTGCCCAAGAGGAGGCCGCAGGCGGCGGAATGACCACGCTGATCTTCCTCGGCCTGATGATCGCCGTCTTCTATTTTTTCATCATCCGCCCCCAGCGGCGGCGTCAGAAAGCACAACAGGAGTTGTCGGCCTCGCTGGAAATCGGTGACGAGGTGAGAACCATCGGAGGAATCCACGGCCGCATCCTGACCATCGACGAGGAGTCGGTGCTCATCGAAGTCGAACAGGGCCAGATCAGAATCGCCCGACGTGCTGTAGGCGCTAAGGCCGGGGAGGGCGACGCGGTCTGAAATTCTGAACGTCGTACCGACCGGCGTCAGTCGAAGATTCGCTTCGGAGCGGTCTTTCTCTGTTTCGAGAGTGGATGTTCGGGCTTCTGCGGCTCGGGCTCGGGTGCCGGGAACCGTTCCTCGAGGGCGATCGCGATCGGGGTCGCGGTGAATACCGAGGAATAGGTCCCGATCACCAAACCGATGAGCAGGGCGAGGGCAAAGTCCGCCAGGGTGTCGCCGCCAAGTGCGAAGAGGGCTACGAGAATCATCATCGCTCCCAGCCCGGTATTGATAGTTCGGGGAACCGTGTGCAAGCAGGCATCATTGGCGATTGCCGCATAAGACTCTCCGGGCCGCTCCTTGACCTCTTCTCGAATCCTGTCGAAAATGACCACCGAGTCGTTGATCGAATAGCCGATCACGGTGAGGATGGCGGCGAGGAAGACTCCGTCCAGGGTCCTGCCCAACCAGGCGAACACCCCGATCACAATCGCGACGTCGTGGAACATCGAAAGCATCGCTGACACGCCGACCGTCCAGCGGAAGCGAATGCCCAGGTAGACCATCTGGAGGAGTAGCGCGAGGCCCAGTGCGACCAGTGCCCGGTTGCGAATCTCCAGGCCCAGGGTCGGACCGACGAACTGATCCCGGACCAGAGCGACATCTCCTCCTTGAGCGGCGACGGTGTCTTCGACGATCTGTTGCCCCGCGGCATCCAACTCTTCGGTTCGGACCACGACGTTTCCATCGCCTGTCTCCTGGATCAGGGCACCGGCGAGGCCCTCGTTGGCGAGATCGGAACGAAGCTGTTCGAGGTCGACCGACTCGGTGCTGGAGAACTCCAGCAGGGTGCCACCAAGAAATTCGACACCGAAGTTGATCCCCTGAATCAGGGGCCCGGCAATTGCGAACACAATTGCCACGGCTGAAATCAGCAACCAACGACGCGGTTTGGAGAACAAGTTGGTCCCCGAAGTCCTCAGCCAATTGTGAAGCCGCGTGCCGGTGCTCATGCCCATCAAACCCGGACGGTTCTGAAGAGCGGGAATATTCGAGAGGATTTCGAGAATCACCCTGGTCACGACGAGGGCGGAGAACATCGAGACCACGACACCGATCATGACGGTGACGCCGAATCCCTTTACGGCCCCCGAGGCGAAGAAGAAGAGGAGCATCGCGGCCAACAGCGTTGTCACGTTGGCATCGGCAATCGCAGACCAGGCGCGTTGGAACCCGGCCACGATCGAACTACCCAATGCTGGCTCGATCCTGTACTCCTCCTTGGCGCGTTCATAGACGAGGACATTTGCGTCGACTGCCATCCCGATGGCGAGGACAAAACCAGCGATTCCGGGGAGGGTCAACGTGGCCCCGATTCCGATCAAAGCAGCGTATGAGATCAGCCCGTAGGTGACGAGGGAGATCGCCGCGGCGAGGCCCATCATCCGGTAGTAGACCAACATGTAGAGGATGGTGAGGCTGGCCCCGATCAGAGCTGCCTGGAGGCTGGCATCGATCGCCGCCTGGCCCAACGACGGACCGATCGTGCCCCGCTCGATCACCTCGACCGGGACCGGGAGGGCGCCGGCCCGGATGAGCAGCGCAAGCTCGGTCGACTCATCCTCGTCGAAGTTTCCGGTCACCTGAGTGGCGCCGCCGGTGATCCCGATGTCACAAGGAACCGATGTGGAAACCCCGGGGCTGGAAAGCACCTGGGCGTCCAGGACGATTGCAATCCGGCGTCTCGGGTCGGTGGGGGCAAAACAGGCCGCCTCCGCGGTCAGAGCGGCCCACGCCTGATTGCCATCAGAGCGGAATTGGATCGACACCACCCATTGGGCGCTTCCCTGGCTGTCGAACATTGCGGCGGCGACCTCGACCTGATCACCTATGACTGCGGCCGGCCCGAGTACCAAGTCCTCGCCCGGGTCACCGGGGAGGACGGTTGCCCCCTCCGGAAGTTCATCGGGCGGGGGCTGGTCCGGGTCGACCGCGTCGAGGACCGGGTGAAACGTGAGTTGTGCAGTTCGGCCGATTGTCGCCAGAGCCTCGTCGGGGTCTTCAACGCCCGGGAGCTCGATGATGATGCGACGGTCCCCGGATACCTGCAGGGTCGGCTCGGAAACCCCGAACTCATCAACACGGCGTCGCAGGACCTCGAGGGTGCGGTTGGTGACATCGGCATCGACGGTCACCTCGGGGGTGTCCTGTGCCTCCAGGAGTATCTGGGTGCCCCCCCGCAGGTCCAGGCCAAGCTGGACGGGCATTGTCGCAACGACATAGATCGCGGCACCAATGGAAAGCAAGGTCCAGAAGAGGCGCCAGCGGGACACTTTGAGCAAATTCGGCTCCCTTCAGAGCTCCCGTGGAGACCGCACCATACTATCGGCATCACCCGGTCACGCCACTTCGATGGCGGGGAGGCGATTGACAGCGGACAACGCCAGCACGACCCCGAGGCAGCTTTAGACTGTCGGGGTGGAAAGATTCAGCTCCCTTATCCGTGACATCCCCGACTTCCCCGAAAAAGGCGTGATCTTCAAGGACATAACCCCCGTTCTTGCAGATGGGGAGGCCTTCAGCGAGCTGATCACTGCCCTCGCCGAACCGTATCAGGGCAAGGGCATCACCAAGGTGGCCGGGATCGAAGCTCGTGGCTTCACCCTGGCGACACCGGTCGCCGAGAGGCTGGGAGCAGGGTTCATCCCGATCCGCAAGCCTGGCAAACTTCCGTTCGACACGGTCCGCGAGGACTATGAGCTCGAGTATGGGGTCGACGCCCTGGAGATCCATACCGATGCCGCCTACGAGGGCGAGAAGGTTCTTGTGGTCGACGATGTAATCGCTACCGGTGGCACCGCCGCGGCCGCAGTGAGGCTGCTCCGCCGGGTGGGAGCCGATGTGATCGGCATTGCTGTCTTTATCGAGCTCACTTTTCTGAACGGATCAGATCAACTGAATGGTGTTCCGCTACATGCACTCATCCGCTACGACTGAGGACGAGGCTGCAGTTCAGCTCGTCGATGTTCTCGATGCCTTCCGTCTCCATCATCGTGACGGTGACGTCGAGTTGCTGCGGCGGGCATATGACCTTGCCAAACAAGCCCACGAGGGGCAGGTTCGCAAGACCGGTGCACCGTATATAACCCATCCGCTTGCGGTGGCGAAGATGCTCGCCGAGACCGGGCTCGACGCCCCGACCCTGGCGGCGGCGCTCCTCCACGACACTGTCGAGGACACCCCCGTGACCCTGGACATGATCAAATCGGAGTTCGGCTCCGAAATCGCATCACTGATCGACGGAGTCACAAAGCTCGACCGGGTCCGCTACACCAACCGGGAACAGGCCCAGGCCGCGACGATCCGGAAAATGGTCGTGGCAATGGCCCAGGACGTCCGGGTGCTGATAATCAAGCTCTTCGACCGACTCCACAACATCCGGACTGTCGACGCCCTCCGCGAAGAGAAGCAGATCAGGGTCGCCAGGGAGACACTCGACGTCTACGCCCCATTGGCGCACCGACTCGGTGTCCAGGAGATCAAGCACGAACTCGAGGACCGCTGTTTCTCGATTCTGTTCCCCGGGCCCCAGGCTGAAATCGAAGCCAAACTCGCCCTCCTTGCCCCGGAGCGTGAGGCATTCATCGAGAAGATGGTTACCGAGATCTCAGGTCTCCTGGCCGACTCCAACATCGACTCATCGGTGACCGGCAGGCCCAAGCACCACTATTCGATCTACCGGAAGATGAAGGAGCAAAACCGCCCGTTCGAAGACATTCACGACCTCATCGGGATCCGGATCGTGGTCGAGTCGACCCGTGACTGCTACGCCGCTCTCGGGCTCGTCCACAGCTACTGGGTGCCGGTGGCCGGGCGCTTCAAGGACTACATCGCCATGCCCAAGATCAACCTCTACCAGTCGCTGCACACGACTGTGATCGGCCCCGACGGGAAACCGCTGGAGATTCAGATCCGCACCGAGGAGATGCACTGGCGAGCGGAGGCTGGAATCGCGGCCCACTGGCGGTATAAGGAAGGTGAGCAGGCTCCCATGGTGAGCTTCGACATCGATTCGCTGATGTCGGAAGAGGATCCCGAGGAATTTCTCGCCAACCTGAAACTCGACCTCCACCACGACGAGGTGTTTGTCCTCACGCCCGGTGGTGACGTCAAGTCTCTGCCTGAAGGGGCGACTCCGGTCGACTTCGCCTATACGGTGCACACCGAGGTCGGCCATCACTGTGTCGGAGCCAGAGTCAACGGGCGGCTCGTCCCCCTCTCCACGAAACTCAATTCAGGCGACATCGTCGAGGTCCTCACCTCGAAATCTATGGATGCGGGGCCCAGCCGCGACTGGTTGAAGTTTGCAAGTACCGGCAGGGCGAAATCGAAGATCAAACACTGGTTCCAACGGGAGCGCCGCGACCAGGCGGCGATCGAAGGCCGGGACCAGATCAACGCCCTCCTTGCCCGGGAGGCCCCCGAGCTGACCGTTGTCGAGCGGGAGAACACCCTCGCTGCGATCGGCAAGGAGCTGGGACAGCAGGACGCTGAGTCCCTGGTGGTGGCCCTCGGGGAGGGCAAAGTTTCGATCGACTCGATCCAGACGAGGCTGCTCCGGATCCTGAAGCCGGAACCCGACGTATCCGACGGGCTGTTCGCGCCGCGCAAGCGCACAACGGCACCTTCGGCACATGTCGTTGTCGAAGGTCAAGACGACATGCTGATTCATCTGGCGCGATGCTGCTCACCGGTCCCTGGGGACCCAATCATCGGCTATGTGACGGTAGGTAGGGGGGTATCTGTCCACCGCTCCGATTGCACAAACGTGAGTGCCCTTGCCGAACGCCGGGAGCGCTCGGTCGAGGTGAGCTGGCCGGTCGAAGTCGAGGGGGCGTTCGTCGTTTGGATCCAGGTCGAAGCCCTGGATCGGACCAAACTGCTCCGCGATGTGACAACAATGGTCACCGAGACCGGGGGGAACATCACCGCATCTTCGACGGTGGTCGGTGACGATCGGGTGGCGATTCTCCGCTATGAGATCGAGTTGTCAGACCCGAGCCAGCTGGGCCGATTGCTCAGCGATCTGCGTGGCGTCGACGGGGTGTTCACTGCCTTCCGGCTCGCCAACGACCCCGCGTCACAGTGAAGGTCATCGCCACGCCGGCCTGGTTTGCCGCAACCAATTCGTATCTCGTCTACGACCCACAGGACCGGGTGGGTGTCCTGGTCGATGTGCCCCCGGATCCCGACCTGGTCGGCCAGGTGGTGCTCGACCACAAGGTCACCGTGGGAGCGGTGCTGCTTACGCACGGCCATGTCGACCATGCCGGGGGAGCGGGCGAGTTTGTCTCCCGTCACGGGAGCGAGGTATACGTCCATCCCGATGACGACTTCCTCACGCTCAATCCCAAGGAACAGCTGAAGCGGATCTTCGGCACCGAGCCGCCGGGCTCATATGAGGTCCCGAACAAGCTCACCGATCTCGAAGACCGACAGATTCTCGATCTCGCCGGCTTCCGCTTCGAGACCCGGCACACGCCAGGTCATACCCCGGGGCATTGCTGCTTCTACGTCGCTGAGGAGGGCACCTTGTTCTCCGGTGACCAGCTGTTCGCCGGGAGCGTGGGGAGGACGGACCTGCCCGGGGGCTCACATACCCAACTGCTCGAGTCGATGGCGGACAGTGTGCTCTCGCTCGACGACGGTGTGCGGGTCCTCCCCGGCCACGGTCCTGAGACCAGTATCGGACACGAACGGAAGACAAATCCATTCATCCAGGGGTTGTGACCGCGGTGTGGGGATACCAGGGCCTCACCGCCTAACCTTCGCTATTCATGAGCTTCCAACCGCCGAAAGGCGTCTCCGACATCCACCTGCCCGAGTCGGCAGTGTGGCGTCGCGTCCTGATGGCATGGGAAGAATGGTCGCAGCGCTTCGGCTATCCCCTGATCCTGTCGCCGGTGTTCGAATCGACTGACCTGTTCGAACGCGGGGTGGGGGACACCACCGAGGTGGTCACCAAGCAGATGTATACATTCGAGGACAAAGGCGGCAGGTCGGTGACCTTGCGACCGGAAGGTACCGCCGGCGTGGTCAGGGCGTTTCTTGACTCTGGAGCACAGGGAGCCTGGAAAGCGGCCTATTCCGGCCCGATGTTTCGCTATGAGAGGCCGCAGAAGGGGAGGAGTCGTCAGTTCTACCAGGTGGGGGTGGAGTATCTCGATGTGGTGTCGCCGCTGGCCGATGTCGAGGTGATCGAGCTCGGTTATCGGTTCATCGAGGCCGTTGGGCTCGACCAGCTGGAACTCCGGTTGAACACCCTCGGCGACGCCAACTGCCGTCCCGCCTACCTCGAAGCACTCAGGGGATTCTTCAGGGAACGGGAGGACCAACTCTGCGCCGACTCGGCTTCGCTGATCGAGCAGAACCCGTTGCGGATCCTCGACTGCAAGATCTGTGTGGACGTGGTTCGCGGCGCACCGGCGATGTCGGATTATCTCTGTGATGCTTGTCGTGGCCACTACGAATCGGTGCGATCCGGCCTCGACGTCCTTGGTGTCTCTCATATCGAGGATCCGACGTTGGTGAGAGGGCTGGATTACTACTCGCGCACTGCTTTCGAGTACATCGGTATTGGCCTCGACGCCGCGCAGAATGCAGTCGGCGGAGGGGGACGCTACGACGGGCTCGCTGAGAGCCTCGGCGGGAGAAGTGCTCCCGGGGTCGGTTTTGCCCTTGGTGTCGACCGGATCGTTCTGGCTCTCAGTGAAGCCGCAGAACCGTCGCTCGACGTCTTCGTGATATCGGAGACCGGTCCCGGCGAGGTGATCGCTCTTGTTTCGGAACTGCGGGTTCTCGGGTTTGCCGTCGACTACGACCTCGAAGGGAAGTCGACAAAAGCGCAGTTCAAATTGGCCGCCCGGACCGGAGCACCGACAACGATCATCTATCACGGCTCTGGCCAGGACGCCAGTATCCGTATCGAAGACGAGCGCTACGAAGTGCCGTTGCAGGAGGTTGGGTTGTGGCTGACAAACAAGTGATCCGGACCCATGGTGCCGGAGATGTCTCCGCGGCTCTGATCGGGGAGAGTGTCATCGTTGCCGGCTGGGTGCAGCGGCGGAGAGACCATGGAGGCGTTGCATTTCTCGACATCCGCGATGCGTCGGGTTTGGTCCAGGTCGTGGCGGACCCCGCCGAGCACCCCGAAGTCGAAGAGATGCGGATGGAGTTCTGTGTGAGTGTCCGCGGAACAGTGCGTTCCCGACCGGAGGGGACGGTCAACCCCGACATGGCAACAGGTGAATTGGAGGTGGGCGTCGAGGAGCTTGTCGTGCTCTCCCGCGCCGAGGCCCTGCCCTTCCTGATCGACGACCGGACCGAGGTCGACGAAAAGGTCCGGCTCCAGCACCGTTACCTCGATCTGAGGCGGCCCCGGATGGCCGCCAACTTGAAAGCCCGATCGAAGGCAACATCTGCGATCCGCCGCACTCTCGATGACCTCGGGTTTCTCGAGGTGGAGACCCCGACACTGGTCAACAGCACCCCGGAGGGCGCCAGGGACATGCTGGTCCCGTCACGGCTCCGCCAGGGTGAGTTCTATGCCCTTCCGCAGTCACCTCAGTTGTTCAAGCAACTACTGATGGTCGGCGGGGTCGAGAGGTACTTCCAGATCGCGCGCTGCTACCGGGATGAGGACTTCCGTGCCGACCGGCAGCTCGAATTCACCCAGCTCGACCTCGAAGGCTCGTTCTGGGGCCGTGAAGACGTCCTCGATACGATCGAGACCGTTCTCAAGTCGGTTGTGGCCGATGTCCGTGGAATCGACCTCAGCGACGACTTTCCCCGGATCACCTGGCAGGAGGCAATGGACCGGTACGGGTCTGACAAGCCCGACATCCGGTTCGGTATGGAGATCACCGACGTCTCCGATGTCGTGGCGGAATCCGAATTCGGTGTGTTCTCAACAACGATTTCCGACGGTGGAACGGTACGGGGAATCAACGCCGGTCCTGTGGAATGGGCCCGCAGCCGCGCCGATGCTCTCACCGAACGCGCCCGCGAGTTGGGCGCCGGTGGACTGGTGTGGATGGTGGTCGAAGCTGACGGGACCCTGCGCTCCCCGGTCGCCAAATTTCTCTCGGAATCCGAGCAAGCAGGGCTCAAGTCGCGGCTGGAAGCCACTCCTGGAGACGTGCTCTTGATTGTCGCCGACAGATGGAAGACCGTGGTCGGGGTGCTCGGCGCGCTCCGGCTCGAGCTGGGGCGGCCTACCGGCCACGAGGAGCTTGCCTTTCTCTGGGTAATCGACTTCCCGCTCTTCGAGGAGGACGACTCCGGGAAGATCACCTTCTCCCACCACCCATTCACCGCCCCGGCGTCGCTGGAGGAGATGGCGACGGATCCGGATAAGGCTCTGTCGAAGGCCTACGACGCGGTTCTCAATGGTGTTGAGTTGGGGTCGGGCTCAGTTCGTATTCACGATCCGGAGATACAGAAGGAAGTGTTTGACATCCTCGGGATCGCTGCAGATGTCGCCGAGCGCCGCTTCGGGTGGTTTCTGCAGGCGTTGCGCTACGGAACGCCGCCCCACGCCGGGTTCGCCTTTGGCATCGACCGCCTGGTGATGATCCTCCAGAACGAATCCTCCATCCGCGAGGTGATTCCCTTTCCCAAAACCCAGACTGGCTCGGACCCGATGACCGGTGCACCGACATGGGTCGAAGCAGATTTGCTCAGCGAACTCGGGCTCGCGCTCGGCCCGGCGGCCCTGGAGCGCATGGAGCCATCATGAATCCACTCTCCCAATTAACCACCCGGATCCGTGCCGGCCACTACTTAGTATTGATCGAACCTTGAACAGTCAACGAATACGGGACAAATTCATATCTTTCTTCGAGGAGCGGGACCATGTCCTCCGGCCCTCCGCCTCATTGATCCCCGTCGATCCGACACTGCTCCTGAACAACGCCGGGATGGTCCCGTTCAAGCCCTACTTCCTCGGCGAGGACGAGGCCCCCTGGGACCGCGCGGTGTCGATCCAGAAGTGTGTCCGCACCGTCGACATCGACATCATCGGGACCACAACCCGCCACTTCTCCTTCTTCGAGATGGCAGGAAACTTCAGCTTTGGCGACTACTTCAAGGAAAAGGCGATTCCGTATGCCTACGAGTTCGTCACCGAGGAGCTGGGTCTCGACGACAGCCGGCTCTGGTACACGGTCTATGACGACGACGACGAAGCTGCGGAGATTTGGGTCGACGGGGTCGGAGTTCCCGCGGAGCGAGTGCAGCGGGGTGGCCGGGACAACTTCTGGCAAATGGGTGTGCCCGGGCCGTGTGGCCCGAGCTCCGAGCTTTTCTGGGACAAGGGACCGGAGTTCGGCGATGACGGAGGCCCGATCGGCGGGGACGAGAATCGATTCGTTGAAATCTGGAATCTGGTGTTCATGCAGAACATCCAGGACGAACCATTCCACGTAGTCGGAGACCTGCCGTCCAAGAACATCGACACCGGAATGGGCCTCGAACGTGTTGCCGCTGTGATGCAAGGGGTTCCGTCATCTTTTGACATCGACACGGTCAAAGCAGTCCGCGATCGTGCGGCCGCATACACCGGGATCACATATGGGGAGAGTGAGCGCGACGACGTCTCCCTCCGCTTGCTCGCCGATCATGGGAGGTCAGTGACGTTTCTCATCGCTGACGGGGTCGTGCCCTCCAACGAAGGGCGCGGTTATGTTCTGCGCAGGATCCTGCGGAGAGCGGTTCGCCACGCCTGGCAATTCGGCGGCGAAGGCCTCATCTTCCCCGGACTCGTCGAAGCAACAGTGGAGACCATGGGATCTGCTTATCCCGAGCTGGTTGCCAAGAGTGATTTCATCAACGACATGGTGACCAGGGAAGAGGAGCGTTTTCGCCGCACTCTGGAGTCGGGACACCAGTTGCTAGAGATCGAGCTGGCCGAAGAGGTCGCCGAGTTGTCCGGCGACACCGTGTTCAAGCTCCACGACACGTACGGATTCCCGGTCGACCTGACCCGGGAAATCGCCCAGGAGATGGGGGTTGGCGTCGATATTGCCGGCTTCGAAACCGCGATGGAAGAACAGCGGAAGAGGGCGAGGCTGGCCTGGAAGGGAGGCGACTCTGCCGCCGCTGCCGACCTCTACCGGGAAATTCTCGACTCCGCCGGTCCGACCCGTTTCGTCGGATATCAGTCCGAATCGTCCACAGGCTCAATCCTTTCGATGGTCTCCGATGGAGATCTCGTCGAACGCGCTGAGAAGGGTCAAACGGTCGAACTGTTCCTCGACTCCTCACCGTTCTACGGGGAGTCCGGCGGCCAGGTCGGTGACACCGGGCTCGTCGAGACCGAGACCGGCGTGGCCGAAGTGATTGACACCCAACATGCCTTGCAGGGATTGCACGGACATCGCGCTCGAGTTATCCGCGGTTTCGTCGCCACCGGCCAGCAAGCGAATGCATCCATCGATTCACCTCGTCGCGAGGCAATCCGCAAGAGCCATACCGGGACCCACGTGCTCCACTGGGCGATCCGGGATGTGATCGGAGAGCATGCCAGCCAGGCTGGGTCGCTCGTCGAGCCCGGACGGCTCCGTTTCGACTTCTCCCATCACTCGGGAGTGCCTGCGGAAGAACTCGGTGAGATCGAGACCGAGGTCAACGCGCGGCTCATCGCAAATGCCCCCGTGACGACCGAGGTCACCTCCAAGGATCAGGCTCGGGAAATGGGTGCGATCGCCTTTTTCGGCGACAAGTACGGCGAGACCGTGCGGGTCGTGAGTGTTGGCGACTTCTCGGTGGAGTTCTGTGGTGGCACCCACACCGATACGTCGGGTCAGGTAGGCCCGCTAATCCTGCTCAGCGAGTCGTCGATCGGGGCCAACGTGCGAAGAGTCGAAGCTCTCACCGGCATGGCGGCGTTCGGGGAGCTCGTCCGGATGAGGAACGACCTAGATCAGGTCGCCCGAACGCTGAAGGTCACGCCCTCGGAGGCACCTGGCCGGGTCGAGGCGATCCTCGAGAAGTCGCTCGACCTCGAGAAGCAGGTCGAGGCAGTCAGGTCGCGTGAGCGGGGTCAGCTGGCCCGCGAACTTGCCGGGACTGCCGTGAAGGTCAACGGCCGCAGTCTCGTGGTGGCCCCGGCCGACCTCGGTGGTAACGAATTGCGCCAGCTCGCCCAACTTGTGGGCGAGGCGTTGGGTAGGGGGTCAGTTGTTGTCCTCGGCTCGATGCATGGCGACAAAGGCGCCCTGGTCGGCCTGGTCAGCCCCGACCTCGTCGAAGCAGGCCTCTCCGCCGCAGACCTCATCACCGGGGGAGCCCGTGAAATGGGCGGGGGAGGTTCGCGCGATCCCCAACTCGCCCAGGCCGGCGGGCCTGATGGACACCGCCTTGAAACTGCCCTGATCACTTCGAAGGAAGCGGCAGAACAGGCTCTGACCGGGCTGTGAGCCGAGTCCTGGGAATCGACTTCGGGACCAAGCGGGTGGGCCTGGCGATCTCCGATGGGCTCGGCGTTCTGGCGACACCACTCGAAGTCGTGCCGAGGGACCGGACTGTTGAAGTCGTCAAGAACCTCGTCAAAGAAATGGATGTCGCTAAAATCGTTGTTGGTCTTCCCACAGCACTCGGGGGCCACGAGGGAGCTTCTGCCGATGAAGCCCGGTCCCTCGGAAAGGACCTCCACAATGCCACCGATCTCCCGGTCGTTTACCACGACGAGCGCTTCACCTCCCGCATGGCAGAGAACACTCTGCTCGGCAAAGGAATGAAACGCCGGGATCGTCGTCAGCAGGTCGACAAGATTGCCGCAGCAATAATCCTTCAGGACTATCTGGATAACCAATGACTTACGAAAACGTACCGGAACCCAAACCCACAACCCGTCTGGTGAAGGTCCTGATCGCCCTGGTGATAATCATCCTCGCGGGGTTCGTGATCGTCGGCGGTGCTTCGTACCTCGGTCGCCAGGTGGGACTTGCAATCGGCGACGACAGCGGCGACTCCGAGACCCCGGTAAATGTCGTCCCAGGCCAGGAAGTGACGATTGAAATTCCTTCAGGCTCTTCGGCTCAGGAAATCGGTGCAATTCTCGCAGCTAACGGTGTTGTGCAGTCGGCCCTGGAGTTCGAAGTCGCCGTGCGCAACTCGGATGCGGCCGCCGACTTGAAGGCCGGCACCTATAGGATGACGACGCTGATGGACCCGAACGAGGTTGTCGCGGTCCTTGTTGTCGGGCCGGTCGCTGATGTGTATACCGTCACGGTCATCGAAGGGCTCCGGATCGAGGAAATCCTGACCTCGCTGTCCGAGAGCACCGCCATCGAGTACAGCGAATTCGAGTCCGCTCTGCTCTCCGGCGAGGTGACATCGTCGCTCGTCACCGAACCCGAATCGCTAACCGATTGGGAGGGCCTGCTCTTCCCCGACACATATGAATTCACCAGTTCGGCGAGTGCTACCAGCATTCTGCAGCGTCTTGCCTCGACAATGGAGCAAAGGGTCAACAGCATCGACTGGACAGCCGTCGAAGCGCTCGGTTTCACCGTCTATGAGGGGTTGATCATTGCCTCTCTGATCGAGACCGAGGTCCTGTTGGATGTCGAGAGGCCTGTGGTTTCCAGCGTCCTTCACAACCGGCTCACGTTGGGAATGAGGCTCGATATCGATGCCACGGTCCTTTATGCCGTGGGTTCCCGGGACATCGCCGACTTCAACCGGGAAGTCGACTCGCCGTACAACACATACATCGTGAACGGGCTCCCACCTACCCCGATCGCAGCCCCCGGGCGGGCGTCACTGGAGGCTGCTGCCAACCCCGACCAGACCGACTATCTCTTCTACGTCCTCTCCGACCTCGATGGCAATCACGCTTTCGCAGTGACGCTCGACGAGCACAACGCGAACGTCGCCCGGGCCCGCGAGGACGGTGTGCTTCCCTAGTCCCGTCGATCACCAGCACCTGCCACACTTCGGCCATGGAATTCAGGTTCGCACTGGCCGGCGATCCGGTTGCACACAGCCTTTCACCCGCCATGCACACGGCCGCCCTGCTCGAATCCGGGCTCGAGGGATCCTATGAACTGGTCCAGTGCGATGGCGATGGTTTCCGCGTTCTCGTCGGGCGACTCGTCAAAGGGGAGTTCGCAGGGCTCAATGTCACGATGCCCCACAAAGGAATCGCCCACGAGGTCAGCGAACATCTGACCCCGGAGGCCGGGTCGGCAGCCTCGGTCAACACGTTACGGGCGGTGGACGGGTCGATCCACGGGCATTCTTCCGATGTCGTCGCCTTCAGGGAGGCCTTCGCCGCTATCGGTAGGCCATCCCGGATCGTCCTCATGGGCGCGGGAGGCTCGGCCCGGGCGGCCCTTGCAGCATTTGCCGGCGAGGCGCTGGTGTGGGGTCGAAATCCGGATCGGGTCGAATCGTTTGTTGCCGATCACGGGGGATCCGCCCTGGGAAGCCTCCCCCAGGACTACGTCCTGGTGAACTGCACGCCTCTGGGGATGAGAGGCGAGAAGCTCCCCGGCGATCTGCTCGGCAGCGCTGCAGGGCTGATCGATCTTCCGTATGGTCCTCGTGCCACCGCGGCGGTCCTCGCAGCCAGAGCCGAAGGCATCCCGGTTGTGGACGGCTTTTGGTTCCTGGCGGTGCAGGCAGCCGAGTCATTCCGCTGGTGGACGGGTGTCGAAGTCGGTGTCGACACGATGGTTGATGCCGCCAGAAATGCCTAAAGGATGATCCGGTGAAGCCGAAGTTTTGGTTACGCCTCTTTCATCAAGGAGTGGAGCGACAGATGACCCTTTCAGGTAACTTAGGATTCGTGCCTCTCGACGAGGTACTGCGACTTCTTGCCCGCGCCGGGAATGCCGGTGTTGTCGAGATCACCAACAGAGAAACCAGAGGCCGAATTTTTGTAACGGGCGCGGGCATCGGCCTCGCCACCACCTTCGATGATCAAGATCTGAAGGACCACCTGGTCAGCTCCGGGTACCTCTCACCTGCCGACGCAGCTTCGTCAGCCGGCGGGCACGCTCCTTTCAATGACGATCTCGTGGGTCTCATTCGTGAGATGACGGTGGAGAGCATCCACAGGATGGACGGCGATAGCGCCGATTTCCAGGTCGTGCGAGATGCGACCAGTGCCTACGCATCGCCTGAGCCATTCGATCTCGAACGGATCCTCGACGACAGCCGTAAGCGGGCCGAGCAATGGGAGAGCGTCACGAAACGCGTTCCCGATCTCGACGCAACCATGAAGATCAACCGCAAGCTGGCCGCAGAGACTGTCGAACTCGACCGGGCATCATGGCGACTTCTCAGTGAGATCGGCTCCGGCGCAACAGTCAAGGACCTTGCCGCAAGTCTGGGCACGACCCGGTATGCCGTGGCCAGTGTCGTGGCGACAATGGTTGACACCGAGCTTCTGGTGTTCGGTGACGGACCGGTCGAAGCCGCACCTGTCGAGACCGCATCCGCCTACGAAGCCCCTGTGGCGCACCTAGCGGAACAGGCGGACTCACACGTCGAAAAGACCGAAGTCGACCCGGATCGCTCCTGGTGGGATGAGCCTGAAGCCGAGAAGGCGACCGATGACACTGGTGATGCGCCGACGCAGCAGCCGGTGACAGCAGAGGCAGCTGAAGTCTCCGACAACAAGAACTCTGAGACGGCGGACGATGTCGAGGACACCGATGCGTTTCTCGAAAAGGTTTTCTCCGAGGTGAGCAGTGAGCCTGCCGAAGAGGACGGGCATGGCCTGATGCGTCGCCGGCGGATGGGTTCGATCCTGCGCGAGCTCGGCGAAGAATAACATCCGGCTGTCGGACATCTCAGTCCGTAACGGCTAACTTCGAAGGCCGTGACCCTCACGCTGGCCGCCATCGCCGGGGCGCTTCTCGGCCTGATCGCGCATGATCTTGCTGCCCAGGCCCTGAAAGAGAGGCCGTTGCGGCCCCTGGTCGGTACCTGCCCTGGGTGCGGGCATGGCAGAGGTTGGCTACTGTCGACGTGTCCCCATTGCGGTAGAAAGCAAAAACGCGAACTTGGTGTGGCAATAACGACGGCCCTTGTGGCCGTTGGTTTCGTCAATGCCCTCGGCGTGGGCTGGATACTTCTACCTTTTGCAGGATTTCTGCTTCTCACTGCTGCACTTATGCTCACCGACATCGACGAAATGAGAATCGTCGACCGGCTCAATCTCCGCGGCTCGCCCATCTTGATTCTCGCTCTCGGTGTCACCTCATTCGCGATCGACGAGTTGCCGGCCTTCTGGCGTGGGCTGGGTGGTGGAGCTGCCTACTTCGCAGGCAGCCTGTTCCTCTTCGTGCTCGCACGAGGCAACGGCTTTGGGGCCGGGGATGTCAAACTCGCCCCGCTGCTCGGCGTGTTCGCTACATACCTTTCTTGGACGATCCTCGCCAGATCTGTCTTTGCGACTGCATTCATCGGGGGCATCCTTGCCGTAGCCGTCATCGTCTTCTCGGAGGCGAAACGCGACACCGAGCTCCCCTACGGGCCTGCGATGATCCTGGGCGCCTGGTTGGCAATCATCACGTTCGGGATTAGCGCCTTTTGATTTACGTCGTAGCATCCTGGCGATGCTCCGATTTCTGACTGCCGGCGAATCCCACGGACCGGGCCTGGTGACAATCGTCGAAGGTCTGCCGAAGGGTCTCGACTTCTCGGTCGAGGCCCTCGACCATGAACTCGCGCGGAGGCGTCTCGGCCACGGCCGCGGCGGACGCATGAAAGTGGAGACCGACCGCGTCGAGGTCCTTGGTGGCATCCGCCACGGCCGTACGATTGGTGCGCCCGTGGCAGTTGTGGTCCGAAACGCTGAGGCCGAGAAGTGGTCGAGGCAGATGTCGGTGACCCCGATCGAGGAGCCTGTGGGCCGGGTGACCCGGCCCCGTCCCGGACACGCCGACCTGGCCGGCATGATCAAATACGACACAGAAGACGCCCGAGACGTGCTGGAGCGGGCGTCAGCTCGGGAAACCGCCGCCCGCACAGTCGCCGGGTACCTGGCCAAATCCCTCCTCGGCACCGTCGACGTCCAGGTGAGGAGCCATGTCGTGTCCATCGGGAAGGTGGCTGCCGCGGAGCGCGAGTTGAACCTCGCCGACTTTGACAGCGTCGACTCCGACCCGGTTCGCTGTCTCGACCCCGAGGCGTCTTCGGCAATGGTCGACCTCATCGATCAGATCACCGAAGCCAAGGACACCCTGGGCGGCATCTTCGAAGTTGCCGGGTTCGGGCTCCCAATCGGGCTCGGGTCGTATGTTCACTACGACAGGAGGCTCGATGCGGCGCTTGCCGGGGCCATGATGTCGATCCCGGCCGTGAAGGGAGTAGAGATCGGTGACGGCTACCGGGCTGCGGTGAGCCACGGGTCTGACGCCCACGACGAGATCGTTCGCACCGATGGCGCGGTCGGACGGAGCACGAACCGGGCCGGCGGCGTCGAAGGCGGCGTGAGCAACGGCGAGGTCCTGAGAGTCCGGGGCGCCATGAAACCGATCTCAACACTTATGCGACCCCTGCAAACTGTCGACATGGACACAGGTGAAGACGCGGTCGCAGTCCGGGAGCGATCCGATGTCTGCGCGGTGCCGGCCGCCGCAGTCGTGGGGGAGCAGATGGTCGCCTGGGTCGTGGCGTGTGAGGTGATGAGAAAGTTCGGCGGGGACACAATCGCCGAGGTGATGACCGCAGCAACCGACTATCGGGCCTGTGTGGCCCGCCGTCTCGAACGATGATTCTCTGGCTGGTGGGGATGATGGGAAGCGGCAAGACAACCGTCGGCCAGCTCATCGCCAGCTCTGCGGGCGTCGAATTCAGGGACACGGGGGCCGAAGTCGAGAGGCGGGCCGGAATGACCATCTCCGACCTTTGGGCCGAGGGCGGTGAGGTCTCGTTCCGATCGCTCGAAGCCGAGGTGGTGGTCGATTCGGCACGAATGGAATCTGCGGTCATTGCCGCCGGAGGCGAAGCGGTGACCGATCCCTCTTCCCGGGCGGTGATTTCTTCCTCAGGGACAGTTGTGTGGTTGCGGGCCCAACCCGGCGAGCTAGTTGACAGGCTCACCGGTCAGACAGGAAGGCCGCTCCTCGATTCGGCCGACGATCTCGAGGGGACCCTCAGAGACCTGGCGATCCGACGCAGTGGGAACTACCGATCGCTCGCAGACCACACGGTCGACGTGGACGGCCGATCTCCCGCGGAGCTCGCCACCACGATCGAGGCCCTGTGGAAGAGCTGAAGGTCGGCGAATCGACGGTCCGCATCGTCTCCGGGATCCGGGGCTCGATCCTTCCCGAGAGAGAAGGGAGGCGGCGGGTGGCAATGATCACCCAGCCAGGCGCCAGCCAGCACGCAGTCCGTATCTCGCGCTTTCTCAAAGACGGTGGTCTCGATGTCGACGTGCTTGGCGTGCCCGACCGTGACGAGGCGAAGACCCTCGCTGTGGCAGCGACTCTGTACGAGCGTTTCTCCAAAATCGGCCTCGGCCGCGAAGACACAGTCGTCGGAGTAGGGGGAGGCGCAGTCACCGACTTAGCCGGATTCGTCGCCGGCACCTGGATGAGGGGAATCGAGGTCGTCCACTTCCCGACCACCTTGCTCGCAGCGGTCGATGCCTCGATCGGGGGCAAGACCGGAGTCAACCATATTGGCAAGAACCTCGTTGGAGTGTTCTGGGATCCCACGCTGGTTGTAATCGATCTCGACGTCCTCGACAAGCTTCCCGCTGCCCTGGTGAGGGAGGGGATGGCTGAAGCGCTGAAGGCAGGCCTGGTCGGCGACGCCGGGCTGGTCGAGTTGATCGAAACCCGCGGCATCGATGCGCCGCTGGAAAATGTCGTCCCGGCAGCCGTGAAAGTCAAGGCCGGGTATGTCGGTGACGACCCCCGGGAGGTTTCCGGGCGCGCCATGCTCAACTTCGGCCACACGGTCGGCCATGCAGTCGAATACGCATCATCGTTGAGCCATGGGTCCGCGGTTGGAGTCGGGATGGTGGCGGCCGCAGCTGTGTCCGAAGTTCATGCTGGATTCACGGAGCGGGCACGGGTGGTCGACGCGATCGCGCGCACCGGCCTGGCAACGTCTGTCGAAGGCCTCGATAGGACCCGCGTCCGCGACCTGATCGGAGTCGACAAAAAGCGGGACCGGAACGGGGTCCGGATGGTGTTGCTCGAGGCAGTGGGCAAACCGACACTACGTCATGCCGACGAGGGCTCGATCGACCTGGCTTTGCAGGCGATAGGTCTTTGACACGGGTACCGTCTGCGACTTGGAACTCATGGGGAACCAAGGATGATCAGCACAAATGACGTCAGGCCCGGGATGGCGCTGCAACTCGACGACGGCCTCTTCACGATTGTCGAGTATCAGCACGTCAAGCCGGGCAAGGGCAAAGCTTTCGTCAGGATGAAATTGAAAAAGGTCGAGACCGGCCAGGTGATGGACCGGACCTTCCGCGCTGACGAAAACGTAGACCAAGCGATCATCGACAGGAGCGACTATCAGTTTCTCTATCGGGACGACATCGGCTTCCACTTCATGAACCTCCAGGACTACGGCCAGATCGCCGTTGCACAACAGGAGGTAGGCGACGCTGCAATGTTCATGGTCGAAGGGGCAACCGTGAGCCTCGCGATTCACAGCGGAACGCCGATCGGTGTCGAGCTTCCTGCCTCCGTCGAACTCGAAGTGACGTACGCCGAGCCTGCGGTCAAAGGCGATACCAGGACCGGTGCGTCGAAACTGGTCACCACCGAGACGGGGCACGAAGTCCAGGTGCCCCTTTTCATCGAACAGGGAGACAGGATCAGAGTCGAGACCCGCACGGGTGATTACCAGACCCGGGTATGAGCGATGGCCCGACCCACCCGTCGATCCCGGCGCGGGTGACAGCCTCGGAGCTGGCCCGGACGATCGGTCTGGATGTGTCAGCGGTGCAAGCAGTTCTCGCCGCACGGGGCGAGGCGGACAGCCCTGACGACGTTCTCGACTCCAGCCTGGCTATGGAGACCGCGAAAACCCTCGGCTTCGAGGTGGAGGTCGAACCGCGTGACCTCGCCCTGGAGTGTCTCTACGAGATCGACAGCCGCGCCCCACAGCCACTGCGCGAAGGTCTCCCCGGACGCGTCTCGCGAATGGTCAGCGGGGTCGTCGGCGACGCCGAGTCACTGGACACCGACATCGAGGCGGCCTCCGAGCACTGGGCGGTAGCCAGGATGCCTTTGGTAGACCGGACGATCCTGCGCCTCGGCCTCTGGGAGCTGCGTAATGAGCCCGGGACGCCGACTTCGGTAGTTGTCTCCGAGGCAGTGCGCCTCGCCAATACCTATTCGACGGGCCGGAGCGGCGCGTTCATCAATGGCGTGCTGGCGACCCTCGCCAAATCGGTCCGACCCGAGTGATTTAGCCTGTCCCGGTCTGCGCCGGCGTCCTTTCCGGTGGGCTCGCTTGCTATTTCGGCGTGCAAGGTCGTTCCTGGCAAGGACCCAGGACGCAGGCGCACCGGGCCGTTCGTCAAGGACGAGGACGCCGCCAGGGGGGACAAGTGCCGTTGAAATACGAGCACGGTCTGCCGGAAAGGGCGCTAGGGTTAGGGAACCTTTAAGGACGGTCCAGTGAGGCCGGAAAGGACGAGATGCCAGACAACGGCCCGGTGTCGGCTTGATGCCACAGATCATGAGCGACGAAGACGTCGCCCGCGCCATCCGTCGCATCGCCCACGAAATCATCGAACGACATCGCGGTGTTGATTCTGTCGGGATCCTGGGGATCAGGACCCGCGGGGTCCACCTGGCCCGGGCCCTCGCCGTCGCAATCGAAGAGTTTGAAGGCGCCCCTGTCCCGCTCGGCGAGCTCGACGTCAGAGCCCATCGCGACGACATCAACGGTGAGGAGAGGCCAGCCGACGTCGCCACATCGATCCAATTCGAGTTTCATGGGATGTCCCTCGTCGTCGTCGATGACGTGCTCTACACCGGAAGGACCGTACGCGCCGCTCTCGACGCAATCTCAGAGATCGGCAGAGCAGACCAGATCGAACTGGCAGTGCTCATCGATAGGGGCCACCGTGAGCTACCGGTACGGGCCGACTACGTGGGAAAGAATGTTCCGACCGCTGCCAGGGAGCGAATCTCGGTGCATGTCCCGGAGGTGGACGGCGACAGCGGTGTGTGGATCGAAAGGGACGGGATTTGACCTGATGTCCCTCTTCGACATCGCCAGCCTCTCAACGGAGGAAATCACTGAAATCCTCGACAGTGCCGAAAGCATGAGCCACAGGGAGCCTGAGGGTTTTTCCGGCAGAACCGTGGTGCCGATGTTCTTCGAGCCTTCGACTCGGACCCGGCTCTCGTTCGACCTTGCCGCTGCGCGCCTCGCGGCGAACCTGGTTGTCTTCGACCACGAGACCTCCTCGGCGACCAAGGGCGAGAGTCTGCGGGACACCGCACGGACCGTCGGAGCCATGGGTCCCGACCTACTCATCGTCCGCCACGAGCAAGCTGGTGCCCCCGAAGCGGTCGCCCGTTGGTCGGGGGTTCCTGTCGTCAACGCCGGAGACGGCCGGCGCGCCCATCCGACTCAAACCCTCGCCGATCTATTCACGATCCGGAGCCATTTTGGCGGCATCGCCGGACTGCGGGTAGGCATGGTCGGTGACATCGTCAACAGCCGGGTCGCCAGGGGACTGCTCGGTGCCCTGCCCGCCCTCGGTGCTGGAGTCTTTGCCGTGGGCCCGCCAACCTTCCTTCCCCGCCATGGCGAATGGGACATCGAACACCGCGGAGATCTCGACTCAGTGCTCGGCGAGCTCGACGTTGTCTATCTGCTCCGGGTGCAGAAGGAGCGCGGTGGGGGCCTCGGCTACCCATCCGACAGCGAATACCACACTCGTTACGGCTTGACCGAGCGCAGATCCGAGATGATGAAACCTGAGGCGGTGGTGATGCATCCCGGCCCGATGAACCGCGGGGTCGAGATATCCGGTGCGGTGGCTGACAGCGAGAAGTCTCTGATCCTCGATCAGGTCGCCTCCGGCGTCCCGGTGCGAATGGCAGTCATGGCCCGGATCCTGGGGGGCGCGACGTGATCGTCGTCAGCGGGGCGCGGACGTACACCTCCGACGGCTGGCAGACCTGTGATGTGGCGATCGACGGCCAGACCGTTGTAACCGTCGGCTCGGTCCCTCCCGGGCAAGGCGACGTTGTCATCGATGGTGCTGGCAAGGTGCTCGGGCCAGGATTCGTCGATCTTCATACTCATCTGCGGGATCCGGGCCAGACCTGGAAGGAAGACATGACGACGGGGACGCGCTCTGCCGCCCGGGGCGGCTTCACCGCCGTGCTGGCTATGCCAAACACCGAGCCGGCCGTCGACTCCGGCGAGATGGTGCGTCGCTGTGTCCGTCGCGCCACGGACGCTGGTGTTGTCGAAGTCGGTTTCAGTGGAGCTATGAGCCTGGGCCGATCCGGTGAGGAGATGGCACATCTCGACGAGATGTACGAGGAGGGTGTCCGAATCTTCACCGACGATGGCGACACTCTTGTCGACGGGGGTTTGCTGCGCCGGATCATGTTGTACCTCAGTGATCGGAAGGACGCGGTAATCGCCCAGCACGCCGAAGATCCCGCAATCGCCGGCGACGGGCACATGCACGAAGGCTCGAGATCTCAAACTCTGGGATTGGTCGGCTTACCTGCTTCCGCCGAAATCGCGGTGATTGCTCGCGATCTGGCTCTTGTCGCCGAAACCAGCGCCAGGTACCACGTCCAGCACATTTCAACAGCCGGAGGGGTCGCTCTGGTCCGGCGGGCCAAGGAAGAGGGCTTGAATGTCACCGCCGAGGTGACCCCACACCACCTGATGTTGAGCGAAGACAATCTCGGTTCCCTCGACGCCAACCTGAAGATGTATCCGCCGCTGCGCTCCATCGCCGATCGGGAAGCGCTTGTGGAGGCGTTGCGCGAAGGCGTTATCGACGCGATTGCGACCGACCACGCCCCGCACACTGTGAGCGAGAAGGACGTGCCCTTCGAGGTGGCGCCCCGGGGGGTGATCGGCCTCGAAACGGCCTTCCCGGCCGCCCTTGCAGCACTCGATGGCGACCTCGACCTGGTCTTCGACCGGATGAGCATTGCTCCGGCAGAAATCGGAAAGTTCCCCTCACAGGGAAAGCCAATCTCGCAAGGCTCTCCGGCCAACCTGGTGCTACTCGATCCGGACCAGAGCTGGGTTGCGGGCGAGTTCGCTTCCCGCTCGAAGAATTCCCCGTTTTTCGGACAGGAATTGAAAGGAAGAGTTGTGGCGACGATTGTCAATGGTGGAATTGTGCACGGAGGCGGCAGATGAAGCAGAAACCAGGACTTTTGGTGACCGCCGATGGTGAGGTGTTTCGCGGCCATTCCGTCGGTGGCGACGGCATCCGCACCGGCGAAGCCGTCTTCAACACCTCGATGTCCGGATATCTAGAAGTCCTCACTGATCCTTCGTACGCCGGCCAGGTCGTGGTGATGACCTCACCTCACATCGGCAACTACGGGGTGACCGCTGCCGATACCCAGGCAGACCGACCTCATGTTTCAGGATTCGTCACCAGGTCGATGTCGAGGCGCGATTCCAGCTGGCGCTCCGAAGGGTCCCTGGGCGATTACCTGATCAGCCAGGATGTAGTGGCCCTCTCCGGGATCGACACCCGCCGTCTGACCCGCCACATCCGCGACAGGGGAGCGATGCCAGTGGCTCTCGGCTCCGACGTCACCGAACAGGAGCTGAGAGAAGCGGCGTCGGCCGCCCCTGGGATGACAGGTCAGGATCTTGCCGGGAAGGTGAGCACCCTCGAGGAGTACACGGTCGGTTCGGTAGGGGAGTGCAACGGCACAATTGTTGCAATCGACCTCGGCATCAAGAGAGACATCCTCACCAACTTGACCGTGCGGGGGTTTGACGTGGTCGTGGTTCCATATGCCACGCCGCAGTCGAGGGTCCTCGAGTTGGGTCCCGACGGGGTGTTTGTCTCCAATGGCCCTGGTGACCCTGAGCCGCTGGAGGCAACAATCGAAACCCTCCGAGAGCTCATCGGGAAGGTCCCGGTCTTCGGGATCTGTCTCGGGCATCAGGTGCTGGGCCGCGCCGTCGGAGCTGACACCTTCAAGCTGCCTTTCGGCCATCACGGTGGAAACCACCCGGTCCGCCGCATGAACGACGGCAAGGTAGAGATCACATCGCAGAACCACGGGTTTGCGGTTGACCTCTGGAGCCTCGTGGAAGGGGAGCCCCCGGAGCGAGACGGCCTCGTGGGAAGCGAACTGCTCCCGGCGGTGGCCAACACACTCTTCGGTGAGCTCATTCCAACCCATCAGAACCTCAATGACGGGACCGTTGAAGGGATGCGCCTTGTCGAGGCATCCGCGTATTCGGTGCAGTACCACCCGGAGGCGGCTCCCGGGCCCAGGGATGCCTCACCCCTGTTCGATGGCTTTGTCGAGGCGATCCGAAACGGGGTGGAGTGATGCCGGCACGCACCGACATCCGCTCGATCCTCCTCATCGGCTCCGGCCCGATCATCATCGGCCAGGGTTGTGAATTCGACTACTCCGGCACTCAGGCCGCCAAAGTCCTCCGCGAGGAGGGCTACCGGGTGATCCTGGTGAACAGCAATCCGGCCACGATCATGACCGACCCCGAATACGCCGATGCCACCTACGTCGAGCCGATCACCCCCGAAGTCGTAACCGAGATAATCGCCAGGGAGCGTCCCGACGCGCTCCTGGCCACACTCGGGGGCCAAACCGCCCTCAACGTCGCCTCGGCACTCGCCCGCGCCGGGGTGTTGCAACGCCACAACGTCGAAATGATCGGGGCCGGGCTGGAAGCCATCGAGAAGGCCGAGGACCGCGGGCTGTTCAAGACCACGATGGAGGAAGCCGGCCTGGAATGTCCCCGGGCCGGGTACGCCCGTTCGATGGGAGAAGCGATGACCATCGCGCGGGAGATCGGATTCCCGGTGATGGTGAGGCCCTCATACATCCTCGGGGGCGGGGGTACCGGAATCGCCGACAACGAGGAGGACTTCGTGGCTGTCGCCAGGTACGGCCTCGAGATGTCCCCGGTCTCGGAGATTCTCGTCGAGGAGTCGGTTCTGGGATGGAAGGAGTTCGAGCTCGAAGTGATGCGCGACTGCAACGACAACGCAGTCATCGTCTGCTCGATTGAGAACCTCGACCCGATGGGGGTGCACACGGGGGATTCGATAACGGTGGCTCCGATTCAGACTCTCTCCGACCGGGAGTATCAGGACATGCGCGAAGACGCGATCGCCGTGCTTCGGGCAATCGGTGTGGAGACCGGTGGCTCCAACGTCCAGTTCGCGGTCGATCCTGCGACCGGAAAGCGCCTCGTGATCGAAATGAACCCTCGGGTCTCTCGCTCATCAGCGCTGGCTTCGAAAGCCACCGGGTTCCCTATCGCCAAGATTGCCGCGCTGCTCGCGGTCGGGTACACCCTCGATGAGATCGCCAACGACATCACGCTCGCCACGCCGGCATCCTTTGAACCTGCGCTCGACTATGTCGTGGTGAAGATCCCGAGATTCGACTTCGAGAAGTTCCCGTCAGCTCCCCGCAAGCTTGGCACCTCGATGCGCAGTGTCGGGGAGGCAATGGCCATCGGCCGCACTTTTCCTGAGGCCCTGCAGAAGGCGCTCCGAAGCCTCGAGAACGGGCACTCCGGGTTAAACGCCGACGCCAGCGAGGCAGACCTGCGCCAGGTCTCCGAAGCCGAACTGGGGCGCCAGGTTGTGGAACCGACCCCGGAACGGATATTCGCAGTGGGAGAGGGATTGCGTCGCGGGTGGAGTGTCGAAAGGCTCAGCGAGCTCTCCGCGATCGACCCGTGGTTCATCGATCAGATGGCCGAAATCGTTGAGGTGCGCAATGACCTGGTCGAGAATCCCTCCGACATGACAGTTCTTGCCGAAGCAAAGCGCTTCGGCTTCTCCGACGTTCAAATTGCGTATCTCACCGACACCACACCGGAGGAGGTCCGCTCGATACGGGAGGGTGCGATGATCCGCCGCACCTATCAGCGGGTCGACACCTGTGCCGCGGAGTTCGTTGCCAGAACGCCCTACATGTACGGCACCTTCGAGGACGAGTCCGAAGTGGTCGAGGCCGAAAAGCCACGGGTAGTTGTCCTCGGCTCCGGCCCGAACCGGATCGGCCAGGGCATCGAGTTCGACTACTGCTGTGTTCATGCGTCATTCGCTCTGCGGGATGCCGGCTATGAGACGGTGATGATCAACTGCAACCCGGAAACGGTGTCCACCGACTACGACACCTCCGACCGGCTCTACTTCGAGCCCCTGACCATCGAGGACGTCCTCGATGTGATCGAAGCCGAGAAGCCCGAGGCCGTCATCGTCCAGCTCGGCGGACAGACCCCGCTCAATCTCGCCTCAGCCCTCGAGGCCGCAGGGGTAAACGTCGCCGGCACATCGTCGCAGTCAATTGCCCTCGCAGAAGACCGCGAGCAGTTCGGTGAGATCTGCGCCAACCTCGGCCTTCGCCAACCGTCAGGGGGCACGGCGCGCTCCGCTGCTGAGGCCCTCGATGTGATCGACCAGGTCGGTCTGCCTGCAATGGTCCGGCCCTCTTTCGTACTCGGCGGCCGCAAGATGCGTGTCGTCTATTCCGTTGAGGAACTGGGCGCCTATATGCGTGAGATCTACGGCGATGCCGATCCTGAGGTGATGGGTGCCCCGATCCTGATCGACCGCTTCCTGGAATCAGCCGTGGAGGTCGACGTCGACGCCATCTTCGACGGCTCCGAGCTCCTTCTCGGTGGCGTCATGGAACACGTCGAAGAGGCCGGTATCCATTCCGGGGATTCAGCCTGTGTCACCCCACCTCCGACGCTTTCGGGTGAGGCGATGAAAGAGATCATCAAGGCGACGAGAGATCTCGCAGGAGCGCTCGCGGTGCGGGGCCTGATCAATATCCAGTTCGCGGTGAAGGGAGACGAGATCTTCGTCATCGAAGCCAACCCCCGCGGGAGCCGGACCATCCCCTTCATCTCCAAGGCGACCGGTGTTCTCCTCGCCCGGGTCGCCACCAGGGTGATGATGGGTGCGAGCATCGAAGACCTGAGGCGGGAAGGGATGATCCCCGAGAACACAACACCGCCATTTGTCGCGGTGAAGAACGCAGTGCTGCCCTGGGACCGTTTCCCGGAGGAGGATTCCGTGCTCGGCCCCGAAATGAAGGCCACCGGCGAGGTGATGGGGATCGGCGAGGACTTCGGCACCGCATACGCAAAGGCACTGCTTGGCGGGGGACGGATCCTTCCCGATCGGGGGCGGGTGTTCGTCTCTTTCGCCGACCGCGACAAACCAACCGGGCTGGCGGTGGCGCAGGCCTTCGTGATGCTCGGCTTCGAACTGGTGGCAACCCCGGGCACCGCCCGCTATCTCGGTCACCATGCAATCGACGCCGAAGTCGTCCCCAAGATCGGCGACGGTGAAAACGATGTTGCTCAGCGCCTCGACAACGGCGAGATCCAGCTGGTGATCAACACGCCGAGAGGCGGCAAGGCCCGCACCGACGGCCGCACCATCCGACAGGCCGCCCGTGGCCATCAGGTCCCGTGCGTCACCACGGTGCGAGGCGGACTTGCAGTGGCCCGCAGCCTCCGTGCCGGACCCGGGGCGATCAATCGTCCGAGAAGCCTCCAGGAATGGCACAGGTAATGATGCAGACCCGGTTGGGCCCGATCATGTTGAGGTCGCCCCTGGTGGCGGCCTCGGGGACGGTCGGCTCGGTCTGGGAGTGGGCGACGGTTGCAGACGTGTCGCCCTTCGGTGCCGCCGTGGCGAAGTCGGTTTCAGACGTCCCATGGGCGGGGAGGCAAGCGCCTAGGATCGCGCCGGCAGGGCCTGGCATGCTCAACGGGATCGGCATCCAGAATCCCGGGATCGACGCCTGGGTCGGTGACATGGCGGGGCGGATCGAGGGTTGCGATGTGCCCGTCTGGGGTTCGGCAGTGGGGGAGATGGCTGCCGGTTTTGCCAAGGCCGCAATCGGCGCGGAGTCGGCAGGGGTCAAAGCGATCGAAGTCAACCTGTCGTGCCCCAATCTCGACGAGGGCAAGATATTTGCCCTCGATGCCGGGTTGTCTGCTGATGTTGTCAGCGAGGTCGTTGCAGCGGTGAACTTGCCGGTGGGTGCGAAGCTCTCTCCGGCGGCCTCCGACATCGTTGACATTGCAGGAGCCTGTATCGAAGCAGGGGCCAAGTTCCTCACCCTTACCAATACCGCGCCGGGCTTTGGCGTCGACCTCGAACTGGCCGCGCCGAAGCTCTCCGGGGGCGTTGGCGGCTACAGCGGGCCGGGTTTGAAAGCGATCTCGTTGCGCTGTGTCTACGAGGTTGCCCGGGCGTTTCCCGGTTTTCCGATAGTCGGATGCGGAGGGGTGACCACCGGGCGCGACGTTGTCGAGTACCTGATGAGTGGCGCCTCCGCTGTCGGGTTGGGAACCGTGCTGCTCGCCGAGCCGCGGGCAGGAACCAGGATCGAAAAGGAGATGGAACGAGTCATGAGAAAGCTGGGACTGGCGAGCGTGGCCGACGCTATCGGGGCAGCTATCCGATGACCGGGGTGCTCGTAGCTCTCGATCTTCCCACCGTCGATGATGCGGTGGTTATGGCGCGAGCGGTCCAGGAGCATGTGTCCGGCTTCAAGGTCGGACTGGGACTGCTCCATTGCGAATCCGGCAGCATCGAGCGGATCGCCGACCTCGGCCTTCCCGTCTTCGCCGACGCCAAACTGCACGACATCCCCGCTCAGGTCGAATCGGCCGCTCGCGCCCTGGGCCGTCGCGGGGCGCGCTGGGTGACAGCCCATATCGCCGGTGGTAGCGAGATGTTGCAGGCCGCGGTGGCCGGTCTGGCGGAGGGCTCTGGCGGTAAGGCCGGGATTCTCGGTATCAGCATCCTGACCAGCATCGGGGAGGACGATCTTTCGGCTATCGGAGTCGGCGGACCTGCCGACATTGCGGTCGAGCGTCTGGTCCACATTGCTGCGGGGGTGCCGGTCGAGGGCGTTGTGAGCGCGGTCCGCGAAGTCCCGATTGTGAGACGGGTTGGGCCCTCCCTGGTCACCGTGACACCCGGGATCCGGCCCGTCGGTGTGGGAGCCGATGATCAGAAACGGACCGCAACGGTGCAGATGGGAATCGATGCCGGCTCGGACTACCTGGTGGTGGGTCGTCCGATCACCGCCAGCCAAGACCCTGTTGCCGTCGCTGCCGCAATTGCTGAAGAAATCAGTGCCGGATCGATGGTTTAGCCCGCATTGCAAGGAGGTAAACAACTAGGGTCCTAATCACCAATCGGGAGCAAGATATTGCCTACTCCACCCACATTGACCCCAGAACAGCGACAGGCTGCGCTCAAGAAGGCAGCAGAGGTGCGCCGGGCTAGGGCCGAGGTAAAAGAACTCCTCAAAACCGGCTCGATGAGCATCACCGAACTCTTCGACAAGGCTGAGAAAGATGAAGTCATCGGTGGAATCAAAGTCGAGCGCCTGATCGCGTCGATGCCGGGAATGGGTAAAGTGAAGGCAATGCGCCTCATGGAATCTGTTGGTATCGCCGATAACCGCCGTCTGCGTGGTTTGGGAGACCGCCAGAGAGAGGCTCTTCTCAAAGAGTTCACTTGAGGAGACCGGGCCGGTTATTTGTCGTCTCAGGCCCTTCCGGTTCGGGGAAATCGAGCCTGATCTCCGAAATATTGAGCATGGCGGATGTCGACTTTTCCGTTTCCGCTACCACCCGACAACCCCGGCCCGGGGAAGTCGATGACTACCACTACCGGTTCGTTACCCATAGCGAATTCGAGGACATGATCGCCAACGGCGAATTGCTCGAATGGGCCGAGTACAACAACCACCTCTACGGCACTCCGATCGGTCCGATCGATGAAGCCAATGCAGAGGGTCGTGACGTTCTTCTCGACATCGAGATCCAGGGTGCCCGCCAGGTCAGGCAGGCGAAACCTGACGCAACGATGATCTTCATCGCCGCCCCATCAATCGATGAGTTGGAGAATAGGCTCCGGTTGCGGGGCGACACGAGCGAGGAGGACATCGTGGACCGCCTCGAAATTGCCTCCCGTCAGCTGGCCGAAGCAGGAGAGGTATTCGACCACATCGTGGTGAATGACAGGTTCGAAGACGCCGTTGGCGAACTTTTGACTCTTATTACCACTGCTGGATGAGGTAACCTGTACGCATCCACCCTCTGAGAAGGAACCAATGAAAATTGAAGAAGTAATCGACCAGATCGGCAACCGGTTCGCCACAGTCGTCGTCTCGTCGCGCCGGGCCCGTCAGATCAACGCGTACTTTCACCAGTTGGGCGACGGCTACGGAAGTTACGTTCCACCTCAGGTTCACTCGCTCTCACGCAAGCCACTGACCATTGCCATGGAAGAGATCGCCGAGGGCAAGGTGGCCGTGGAGACTGTCGAGTCCTGATGCTCGGCGGACGGCGGGTGGTTCTCGCCGTGACCGGGGGTGTTGCTGCCTACAAGTCGGCGTATCTAGCTCGCCGCCTTGTCGAGGCCGGTGCCGAGCTCAAGGTGGCAATGTCGGCTTCGGCCACCGAGTTCATCGGGCCGCAGACGTTTGCTGCCATCACCGGTGAACAACCGTTTCTCGACCTGTTTGGCGCGGAGGACGCTTCCCCGCACACAAATCTCGCCCGTTGGGCCGACATCGTCATCGTGGCTCCGGCAACTGCTGCAACTCTTGCCAGGACGGCAAACGGGTTGTCCGAAGACCTCATCTCAGCTCTACTGCTCGCGACCAGGGCGCCTGTGCTCTTCGCCCCTGCAATGCACACGGAAATGTGGGAGAACCCGGCGACTGTCCGCAACGTCAAAGTGCTGGTTGACGATGGGCACCACTTCGTCGGGCCGGCCGAAGGCGAGCTCGCCGGTGGGGATGTAGGTATCGGCAGGGTTGTCGAACCAGAAGATATCGTCAGAGTTGCGGTCTCGATCCTTGGCGCCGGAGGCACCGGTCTTTCGGTGCTGATAACTGCCGGTGGCACCCGGGAGGCAATCGACCCGGTTCGGTACATCGGTAACAGGTCGAGCGGGAAGATGGGGCATGCGATTGCGGAAGAAGCTGCCCGTCGCGGTTATCAGGTGACCGTGGTGACGACGTCCGGCCTACCGCTTCCCGGATCGGTAACGGTGGTCAGCGTTGAATCTGCTGAAGAAATGCAGTCAGCCGTAGGCGGGGTGACCGCTGACATCGCAGTGATGGCGGCGGCAGTGGCCGATTTCAAACCGGCCGAGCAAGCAAGTTCCAAGCTCGCCAGGGCAGACGGGCTCGACTCGATTGCGTTGACGACAACCCCCGACATCCTTGCTTCGGTCGTCGCGCGGGAGAACCCGCCGATCACTGTCGGATTCGCTGCGGAGACCGGGGGAGTCGACCGCGCTATCGAAAAGGCGAAGAAGAAGGGCGTTGACCTGCTCGTCTACAACGATGTCACCCAGGAGGGGTCCGGCTTCGGCACCGACACCAACAAGGTTACATTCATCGACGCTGCAGGCAATGTCGAAGCCCAGCCGATGATGTCGAAGAACGACGTCGCCTCCGCTCTCTGGGACCGAATCGAAGTTCTTGTCAGACTACGGAACTAATGTCGGGTGCCGATGAGATCATGGTCGTTCACTTCTGAGTCTGTAACCGAAGGTCACCCTGACAAGGTTGCAGATGCGATTTCCGACACAGTCCTCGACTCAGTACTCAGAATCGAGCCGCGTGCGAAGGTCGCATGTGAGGTGCTGGTCACAAAGAACCTCGCATTGATTGCCGGTGAGATCGGCGGGCTCGACAGGAAAGAATGGCCGGATCTCGACTCGATCGTCCGCGAGGCGATTACCAATGTCGGATACGACGGTTTCGATCCCGGTTTCGATGCTGGAACTGTTGAGATCCTCGATCGGATCAACGAGCAGAGCATCGATATCGCTCAGGGCGTCGACCGCAACGCCGGGGCCGGCGACCAGGGCCTGATGTTCGGGTTCGCGGTCGAGGAAGCGGATGAGCACATGCCACTGCCGATCTACCTTGCTCACCGGCTGGCGGAGCGCCTTGCCGAGGTCAGGAAGACCGGGAAGGTGGATTACCTGCGGCCCGATGGGAAAACCCAGGTACGGGTCCGATACGAGGACGGACGCCCGGTTGCAGTTGAGAAGATCCTGATTTCGTCGCACCACACGACAGATGTGAAGAGCGCCGAGATCAAAGAAGAGATCTTTGAGGTGGTTGTGGCACCGGTGATTCCGCAGATCTGGTTGCCGGACGGCCCTCCCGAGTTCGTCTTCAACCCGAGCGGCCAGTTCACCATCGGTGGTCCCGTTGGCGATACCGGGCTCACCGGACGCAAGATCATCGTCGACACCTACGGTGGCTACGCCCGCCATGGCGGTGGCGCGTTCTCCGGAAAGGATGCAACCAAGGTCGATCGGTCGGCGGCCTACGCCGCTCGATGGGCGGCAAAGAACCTGGTAGAAGCAGGCGCCGCAGCCAAGCTCGAGATCCAACTCTCCTATGCGATTGGAGACCCCGAGCCGTTCTCCACGCACGTGGAAATGTTTGGAACCGAGAGGGTGGGCAGGGAGGAAATCGAATCCGCAGTACAGGACATCTTCGACTTCAGACCGGCGGCAATAATCGACGCGTTGGAGCTCACCAAGCCCGGATTTGCCCGCACCACTGCGTACGGGCACTTCGGCAGACCCGAATTCAGCTGGGAGCGGCTCGACCAGGTCGACGACATCAAGAGCGCACTAGGCCTATAACCGGCGTACCAGCTGCCCGGGTCGTCCCCTCGGTGCCCACCTTTTCGGTGGATGAGGGCTTCTGGTACTCGATCCCGCCACACCTGAGCAAGGACGTTCGGGTCGGGTCCATCCTCCGGGTGCCGCTCGGGGGGCGGAGGGTGCGCGGCTATGTGATCGGCCTCGACCCGGACCGGGAAGGCAAGCTGAAAGACATTCTCGGCGTCTCAGGAGAGGAGCCGGTATTCGATGCCGATTTGCTCCAGGCCCTGCGTTGGGCGGCAAACCACTATGTCGGGCCGATGTCGGTGCTCCTCGACAAGGCGGCCCCGCCCACCCTCCCGGGCAAGTTGAAGCCCGTGGAATCCCCGCCGTCCGGTCCGGGGCCCGGAGATGGCTCTCAAATCGAGAAGTTGGTGAGTGCTGCAGTAGCAGGCAAACGCAGACCGGTGGCCGCATATGTCGTTCACTGGGCGGATGCCGACTGGCAGAAGTTGCTCGGTCCGGTCGCGGCTTCGATGCGGAGCGGGCTTGTGCTCGTGCCGACGGTACGCGAAGCAGAGGAGCTGTTTGCAGTCTTGAACGGGGCCTTCCCCGGTCGGATGGTGTTGATCCCTGATGGCAACGGCTCCGAAGTCACCGCGGCCTGGGAGCGAGCCAATTCGGGTCCCGCCATCGTTGTCGGCACACCCCGGGCCGCATACTGGACAGTCAGTGACCTGGCTGTCGCCTTTGTCTTCGAGGAGGGAAGGCGGGCGATGAAAGATCGCCAGACGCCCACGGTCCACGTCCGGGATTTGATGCGGACCCGCTCCCGGCTCGAAGGTTTCGGCCTCATCTTCGTTGGCCCGACCCCGAGCGTAGAGCTGATCGCGGCCGGGGCGGAAATCATCCAGCCACACCGACCGTGGGGGCTGGTCGAAGTGGTCGATAGAAGAGATGACCCGCCGGGGAGCGGCTCTCTCTCCGAACGCGCCCTCAGCGCTCTGCGCTCTGTCGCGGCCCGGGGTGAGCGGGCTTTCGTATTCACCCACATGCGGGCCGGGGATGCCTCGACCCGCTGTGTTGCTTGCCGTGCAATTCGTCTCTGTGCTCGCTGCAATTCGAATCTAGGGCGGAACGCCGCGTGCCGAAGATGCGGTGCCCCCGCAGCGGGATGCCGGCAGTGTGGTGGCTCGAGTTTCGAATCGATGGGGACGATCCCAGCGCGTCTGGTCAAGGAGATCGCAGCGAGGGTAGGAGACGACCGGGTGGGAGAGGCAGGAGAAGATGCATTGATCACCGTCGGCACCGAGCGCGACCTGGCCGGGTTGTCGGGTCTCACTATGGCGGTAGCTGTCGACCCCGATGCACTGATTCACGGCCAGACCTATCGATCTTCAGAGGAGGCCTTACGCATGCTGGCCAGACTGGTCGGCGCTGTGGGCCGGAGCCGTGGATATCGGACCATGTTGCAGACATCGGATCCGGGGTCAGGACTGATCTCGGCGCTGCGTAGGGGTGAGCCGATTCCCTATCTCGAGGAAGTACTAGCGCGCCGGGCCAGGGACGGATTCCCGCCTGCAAGCGAGATGATGGCAATCGAGGCACGCGGGGTGCCACCTGCCACGGTCACGGCCGCACTGAGCGAGCTGGCGGTGGGTATGGTGATGGGCCCGGTGGAGGCAAATGAGCGGTACCGCTGGCTGCTCCAGGGAGACCTGCAGCAGGTCAAACACGGGCTGCGCAAGTCCCTGCAGAAGCTCAGGGACGGTGGGGCGACAATCCGGGTCGACGCCGACCCGATCGACCTTTAGGTGCCAATCCAGTAGCTACCCTTTCTCCCGCACTGACATCGAATCTCTGGACAGGTGATGGCTCTCTATCCGATCAGAACATATGGCGATCCGGGGCTCCGGATGAAGCCGAAGCCTGTTGAGGACATCGACGACAAAGTCAAGATCCTGGCGACAGACATGATCGTGACGATGTACGACGCACCCGGAGTCGGCCTTGCCGCTAACCAGATCGGCGTGATGCGCCAGATCGCCGTCTTCGACGCCCAGGACGAACTCGGTCCGCGAGTGATGATCAACCCGGAAATTCTCGAACTCTCAGGCGAATGGGAGTACGAGGAAGGATGTCTGTCCGTGCCAGGGCATTCGTGGGAGATCAAACGACCCGCTTTCGCCAGGGTGCGCGCCCTCGACCTCGATGGCGAGGAAGTCGAGTACGCAGGCGATGGCTTGCTTGGCAGAGTCCTCCAGCACGAAATTGCCCACCTCCAGGGCGGGCTGCTCATAGATGTGCTGGACAAATCGGCGAAGAAACAGGCGCTCAAGGATTTGAGGGACGAAGCACTGGGTCTGGTCCGGTTCGAATGACCCGGGTTGCATTCCTGGGCACACCACAGGCTGCGGTTCCCACACTCGAGGCAGTCGCGGAGCAGTTCGAGGTCGGGCTCGTCGTCACACAGCCCGATAGGGCCAGGGGACGCTCGGGGACAGCGCAACCCGGCCCGGTCAAATCAGCCGCAATGGACCATGGGATTCAGGTCGCTCAGCCGACCACTCATGACGAGCTCCAAAACGCCCTTGTCGGGTCGGGTCCTTTCTCGGTAGGTGTTGTTGTCGCCTACGGACGGATCATCCGTCGCGAGTCTCTTCAGCTTCCCGTGGCCGGAATGCTCAACGTCCATTTCTCGCTTCTCCCGCGCTGGCGCGGTGCGGCACCGGTGAATCGTGCGCTCATCGAAGGCGACACGATGACCGGGGTGACCATCATCAGGCTTGACGAGGGCCTCGACACGGGTCCCGTCCTCACCGCCCAGGCAGTTGACATCGCAAAGGCAGAGGACGCCGGGGGCCTGACCGATCGGCTGGCTCGTCTCGGTGCCCGCCTTCTCGTCGACAATCTGGGGCGATACCTCGACGGGGACATGGTGCCGGTTCCGCAAAGCGATGCCGGTGTCAGCTACGCCTCCAAACTGACCAAGGACGACCGGGAATTGTCGCCCGAAACCGAACCTGCTTCGTTCGTGAATCGGGTCCGCGGGATGTCACCGGAACCGGCGTCAGTGATCCAGATCGATGGCGAAGTGCACAAGATCTACGCTGCCGGGACGGCCGGCGAAGACGTCGATGCCGGAACCTGGAAGGAGATCGATGGCTGGCCTGTTTTCGGGCTTGCCGGCGGATCGGTCCGGATACTATCGCTCCAGGCACCGGGCAAGCAAAGGATCAGCGGCGACTCCTGGGTGCGTGGCCGTCGGTCGGACAGTGGCCGGGTTGGCTGAGAGGCGTGTAGCGGGCGAATCTGGGCGGAAGCACCAGCTGTCGCCGATGAGACCGTACAATCGACCGGCATGGCCCGGATGAAAATCGCTCCTTCGCTGCTGGCAGCCGATTTCGCCCGGCTCGGCGAGGATCTGGCCAGGGTCGAGACCTCGGTCGACTGGCTTCACCTCGATGTGATGGACGGTCACTTCGTACCGAACTTGAGCTTCGGGCTACCTGTGATCGCCGCCCTCAGGGAGAAATCCGACCTCTATTTCGATTGCCATCTCATGACGACCAACCCCGATGCATACCTTCCCGAACTTGCCGCAGCGGGGGTGGACCTGGTGACGATGCACATCGAAGCAATCCCCGATCCGACCGCCGCATTGCGACGCGCCCGGGCCGTGGAGCTCGAATTTGGGCTCGTAATCAATCCGGGAACCCCCGTTGCCGCAGTTGAACCGTTCCTGGAACTGGTCGACGTGATCCTGGTGATGTCGGTGGAGCCGGGATTCGGCGGACAGGAGTTCATACCAGAGGTGCTGGGAAAAGTCGAGAAACTCCGAGAAACTGTTGAGAAGCTTGATCTGTCGGCCGATATTGAAATTGACGGAGGCATCACGTCTGCGAATATCGGTCGCGCTGCAGAGGCCGGAGCAAACGTTTTTGTCGCAGGAACAGCAATATTCGGCGCAGACGACCCTGTTGACGCAGTAAGGGACTTGAGAAGGACTATCGAGGGAAATGACTGAACGGGTATTGGTTGCGGACGACGATCCAGACATTCTTGCGGTCGTCAAAGTCAACTTCGAGCTTGAGGGCTTCGACGTAGACACCGCCGTGGACGGCGAGGACGCCATTCAAAAGGCGACGACAGTGCCTCCCGACGCCATTGTGCTCGACATCATGATGCCCCGTATGGACGGCCTCACCGCTCTACACCGGCTCCGTGCCCAGGCCTCAACCGCCAACATCCCCATCATCCTCCTCACCGCCCGCGGGCTTCCCGAAGATCGCGTGCGCGGCCTCGAGCTCGGCGCGGATGACTACATCACCAAGCCTTTCGACATCAACGAGCTCGTCGCTCGTGTTTCTGCCGTCCTCCGTCGCACCCAGGCGGCCCGTGACCTCTCGCCACTCACCGGTCTGCCCGGCAACTTCCGAATCACCAGGGAGATCGAGCAGAGGATCCACGAGGATCGGCCGTTCGCCCTCGTCCACGGTGACCTCGACAACTTCAAAGCTTTCAACGACCATTACGGTTTCATGCGGGGCGACGAGGTCATCAGATTCTGTGGAAACTGTCTCACCAATGCCGCGGTGACCCTCGGTATCGAAGACCCATTTGTCGGCCACATCGGTGGCGACGACTTCGTCGCGATAATCCCTGCGGGAATGGCCGAGGCCTTCTGCAAGGAGGTCGTGGAGCGTTTCGACGACGGGATCCTCGACCTGTACGACACTGCCGACGCACTACGCGGATACATCGAGGTCATCGATCGCCGCGGTGAGCGCTACGCCTTCCCGGTGGTTTCGCTTTCGCTGGGTGTAGCCTCAACGGAGGTTCGAGACATGAGCACGCAATGGGAGGCATCTGCAGTGGCCGTTGAGATGAAAGAGTTTGCCAAAAAGCAGCCTGGCTCGACCTATCGAATCGACCGGCGCCTCGGTTAGGCACTAAGTGGACCTGTTCGATAGTGCCCGGTTGCGGCGCACGTTTGAGCTTGCGTTTGGACACCACACCCATCCCAATCCGGGTGTTGGTGCACTTGTAGTCAACGATGGCGTCGTCGTTGGTGAAGGATTTCACTCCGGCCCGGGGAATGATCACGCCGAAGTCGTTGCATTGTCTGCAGCAGGCGATGCCGCCCGTGGCGCCGATCTCTACGTCAGCCTCGAGCCTTGCTCACACCATGGCCGGACCCCTCCATGTGTCGACGCAGTCCTTGCCGCCGGGATCGGCAGGATCGTGATCGGAATCGAGGATCCCGACCCGAAGGTCTCGGGAAGTGGCGTCGCAAAGCTAATGGAGGCGGGTATCGAAGTTGTCCTTTCCGATGAGCCGGCGTCCGCAGAAGCTGTCGATCCTGCGTATTTTCACCACCGGCGAACGGGGTTTCCCCGGATAACAGCCAAGTTTGCAATGACCCTCGACGGTTCGGTGGCGGCGACAGACGGGACGTCGCAGTGGATCACTTCAGCTGAGGCGCGCCATGATGCCCACGTTCTCCGCAGCCAGGTCGACGCAGTTGTGGTCGGGGCCGGGACCTTGCGCTCCGATAACCCGCGGCTCGACGTGCGGATCGATGGGTACGGTGGGCCGCAGCCGCGCCCGGTGATCGTTGCCGGCAGTAGCCCGCTTCCCGCTGAATCACAGATCTGGGACCTGAATCCAATCGTGATCACGGCCGAAGGCGGGTCGGCTCCCGGGGGAGAGATCGTCGACGTTGGCGGTAGCACCCTGCCGGCGCCGGCTGTGGTCGCCTCGGCACTGGGCGACCTGGGTTATCTCGACATCCTCCTCGAAGGGGGACCGACCCTTCTTTCATCGTGGTGGTCGGCAGGGGTGATCACCCGCGGCTACGCCTATATAGCTGCAAGAGTTGGTGGCGGGGCAGGGATCACACCTTTCGCCGGCCCGTTCGGGAACATCGAAGATGCTCGAGAGGTTGAGATCTTCGATGTGCAATCGGTGGGGCCCGATGTGAGAATCGGGTTCCAATAAGGAGCCACGTGTTCACAGGAATAGTCCAGGCCATGGGTACGGTCGCCGGGGTGACCCGTGACGGCAAGGACCTCACTTTCGTCATCGAATCCCCATTGCTGGCTTCGATGGAAGTCGGCGGTTCGGTCTCGGTCAACGGGACCTGTCTCACCGCAGTCTCCGTTGACTCAGACAGGATCGCGGTTAACGCCATCAACGAGACACTCACAAGGACGACCATGGGTGACGTTGCCGACGGCCACCAGGTGAACCTCGAGCTACCGATGACTCCCGATTCGATGTTCGATGGGCATATCGTCCAGGGCCATGTCGATGGTGTCGCCTCAATTCGGGAGATTACCGACGAAGGCGACTCGATCCGGATCGGTTTCGCAGCCGATCAGACCGTGCTGCGCTACCTAGTCGAGAAAGGCTCGGTGACAATCGACGGGATCAGCCTGACCGTTGCCGGACTGGACGAGGATGGTTTCGAGGTTGCGATAATCCCCCATACCCGGGAAGTGACCACCTTGGGGGCGAAAGCGCCGGGGGATCGGGTCAACGTAGAAGTGGATGTCCTCGCCAAGTACGTAGAGAGATTGCTGTCCAAATGAAATTCGCCGCTGTTGAAGAGATCATCGCCGCTATCGCACGCGGTGACATGGTGATCATGGTCGACGACGAGGATCGCGAGAACGAGGGCGACCTCATATTCGCCGCAGAGGCGGCCGACCCCGCCAAGATGGGTTTTGTGCTCCGCCACAGCAGCGGAATCATCTGTCTTCCCATCGAAGGCGAGCGCCTCGACGAACTCGAAGTCCCGATGATGGTCGCCAGGAACACCGACGTCCGCCGCACCGCCTTCACCGTTTCGATCGACGCTGCCGAGGGCACCACCACGGGTATCTCGGCTGCAGACCGGACCCGCACCGTGCTTGCGGTCCTCGACCCCGCGACCCGGCCCGAGGACCTGGCTCGCCCGGGCCACATGTACCCTCTGCGTTACGAGCCGGGGGGTGTGCTGAAACGCGCCGGCCACACCGAGGCCGGCGTCGACCTGGCGAGGCTTGCCGGGATGTATCCGGCGGCAGTGCTCGCAGAGGTGATGAACGACGACGGCACCGTGGCGGTACTCCCCGAACTGCAGAACTTTGCGGAACAACATGGCCTGCTCATCGGGACGATCGCCGACCTCATCGCGTACCGGCGCCAGCAGGAGAAGCTTGTGGAACGGATCGTGGAGGCGAGGATTCCCACCCAATACGGTTCGTTCCAGGCATTCGGCTACCGATCCCTGGTCGATGACCGCCAGCACATGGCTCTTGTTTTCGGAGAGATCGGTAACGGTGAGGCTGTCCTCACCCGGGTGCACTCGGAGTGTCTGACCGGCGACGTTTTCGGGAGCCTCCGCTGCGACTGCGGCGAGCAGCTCGATCAGGCGCTCGCAAGAGTTTCCGAAGCGGGGCGGGGTGTTGTCCTCTACATCAGGGGGCACGAGGGCCGCGGCATCGGCCTGCTCCACAAGCTCGCCGCCTACAACCTCCAGGACGGCGGTTTGGACACCGTCGACGCCAACGTCAACCTCGGGCTGCCGGTGGATGCGCGCGACTACGGTGTCGGGGCCCAGATTCTCTACGACCTCGGGGTGAGGTCGATGCGCCTGCTCACCAACAATCCCAAGAAGCGGGCGGGCATCGAGGGATACGGGCTCTCCATCATCGAGCAGGTCCCGCTGTCGGTGAACCCCACCGACGAGAACCGGGTTTATCTCGAGACCAAGGCAAGTCGCCTCGGGCACACGCTCGACTTCGAGGCCGGCGCTTGAGGGACATCGTCGGGAGCCTCGACGCAACGGGGCTGAAAGCGGGTATCGTCGCCGCCCGCTGGAACCAGTCGATAACCGATCGCCTCCTCGAGAGCGCAGTGGCGAGGTTCGAGGAGCTCGGCGCTGATGACGTGACTGTCCTCCATGTCCCTGGTGCGCTGGAGATCCCGGTAGGTGCTCGTGCCCTAGTTGAACAAGGATGCGACGTGGTGGTTGTCATCGGTGTCGTCATCAAGGGTGAAACCGACCACTACGACATCGTGGTCAGCCAGTCGACCTCCGGCGCCGCCCAACTCGCATTGGAGACCGGTGTTCCCATCGGTAATGCAATCCTGGCAGTGCACGACGTCGCCGACGCCCTGGCCAGGGCAGGGAGCGGAGACGCCAGCAAAGGAGTCGAAGCCGTCGATGCGGCTGTCGAGACGGCAAACGCGATTGCTTCGCTTTGAGGGCATTTGCCATGCGCTCGGACTGCACCGATCTGGCTAACCGGTGGGGGACTGGTAGCATCACGACCACAATCCCAATAGCAAGAGCGGAAGCTGCTGCTTCCCCACCCGGCCCCCGATCGAGAGTCAAGTCTCAAGACCTAGCCTCATCGAACGAGGGAGCCGAGGTCACAGTTTCAGCTGGAAATCCGGCTGGTTGAGCAGCAAGTTTTCTTCTTGCTGCTTTTTTCGCGAATAGACGACAAACGCCACACAACAGGAGGAATCTGCGATTAGCGAGCTGCGTGTAAACGGTGCCATCAGAGCAAGTGAAGTAAGGGTGGTAGCACCCGACGGCTCCCAGATAGGAGTCAAGAAACTCAACGAAGCCCTCTGGCTCGCCGAACAGCTGGACCTCGACCTGGTCGAGGTCGCCCCGGAAGCGAAACCACCGGTATGCCGGTTGATGGACTACGGGAAGTACAAGTACGAACTTTCAGTCAAACAGCGCGAAGCTCGTAAGAACCAGACAAAAACCAGCGTCAAAGAGCTCCGGATGAAGGTGCGAATTGGCGATCATGACTTCGATATCACCCGTCGCAAGACCAAGGATTTCCTCGAGAGCGGGGACAAGGTCAAGGTGACGATCCGATTCCGCGGTCGTGAACAGGAGCGCCCCGAGTTCGGACGTGATTTGCTCGACCGACTCGCAGTGGAGGTGGCCGACTACGCGGTTGTCGAACAGACTCCAAAGCTGGAAGGGCGTTCGATGTCAATGGTTCTCGCACCCTCCCGTACGCAGGCGCAGAAGTCCCAGGCGAAAGAGCAGCAAGACCAAAAGGAAGGAAATGGTCATGCCCAAGATGAAAACTCATAGCGGGGCCAAGAAGCGAGTCAAAGTGACCGGTTCCGGCAAACTGATGCGCCGCCAGGCAGGGCGAGGGCATCTCAAGCTCGCCAAAGGTAAGAGCACGTTCCGCCGCAGGTCCGGCGAAGTCGAGCT
>JBGTNX010000032.1:0-4153 GCA_041742825.1 Acidimicrobiia bacterium | reverse complement strand
CAGCAGGATCAGCAGGATCAGCAGGATCAGCAGGATCAGCAGGATCAGCAGGATCAGCAGGATCAGCAGGATCAGCAGGATCAGCAGGATCAGCCGGATCAGCAGGATCAGCAGGATCAGCAGGATCAGCAGGATCGGCAGGATCGGCAGGATCCGCGTCCCCGTTGTCGACAATGAGGGAGCCCGCGATTTCGTAGAAGGCTTTTTCGACTTGAACCCCAACCATGCCAACTCCTGGTATTGCAATTAGTGCAATCAGGGACACCATGAGCACATATTCGACCATTGCGGCGCCGCGGTCGGGACCGATAAAGCGCTTCAAGAAAGTCTTCATAGGGTTTGTATCGGCAGGAACACCCAAAAACTGATGAGGCTTGCGACCCAATGGGATGTGGGCCGAACGGCCCATCTTGTTCAGGCCGTCGCTATCGGGACCTCCGGAACCGGGTCGGAGTCAGCTCCCGACGTAGGCGGCGAGATGCTGGCCGGTAACGGTTGTGTTGTCGGCCACGAGTTCGGCGGGAGTGCCTTCGAAGACCACCCGCCCGCCATCGTGGCCAGCTCCGGGGCCGAGATCGATGATCCAATCGGCGTGGGCCATCACTGCCTGGTGGTGTTCGATGACGATGACCGATTTGCCCGAATCGACGAGTCGATCGAGGAGACCGAGCAGGTGGTCGACATCGGCGAGATGGAGGCCGCTGGTCGGTTCGTCGAGCACATAGACGCCACCCTTCTCTGCCATCTGGATCGCCAGCTTGAGCCGTTGCCGCTCGCCACCGGACAGGGTTGTCAGCGGCTGGCCGAGGATCAGGTAGCCGAGCCCGACATCGGCGAGACGGTCGAGGATGGCGTGGGCGGCGGGTGTCCGAGCTTCGCCGTTGCCGAAGAACTCCTCAGCAGCGGTGACCGACATCGCAAGGACTTCGCTGATGTCGCGCCCCCCGAGGTGGTATTCGAGGACCGATGCCTGGAACCTCTTGCCCTCACACACCTCGCACGTGGTGGAGACGATGTCCATGAATCCCAATTCGGTGTAGATCACGCCGTTGCCATTGCAAGTGGGGCAGGCACCCTCGGAGTTGGCGCTGAACAAGGCCGGCTTCACCCCGTTGGCTTTGGCGAACGCTTTGCGGATCGGCTCCAGCAGACCCGTGTACGTTGCAGGGTTGGACCGACGCGACCCACGTATCGGAGTCTGGTCTACCGCAACGACGCCTTCCCTGCCCGACACCGAACCGTGAATCAGGGAGCTCTTGCCCGACCCGGCCACTCCGGTCACCACCACAAGGATCCCGAGCGGGATGTCGACGTCGACGTCCTCGAGGTTGTGGGTGTTGGCCCCCCGCACTTCGAGAGATTCCGAAGCGGTACGCACGGATGGCTTCAGAGATGCGCGGTCGTCCAGGTGCTTGCCGGTCAGGGTGTCACTTCCCCTGAGGTCTTTCACAGTTCCAGCGAAGACGACGTCACCACCGGCGGACCCGGCACCGGGGCCGAGATCGATCACGTGGTCGGCGATCTCGATTACCTCCGGCTTGTGCTCGACGACGAGGACTGTGTTCCCCTTATCTCGCAGCCGGAGCAAGAGGTCGTTCATCCGCTGGATGTCGTGTGGGTGCAGGCCGATGGTTGGTTCATCGAATACGTAGGTGATATCGGTGAGGGAGGAGCCGAGATGGCGGATCAGCTTTGTGCGCTGAGCCTCACCACCGGACAGAGTGCCCGACGCTCTGTCGAGACTGAGGTAGCCGAGTCCGATCTCCACGAAGGATTCGAGGGTTTGCTGCAGGGTTCCGAGTAGCGGCGCCACCGACGGCTCATCGAGCCCGCGGACCCAGTCGGAGAGGTCGCTGATCTGCATCGCACAAGCGTCGGCGATATTGATGCCTTCGATCTTCGATGACCGTGCTCCCTCGCTGAGACGGGTACCACCACAGTCGGGACACGCGGTGAAGGTGACAGCCCTGTCGACGAACGCCCGGATGTGGGGCTGCATCGCCTCCCTGTCTTTGGAGAGGTATGCCTTCTGGATCTTGGGGATCAGTCCCTCATAGGTCATGTTGGCGCTGGCGACCTTCACCTTGACCGGATCCTTGTAGAGGAAGTCGTCGAGCTCCTCCTCTGTGTAGTCACGGATCGCCTTGTCGGCATCGAGGAACCCCGACTCGCTGAAGATCTGCACGTACCAGCCGTCAGGGTTGTATCCGGGGACGGTAATAGCGCCTTCGGCGAGAGACTTGGTCTCGTCGTAGATCTGGGTCAGGTCGATGTCACTCACCCGGCCCATTCCCTCACAGCGCGGACACATCCCGCCGGTGACGGTGAAGGTCTTCTTCTCCGCTTTTTCATCGCCCTTCTTGATCGACCCGGAGGCGGTGACCGAAGGGACGTTGAACGAGAAAGCCTGGGCGGAGCCGATGTGCGGCTGTCCGAGCCGGCTGAAGAGGATGCGCAACATCGCATTCGCATCGGTAACGGTTCCGACAGTGGAACGGGGGTTGGCACCCAGGCGCTCCTGATCGACGATGATCGCCGTCGTCAGGCCCTCCAGCACGTCGACCTCGGGACGTGCCAGGGTCGGCATGAAGCCCTGAAGGAAGGCGCTATAAGTCTCGTTGATCATCCGCTGCGACTCGGCAGCGATTGTGCTGAACACAAGCGAGCTCTTTCCCGATCCGGAGACTCCGGTGAACACCGTCAGTCGGCGCTTCGGGATCTCCACACTGACGTCTTTGAGGTTGTTCTCACGCGCCCCCTGAACACGGATCAGATCGTGGCTGTCTGCTGAATGCAGGTCGTGGGAGTTCGCGCCGTTTCCCGTCGGGCTCATGCTTTCATCCTCTGTCGTTCGATCCCGGACGGACGCGCCACTCATGGTGCTCGGGCACCTTTCGTCGCGACGATCAGGTCGTCTCCTGGATCCGGATCATGTTGCCCGCCGGATCGCGGAATGCGCAATCGCGTACGCCATACGGCTGGTCGGTTGGCTCCTGAACGACTTCGGCGTCGCTGGCCTGCAAACGCTCGAAGACGCTATCGAGGTCGGGAGTGGCGAGGTTGACGCCGGCATAAGTCCCCTTGGCCATCATCTCGGCGATGGTGCGGCTTTCTTCCTCGGTCACGCCGGGACTCGCCGCGGGAGGGAACAAAACGATTGCAGTGGAAGGCTGGTCCACAGGTCCAACTGTTATCCAGCGCATCCCTTCGTACCCGACGTCGAGGCGGACCTCGAAACCAAGGGTGTCCCGGTAGAACGCAAGGGCGGCGTCCGGATCGTTTTGTGGCAAGAAGCTCGAGTGAATTGTTATGTCCATGGCGGTCACACTAAGAGGGGCTGGGGACAGTTGCTTCTCGATTCCTGATCGGTCTGGTCACCTGTTTCGCCACACAAGCCGGCATGCCCGCGGTCGCCTGCGCCTCTTGTTGCCGGTAAATGCTGGGAGCCACCCCGACCAACTCGGTGAAACGGGTGCTGAAGGTTCCCAGCGACGAACAGCCCACGGTGAAGCAGACTTCGGTCACACTGAGATCGCCACGACGCAACAGGGCCATGGCTCGCTCGATGCGCCGCGTCATGAGATAGGAATACGGGGACTCGCCATAGGCAAGGCGGAACTGGCGACTGAGGTGGCCGGCCGACATGTGTGCCCCCCGGGCGAGCGCCTCGACATCAAGCGGCAGGGCGTAATCACGATCGATCCGATCACGGACACGACGCAGCCATACGAGGTCTTCGAGATGTTCTGCGGTTGCCTTGCTCACCTGCGAAATCGTGCCACGTCTCTACCGGGTTGTCGAACGTCCTAGTGCAGCGTTGGGATAAATATTGCATTGTTTCCAATACGGCATCGCGGCTCTGCGACCGCGGCCTGCTGGGCGGGCAGTCCCGGGGGGCGAGCAGGTGCGGGGGCGATCCCTGCGTGTTACTTCCGATCGATGATCGTTCCGCGGGACGGGCTGCCGAATGCGGTAAGGGCGGGTCTCAGCCAATTGATTTGTGTCGGAGAGAGGACTCGAACCTCCACCAGGAAAACTCCCGACCAGGTCCTTAGCCTGGCGCGTCTACCAATTCCGCCACTCCGACAGAGTGATTGTCAGCGAGTTTATCGCCCGTCTAACTCAAGACGAAGGTGAGGACAAACGTGCTGAT
>JBGTNX010000031.1:0-18543 GCA_041742825.1 Acidimicrobiia bacterium | reverse complement strand
GTGGGAGAGAAACAACCCCGATTCAAACCCGAGGGGTGAGCTCCCCGACCACCCCGCCAAACACCACCCTCGACCACCAAGAACCCCAAACCACACCACAAGACGGACAACCGTCCGATTTGCCGCGTCCTACTGCGCTTGGTCCCACCATTTCAGGACCCGCATCGCCCTGAGGGTGATCCATCGGGAGGGTTTGCCGTTGCCGTCGTCGACGTCGAACCAGGTCCGACCTACCGGGTTCCAGTCGAGGGGCCAGGTGCCATCTTCGAGCCGCCGGGAGCGGATGTGCTCGATCGCCTCGGCCAGTCTCGGGTCGGGGGCGGCGCCGGTCAGCTCAGATGCCTCACGGAAATAGTCGAGGGCACGAAGCACGTCGTAGTGCCAGCGATTCGGGTGGAGAAAGTACAGATAGCGCTCGTCAGCCGGTTCCCCGGTGCTGAGCCGGCGGAACAGTGAGCGCTTCAGCAGGTATTCCTCACCGGCACGGCGTGCCTCCCGCGATTCCGGAGTGCCCCCGGTGACCCGTTCGAATTCCAACAGGCCTTCGAGGACATCGATCGTGGTGTCGAATGAGGAGCGGACCGATCCCCTCTCCGCCTCGCAGTTCCACCCGCCATCTTCCTGACGCTCCCCCACCAGCCGCTCGACCACCGGCGACATGTCGACACCGAAATACACACCGTTGGCGACCAGTTGGCCATTGATACACGGTTCGACTTCCCCTTCCCAGTACCGCTGGTTTTCGTGCTCCCAGCGGGTGTTCTCCCCAACCAGCTCGACCATCCGCCGGGCGCGGTCCGTCGACGGGATGAAGCCGAACTCGCGGAGTTGGGATAGAGAGTGCGATGTGGACGTCCAGGGCTGGCCGGGCTCGTCGCCGCCCCAGACGAAGTCGGATGGGAAGTGCGCCCCGCCGGCCCATTGCCCGTCCTCGTCCTGGAATCCGAGGAGACGCTCCCCCCACCCTTCTGTTTCGATTTTGGCCCGCTCTTGCTCCCACTCCGATTCAGGGGAATCGAGAAGGTCGCGCTTGACCTGCCAGCGGATCGAAGGGTCGGACTGCTCTGGGTCGAGGAGCCAATTGATGACTGCGGTGTCGTCTGCCATGCGGGGAGGTTAACCCCGGACCGGGGTGCCCTCTGCTGGATGGTTCTCAGGACTTGCCCGGTCAGGGATGAGCACGGTGATCGTCGTGCCCACCCCTTTTGTGGACTCGGCTTTCACCGATCCACCGAGACGTTCGGCGAGTCCCTGGACGATGGAGAGGCCGAGACCGGTCCCTTCGTTGCGGATGTGGCGCTGGCCGGCGACGAAATGGCGGTCGAAGATCATTGGAAGGTCGGTCTCGTTGATCCCGGACCCGGTGTCCTCGACTTCGAGTTTCACCGCAGCGTTCTCAGTCGGCCCGACCCGCACCGTCACCGACCCCTGGGCAGGGGTGAACCTGAGGGCGTTCTCGACGAGGTTGAAGGTGATCTGGGCCACCCGGTCGGGGTCGGTCTCGATCGCTTCTGCAGGCTCGGTCTCGATGACAAGGTCGACATTCAGTTCCTCTGAGCGACGCTGGAAGCCTTCAACCATCTCGGTCACGTGAGCGGGCAGGTCTACGGACTCGAAGCGGAGGTCGAACTCGGGTTGCTCCAGGCGAGCAAGCAGACTGATGTCCTCGATCAAGCGACTCAGCTGGCGGCTCTGCACGCCGAGCACCCCCCCGATTCTTCGCACCTCTTCCTCGTCGACCTCGCCTGACTCCAGCGCTTCCGAATAGCCGGCGATTGTGGTGAGCGGGGTCCGCAAGTCGTGGCCGACCCCGAGCAGGAACTCGCGTTCTCGAATCCTGCTCTCCCCCAGGTCCTCGGCCATCTCGTTGAAGGCGTCGACGAGATCTTCCAACTCAGGGTCACCGAGGTCCGGCACCCTGGCCGTCAAATCGCCTGCGGCAAGACTGCGCGAGGCCGTGGCCAGGGGCTCGAGCCTGCGCAGAATGCTGGCCGAAAGCAAGCGGGCGACGACAGCTGAAACCATGATCATTACAAGGAAGATCGCAAAGACAGTCCCGGAGCGGTCGGCGAGCTGCACGACCGGTGTCGACCGGGCCAGCCCAGCGACAAAAACAAAGTCGAGGTCGCGCACCGGGAGCTGGCTACCTGTGATCACGACCATCTCGGTATCGGTCTCGTAGAAGTAGCTCTCGCCCGGCACGACGTCCGTCAGGTCGACATTCAGTCTCTCGAACAGCGGCCCGTTGGTTAGGAATTCACCGTTTGGCGCAACCGCTCCGAACGAGAGCTCAGAACCGCCTGCCGCCGTCTCCAGGCGGGCCAGGAGGGAGACGAATCGGGCTTCACCAAGCAGGGCGATCATCTCGGCGAGGGCTGCCGGCCGGCTCTCGCCAGCGGAGATCGACTCTTCGATGATGGCCACCACCTCAGTGGCAGCCCGCTCCAGTTCTCGCTGAGTCGCGTCGACCGCAGCCCGCTGTGACGAATAGAGCGCGGCCAGCAGCACCAGCGAGCCCATGACCATCGACACTCCGGCGATCGACCAGAACAACCTGCGTCTCATTCACCCAACCGATAGCCGACGCCCCAAACGGTCTCGATCGGGATCCCCTCGATCTTCTTGCGGAGCTGGCGGATGTGGACATCGACGGTCCTGGTCTCCCCGAAATACTCATAGCCCCAGACCGTCTCCAGAATCCGGCTCCTGCTCAGGGCAATACCCTGATGCTCGGCGAGGAACCAGAGCAGATCGAACTCACGCGCGGTGGGCGAAACCTTCTCCCCGGAAGGCGTGACCACGGTCCGCTTCCCGCCGTCGATCTCGTAGCCAGCCACCTCCAGGATCCGCGGCTTCTGCAGCGGCTCCTCGGAGCGGCGCAGGACCGCCTTCACCCTGGCCATCAGCTCTCGGGGCGAGAACGGTTTGGTTATGTAGTCGTCGGCACCCATTTCCAGGCCGAGAACTTTGTCGATCTCGCTATCCCGCGCCGTGAGCATGAGGACCGGCACCTGAGTGAACTCCCTCATCCGTCGGCACGTCTCCACCCCGTCGATCCCGGACAGGTTGAGGTCGAGAAGTACGACGGAAACGGGACGGATACGCAAGCGTTCGATGGCTTCCTCGCCGGTCAATGCATGGAGAAACCTGAAACCGTCGCGTTCGAAAAAGCCGCGGAGCATGTCGGCAATGGAGTCGTCATCTTCGACGAGAAGCACAGATCGGGTGGGCGCGGGCATCGACACAGTCTGGTCTAACAGTTGTTAAGAACTGGTGAAGGCCGGCTCAGATTTCTGTGGAATCTCCTCGACGGTGGCTCCCACTCCACCAGCGTCGATACGTGCCCCCGGCTCCACCTCACGCCAGACGAGGGCCAGTCCGCGAAGGCCCGAAACGCTGGTTATGGTCCCCACTTCCTTACCGCCAGCACTCAGTGTGGTTCCCGCGACGACTGGCGAGTCGAGCTGGAGGATTCGGAGGTGGCGGTTGACCCGCCCGTTCCTGGAGTCGAGCCGGGCGACTAGCTCCTGTCCGAGAAAACAGCCCTTGTCGAAGGAGATCGAATCGGTTACCAGGCCGGTCTCCTGGGGAATTGTCTTCTCGTCGACATCGACACCCATCAGAGGCATCCCGGCTTCGATCCGGAGAAGTGTGTAGTCACCGGCGGAGAGCTCGGGAAGGTCGGGCCCGGTCCCCCCGATCTGGAGGGTCCGGGGCACGGCGTCCCACGAAAGATCGGCGACCACGGCATCGCCTTCGGTGCTCCAGGTCGCCGGCGCTTCGATGCGCTCACCGACCACCAGATATACGCCCCTGTCCTCTTTCGCTATCTCCACATCGACCCTGATCCGGTAGCGGGCGAGGGTTGCAACGAGTTCGTCGCCCCGACCGTCTTCGGTCACCAGAGCCACCTCATTTTGGCCACGGAGTACCCCGAGAATGAACTGGAGTTTGCCTTGTGGGCCGAGCAACAGGGAGCGGACGACTGATCCGGGTGAGAGCTTGCCGATCTCCTGGCTGATCAGGTCGTTGAGGAATTTGATTGCATCGGCACCGCGAAACCAGACGACTTCCGGGGCAGGTGCTAGTCCGGGTTGCATCAAACCGAGGATAGGTCCCTCAGGAAAGGTACCGACTCGAACCACCGCACGATCATCGCCGACAGGTCTCCTACCCGGCCGGTGACCATGAGCACACCGAACCCCGCAAGCACCAGGCCGGAAATGATGTTGATCGTGCGCAGGTAGGGCTTGAGCCGACCGAATACTTTGAGCAGCCCGAGGCCCGAGAGGAGAAACGGGACACCCAGACCGAGGGAATAAGCAACGAGCAGGCCGATTCCCGCAGGCAGCGATCCCTGGGTCCCAGCGGTGGTCAGGATCACCGTCAGCACCGGGCCGATGCACGGAGTCCAGCCAAAGGCGAAGGCGGCCCCCATCACCGGCGGCGCCCACTTCCCCAGGCGAGAAGGTCGAACGTCGACGCGGCGGTCCTGATTGAAAGTGGAGAGGAAGCCGCGATTAGAGATCGCCATGGCGACCATGAGCAATCCAAACGCGATGATGACGACACCCGCGATCCGTTCGAAAGTGCCCAGATTCCGTGTCAGCGTGTTGCCGAGCGTTGTTGCCGCCGCACCGAGAAGAGCAAAGACAAAGGTGAACCCACCGATGAACAGGAGGATCACCCGCACCATCCGCCCTGTCGAGACATCTCCCTGTTCGATCTCGGCGGTCGAGTAGCCGGACATCATCGACAGATAGCCGGGAAGGAGGGGCAGGACGCAAGGCGACACAAACGAGATGACACCAGCGCCAAAAGCGATGACTAGCTGGATCGCGTATGTTGCCGAGTCGACGTTTTCGAACATTGAGAGTTTGTGCAACCTGGTTCGGGGCCCCGATCTTCCCACACCCTGGATACATAGGGCATAAACAATGCCACCCCTCGGGACGGGGATGGGGGCCGGACTCCTACGCTGGCCGCGATGCCGTCGCGATTGCGCAAGTTCCTCGACCCCGTCCTACCCGTGGGCAGTTTCGACCGGAACGCGCGGCTTTTGGTGGCGATCATGTGGCTTGCCGGCCTGATCCAGGGCTTCGCCCAGTCGCAGGCGGCGACAACCCTGCCCTTTACCCGTGCCGGCCTCGGGCTCTCTGAGGGCGAGATGAGCCTCCTTCTCGGTTTCGCGCGCCTGGCAGCTTTCGGTGCACTCCCCTTCGGTTGGTTCGGCGACCACGTCGGAAGGAAGAAGCCGTTCTTGTGGGCATTGGCGCTGGTCCTCTTTGGTGGGACCATCGCCAGTCTGGTGTTGGAAGGATGGCAGTTCGGTATCGCCCAAGGCATCCTGCGCATCGGGACCACGGCTGCCAGCGGCTTGGCGATTGTCATCATCGCCGAACAGGTTCCGGCGAACATCAGGGCATATTCGATTTCTTTCTACGGTGCCGCGGTTTCGCTCGGAGCGGGCATCTCACTGATGACCCTCCCCCTTGCCGACGGCGGCCCCGAAACGTGGCGGATCCCGCATCTGCTCATCGGAATCGGTTTCCTCGCGTTCCCACTCCTGGTCAAGAATGTTCCCGAGAGCGAGCTCTTCATCCGAACCCAGCACGACGGGCACTGGCGAGAGCTGACGGTCGGTGCTCACGCCCGGCGGTTCTGGGCTGTCGGCGTGATCGGGTTTCTCGCCTCTGCCTTCTCCGCAGTGGCTCTCGCCTTCTCCACCGGGCGGCTCATCGAGGGAGTAGGCCTCAGTACCGGCGACACGGTGCTCATCAGCCTGCTCGGGGGCACAGTGGGTGGGCTCGGGTTCTTCGTCGGCGGACACCTCGCCGACTCCTGGGGGCGGCGGTTTACAACAGTTATGAGTCTCACCCTTGCTCTCGTCGGAGGGATCCTTCTCTACAACACGACCAACGTCGCACTCATCGTTCTCGCTGTGCTCCTCAGCTCGTTCGGCACATTCGCATTCGTGCCCGCCGGTGGCAGCCACCGGGCCGAGCTCTTCCCGACCCACCTCAGGTCGAGTGCAACAACTGCCGCTTCGAACTTCGCCATCGTCGGATCGGCACTAGGGCTCATCAGCGGGGTCTACACAATCGACAGGTTCGGCCTCCCGGCGACTGTCACCACGCTTGGCGTGGGCATGGCTATTGCCGCGCTCCTGACACTGACACTTCCCGAAACGAGAGGTCAGGACCTGAGTGCGCCGTTGACCGACCGGGGGTAAGCGAAGGCAAACACTGCCAGCCTCATTGCAACCATCGCTGCAATCGCCCACCAAATCCCGGTGAGCGAATCGCCGAGGCCGGTAAAGAGCATCAATCCCACAGCCACTACCGCACCGGACGCCGTGGACACGACCAGCACCCCGAGGGCGAGGAGCCCGAGAAAGATACCGTCGGCCACGAAGAGCGGGGCGGCGATCGGCTGCATCAGCGCCGCCACTCCTCCGGCTTCCACGGCGATATCGCCTACCGAAGGGTCGGAGGAAAGGGCTGCCAGCAGCCCGCGTCCCAACCAGAACCCGGCCAGCAGCAACCCACCAATCCCGATCCCCCAGCCTGCGAGTCGGCCGGTGATGGCATTGACCATCCCCCGGTCGGATTTCCCGACCGCGTCACCAACCATCACCTGACCTGCAATCGCAAAAGCGTCGGCTCCCATCGATGCCAGCAACCACACCTGGACCACGATTTGGTGGGCCGCGATCGCCTCCGCTCCCAGTCTGGTTGCTTTCCCGGCTGCCACCGTTAGAGCGATCAGGATCGCGGCGGTGCGCAACGAAACCAGAACGCCGTTGCGCCCGAGTGTCAGCAGGCTGGGGAGGGCCGCCCTGATGTTTGGATGCCTGGACAGCATCCTTCGCCGGGAGAGCATCCGGATGAACAGCACAGCGCCCAGCCATTGGGCGACGACGGTGGCGATTGCGGCGCCCTGGAGGCCCCACCCGAAGCCGAAGATGAGAAGTGGGTCGAGTACGAGGTTGACCCCGTTGACGATCGCAGCGACAACCAGCGGGGTCCTCGTGTCGTGGTAGCCCCGGAAGGCGCCATGGCCGGCAAGGACGATGAGAACCGCAGGTGTCGCGAATGCCCGGATCCGCAGGTAATCGACCGCCGGCCCGGCGATTGGGTCGTCGGCACCCATCCAACCCACCAGCAAGGGGGCGAGGGCGAGCAGAGCGACTGCGACGATCAACCCGAGCCCAACCGCGAGGACCAAGGCGTCGCCAACCCAGCGCCTGGCACCCTCGGTGTCGCCGCTACCGAGAGCCCGCGCTACCAGCGGAGTGGTGACGTAGGCAAGGAAGTTGAAGGCGAAAAAGGCGAACCCGAGGATTGCCGTGTCGACACCGAGCGCGGCAAGCTCGGTGACACCAAGGCTGGCGACAAATGCAGTGTCGGCAAGCGTCAGTAACGGGTCGACGGCGAGGGCACCTAGGGCGGGCACTGCCAATCTGAGGATCGACCGGTTCACTTACCGGCCGCCGCAGCCACCTCGAAGCGGTCGGGCCATTCACACAGCAAGATCAGCTCACAGTTGCCGCAGTCCGGCCGGCGGGCGTCGCAGGTGTCCCGCCCGAACTGGATGAAGCGCATGGAAATACCAGACCAGTCCAAACGCGGGTACAGGGCCATCAAGTCCTTCTCGATCCTGGGCGCTTTCGACTCCCCGGTAAGCCCGAGCCGTCGGGAAACCCGGTTGACGTGGGTGTCGACGGCGATCGCGGGGATGTCCCAGACCTCAGCAAGGACGACGCTGGCGGTCTTGCGACCCACCCCCGGCAGCTTCACCAGTTCTTCGAGGACTGCCGGCACGTTGTTGTCGAAGAGATCGACGACGCCACGAGATAGCTGGATTATCGACTTCGTCTTCTGACGGAAGAAGCCCGTCGAGTAGACGATCTTCTCCACATCTTCAGGGTTTGCCTCGGCCAGGGCCTCCGCATCGGGGTAGGCGGCAAACAGCACCGGTGCCACCTTGTTCACATTCTCATCAGTTGTCTGGGCCGATAATGCGGTGACGACCAGCAATTGCCACACACTCCCGTAGTCGAGCGCAGTGCCGATTTCGGGGTAGCGGGCCTTCAAACGGTTGAGCACGACCCTGGCTTTGCCGCGTTCTTTAGCGGTTGGGGCGGTTCCGTCGGCTCGTGTTCCTGGCATGACGGAGGCATAGTATTCGGCGGCAAACCCCTAACCTCCCGGGTTCCGTGCGTCCCTCTCCCGAATTCAAAGCTATTTCCGCACTCGTAGTTGCTTCGTTTCTCTTCGGGGCAACTTTTGTCGTGGTGAAGTCGGCAATCGAGTTGATTGGACCAATCTCGTTCGTGGCCTGGAGATTCGTCATCGGCGCCTCGGTGCTCCTGGCAGTGACGATCCCCAAAGGACGTTCGATCTGGCGTGACGGCTCGATCGCTGGGGCGGCTTTGTTCGCCGGCTACGCCCTGCAGACCGGTGGATTGGCGGTGACCAGTGCCACCAATTCGGCGCTCATCACCGGCCTGTTCGTGGTGATCACACCCTTCCTGGCGGCGGCATTCCACCGGTATCGCCCATCACCGTGGTCGGTTGGAGCCGCAGTGATGGCATTCGTCGGACTCTTCCTGGTGACCGGTGCCGAAGGTTTGCGACTGGGCGGTGGTGACCTGCTCACGCTGGGCTGTGCATTCGCATTCGCTGTCCACGTCGTGGCTCTTTCGATCTTCGCTCCCCGACATCCGGTGATTCCGTTCACTGCGGTCCAGTTGACGATCGTGGCAATAGGGTCGATACCTCTTGCCGCGTTTCTCGATGGGTTCGCCTGGCCGGCGAGGGAGGTGTGGCCCGCCATCCTCATTACCGGTCTTGTTGTCAGCGTCGGCGCCTACTGCCTTCAAGCGTGGGCACAGAACATCGTCGGGGCTTCGACCACCGCTGTTGTCCTGGCGGCGGAGCCGGCTTTCGGGGTGGCAACCGCCTGGGTGGTCCTCGGTGACCGGCTCGACCTGGCCGGGTGGATCGGCGCCGGCATGATCCTGATCGCGATCATCGTCGTCATCCGCCGCCAGAAGGATCCAGCGTCTATTCAGGCCGAGGCTGTGACTCCGGCACATTGACCTGGAACGACTCCGCCTGGAGGCGTCTGGCGAGCCTCATCACCATGCGGATGGCGAGGGTCACCAGGAACAGAGCGACCACAAGTATCAGCAAAAGTTCGAACGGCGTCGTATAGGGATTGTCACACGACTCGAGACCGCCGGGGCACAGTCCCCATCCCGTTCCACCTCCGAGCAGGTCGACCATGACCAGGATCGGAACGACAGCGATGGCGATCGCCGCCACGACGAGGAGAATTATTGCAACTCTGACAAACCACATGGACACAGAACGAGACGGTACCCGTTGATCGTTCCTTTCCGGCATACAATCGCCGACCAATGTCCGGCTACTACCAGGAAGAGTTCACGCCAGAGGAGACGTCGGTACTGAACCGATTCGTTACCAACACCGACCTTCCGGTGTTCGGTCTCATCAACCTTCCCGAGGTGGTCAAGGGGGCGCTATTCGCCCGCTACTCCCGTTCTGCCAAGTCGCTGCGCCGCCTCCTCCTCGACGAATTCATCAACGACGAGGACACCGGCATCGAAACACTCGCCCTCAACATCGACGACGACCCGATGGTTGCGATGCGACGGGCCGAGGACCTCTACAAGCGTATCTTCTTCGAATACGGCGATGACTCCGTTGCCCAGTTGGGTGGGGCACACCTGGCATGTGAGCAGGCTTCGAACCTCCTCACCAAGGTCCTCGAGTGGGGCAGGCTGGCCGCCTATCTCGAACAGTCGACTCGCTATATACGTTACGACGCAAAGCTCGGGGAAAACTACCGCTACTTCACCCCCGACGAAATCGCCAAGAGCAGGCACGCAGACGCCTACCGAAACTACATGGAGTACGTCTTCGACGAATACTCGAGCCTGGTATCGGAGATGATCGGCGTCCTCGAGGAGCGCCACCCCAGGTCCGAATCCGATTCGAAGATGATCTACAACGCCACTATCCGTGCCAAGGCGTGTGACACGGTACGCGGCCTTCTCCCGGTATCGACTACCTCGAATGTCGGTATCTACGCCACGGGCCAGGCCTACGAGATGGCGCTGGTCCGGATGCAGGCAAGCCCCCTTGCCGAAGTGCGCAACTACGGGCAGATGATGCTCACCGAACTGCGCAAGATCATCCCTTCGTTTCTCACCCGGGTCGACCTCCCCGACCGGGGCGTGCGGTGGTCCGGATATCTCGAAGGAGTCCGCGACAAACTCGAATCGATCGCCTCCGAACTCCCACTGCCTGGCGACTCCGGGCCCTCGGTGACTCTCACCGACTGGGACGACGACGCCGAGACCAAAATCGTTGCTGCGGCTCTCTATGCGGTTTCGGAGCTGCCCGACAGCGCTCTCCAGGAAATTGCTTCAGGCATGAGCTCTTCGGACAAGGCACGAGTTGTCGCCGCCATGATTGGCGACAGGGAGAACCGACGGCATCGCCCCGGGCGGGCAATGGAGCGGACCACCTACCGGTTCGACGTCAGTTGCGACATCGGCGCTTTTCGCGATCTGCAACGCCACCGTCTGATGACTCTGGAATGGCAGAAGTTCTCGACCCGTCTCGGATACGACCTTCCCGACGAGATCGAAGAACTAGGCCACGCTTCCCGCTGGACCTCGGCAATGGATTCGGCAGGCGAGCTCTATGAGTCGCTGCGGGACGACCTCGGCGCCGACGTCGCCCAGTATGTGGTCCCCTTTGCGTACAACGTCAGATTCGTGATGGAGATGAACCCCCGCCAGGCATTCCATCTAATCGAACTGCGATCCCAACCCGCAGGCCATTCCGCCTACCGCCGGGTAGCCCACGAGATGCATGCTGCAATCCGGGAAGTGGCCGGCCATCGTCTCATCGCCGATGCGATGACCTTCGTCGACCATTCCGACGTAGACCTAGAACGCCTCGAATCCGAACGCCGCAACGAACAAAAACGCATCTCTCCCTCCGCTCGCGGAGGGAGTACCTCCGACCTTTAGGTCGGAGGGGAGGATGGTGAGATCCCGCCAACGGCACTCAGCTCCCAGCCCGAGGAGACCTCTCCCTCCTACCTCCGACCGCCTTTCGGCGGCCGCCGGAACCAACCTCGGCGCAAAGCGGGAGGACAGTCAAAAACAGCCATTACCCTCTCTTGTATGGCTCAATTAGATGTTGACAAGATGATCGAGCGGTTCGGGCGGCGGGCAGAGGCGGTCAAGGACCGGCCGCTTCCGCCGGTTGCTGGAGAGGAGCGCAAGAAGTTCGTCCAGCAGGCTGAGACCGACTACACCGACTTCCTCCTCGTTTCCAAGGCGACCTGGGCGGTCGAAGACGGCAGTCTCGTCCTCACCATCCCGCTCAAGCTCCCGGACTGATCGGGCGTGCTCGACAAGCGGCTGGTGGTCGTTTCGGGCAAGGGCGGGGTTGGCAAGTCCGCAGTGGCGGCAGCGCTCGCCCAGTTGGCCACCAGGAAGGGGAAGAAGGTCCTCCTAATCGACATGGGCGAGTCCGCCGGCCTGAGTTCTCATCTCGGTGTCAGTGCACTCGAATTCAAGCCCCGCGAGGTCCGTCCCGACCTCTTTGCAATGAGGATCGTGCGGTCCGACGCCCTCATCGAGTACCTGACGCTGCAACTTTCGATCCGGGGTTTGAAGACACTGAGCCCCCTAGCGCGCGCTTTCGACGCTCTCGCCACCGCAGCCCCTGCAGTCCGGGAAATCATCTCGATCGGGAAAGTGCTCTGGGAGGTCAGGGAGCGGAACTGGGACCTTGTCGTAGCCGATGCTCCCCCGACCGGACAGATCGGGTCCTATCTCCGCGCCCCTGTTTCCATTTCCGAACTGGTCCCGACCGGGCGCATCCAGAGACAAGCGGCGTGGATGGGTGGAACGCTGAGCGATCCGGAGGTGACCCGGCTGGTGTTGGTGAATCTGGCCGAGGAACTGCCAACCACTGAGACCAAACAGACACTGAAGTGGCTTGACGAGAACGATCTGGTGGCACCACCAACCGTTATCACCAACAGGCTTGTGAGCAAGCTTTCGGCCAGGCCGTCCGGGAAGGGCCCGGCCCGGGAATCGGCAATCCACCACCGCGCTGTCTTCACCGAACAGCAGCACTGGCTGGGCCGCCTCGAGCCCGATATCGCCCTCCCATATCTGTTCGGCCTGCTCACCGCGAGCGAAGTCGCCGCTCGCCTCTCCGATGAGCTCGAAGCAAGCCTGTGACCAAAGCGTTGCTGGTTACCGGTGCTGGGGGCGTTGGTAAGACAACCGTGTCCGCTGCCCTTGGAGTCATTGCCGCACGATCGGGTCTGCGGACCCTCGTGCTGACTGTCGACCCGGCGCGCCGGCTCGCCTCGGCACTCGGCGTCGGCGAGGAGCTCGGACCTGAGCCACAACCGCATCCCGACGAACCCAACCTGTGGGCGGCAATGCTCGACGCCTCTCTCTCCTGGCGGTCGGTTGCGACCAAACACGCCGACCCTGATGTCGCAGACCGCCTGGTGAACAACGAATTCTTCATTGCGGCCAGCCAGCACTTCCCCGCCTCACAGTCGTATGCGGCTGCAGATCAGGCCGCCACCTTTGTCGAAGCCGGAGCGTGGGACATCGTCGTGGTCGACACACCACCTTCGGCTGGTGGCATCGACTTCTTCACCGCTCCCGCACAGATGGCCGACCTCGTCGGAGGACGCCTGCTCCGGTGGCTGACCGGAGGGCCTCTCCCCGGCCGGTTCCTCTACAGACGGGCCGGCCGGCCCTTCCTCCGCCTGGCCGACTCCATCCTCGGTTCGGACCTCCTGGAGCGGGTTGCCGAATTCCTCCTCGACCTGCGCACTACGTATGACGGTGTCTCCGACCGGGGCAGACAGATCGAAGCGTTGATGGGACGGGCGACCATCCTTGTGGTGACAACCGCTGACCCCGCCCCGATTGCCGAGGCCACGAGGTTTTACCGGGAACTGCCCGACGTGGGAGGGACTCCCGTCGCGGTGATCTTCAACAGGACCCTCCCGGCTGAATGGAGTGGTTTCCAGCCACCCGACGATCTGCAACGAGAGCTTGCGGAGAACGTCGTCCGGTGGGGTGCGGAGAGCCTGAGGCAGAGTGACGCCCGCACCGGGTTCGCTGCGGTGCACCATGCGCACGTGGCAACCATTCCGTGGGTTCCCGACCCTCCGAACGATCTCGATGGACTTGGTCGGCTGATCGAAAGTGCCGATGCGCTGCCTGACGGACTGTTCGAAGCCCCTTAAGCTGGGCACCGATGACAGCTTCAGCCGCCTTCTTCGATCTCGACCGGACCCTGATCTCGGGTACCTCCGCTCTGCCGGTCGGCGTGGAAGCTTGGAGACAGGGCCTGGCCGGAAACAAGGAGATGTTCTCCTGGTTCACTTCCGCCTTGACGTTCATGATTCTGGGCGACAAGGGCGAGTCCTCTGACGAGACCAAGTTTGCTTTCCTCTCCCGCATCACGGGTGCGCCCGCAGACGCCCTGGACTCCTTAGGAGCAGCGGTGTTGCCCCGCCTGGTCTCCCAGGTGCGGCCGGAGTCGAAGAAGCTCCTCAAGATGCACAAAGATGCGGGCCGTGCCACCTACATCGTCTCCGCTTCACCGTCGGTGGTCGTCGAACCGTTGGCAGCTTCTCTGGGCATGACCGGCGGGCTGGGCACACGCGGGCGCGTTGTCGACGGCCACTACACCGGCGAGCTCGACGGTCCTTTCATGTATGGCCCGGGTAAGGCAACGACTGTCGAGAAACTCGCTGCCGAGCATGGATACGACCTGGAACGGAGCTACGCATACTCCGACTCGGTATCAGACCTGCCGATGATGGAACTCGTCGGGCACCCGGTGGCAGTCAACCCCGACGGCGCCTTGAATGACATCGCCCACGAGCGGGGCTGGCCGGTGGTGATATTCGCAAGAAAGACCAAGCGGGCCGTCGCCCTCAGCTCACTTGCGGCCGGAGGGACGACCGTGGCCGTCACTGCTTATCTCCTCGGGCGCCGCCATGGAAGGTCCTCCACCTTGATCGAGGTCGCTTCCCGCTCCTTGCGTCGCAACCAGCCGTTCTCTAGATAATCGCGCTCGGGCCGAGCAGCTCTTTGAGTTCGGCCATCAACGCAGAACGGGGCTCGACTTTGTGCGAATCGCTGAGCCGCATCACCTTCTCCGACCCGTTGTTTGTCATGTGGAGGAACACGCCCGCAGGGCCGGGGTGGTTGGAGAGTATCGACTTGAGCTGAGAGACAACTTCGGGTGTGAGCCTGCCGGCGGGCACCCGGAGTCGGATCGTCGAATCGTCGCGTATCTCCAGCTCTTTGATCTCCCTAGCCACGAACTTGACGTCGTCACCACGGTTGTCGATGTGCCCGTTGATCAGCAGCACGGCGTCCTCGACGATCAGATGGCCGTGCTCTTTCACCGTCCGCGGGAAGCCGAGGACCTCCACAGAGCCCTCGAGCCCTTCGAGCTGGAAGAAGATCATGGGGTCACCGGCCTTGGTCCAGCGCCGGGTGATGGCGCCAACGATCCCGCCGATCGTCGCTTTGGACTTGTCCGGGTGGTCGGCGAGGTCCGTCAGCGCCACAGTTGTGGCGGCCTCGAGCGAGGGCCCGACTGCCAGCAGCGGATGGTCCGACACGTAGAGGCCGAGCATTTCCTTTTCGAATCCGAGCCTGATCTTCTGATCCCAACGTTGCTCCGGCACCTCAAAGGTCCGTGACGTTTCATCGCCGCCAGCTTCGGCAAACAACGAATACTGACCCATCTCCTCATTCCGCCGGCGTTCCAGCGTGGCTTCGAGGATCTGCTCGTGGACCAGCATCAGGCCCTTGCGAGGCTGGCCGACCCCGTCGAATGCCCCCGCCTTGATCAACGACTCGATCGCTCGCTTGTTCAGCGCTGAAGGGTCGACCCGGTTCACAAAGTCGAGGAACGACTCAAAAGGTGAATCCTGCCGCGCCTCTACGATCTTCTCGACAACCGCCTCACCCACATTGCGGATCGCCGAGAGCCCGAACCGGATCCGGCCCTGGTGGACTGTGAAGTCGGAGTAAGACTCGTTGATGTCAGGGACAAGGACTTCGATGGAATGCTGGCGGCAGTCATTTAGGTACACGGCGGTGCGGTCTTTGTTCGACTTGGTTGCCGTGAGTAGGGCAGCGAGGTACTCGGCCCGATGATGGGCCTTGAGGTATGCGGTCTGATAGGCGACGTAGCCGTACCCGGCGCTGTGCGACTTGTTGAACCCGTAGCCGGCGAAGTGGCCGATCAACTCGAAGATCTCCTGGCCGACCTGTTCGCTGTGCCCCTGGGACAAACAGCCGGCGATGAACTTCTCCGATTCGGCAGCCATCACGGACTTGATCTTCTTGCCCATCGCCTTACGGAACTGCTCGGCGTCGCCCATCGAATAGCCCGCCATTTTCTGAGCCACCTGCATGACCTGTTCCTGATAGACCATGATCTGGTAGGTGTCGGCAAGGATGTCGGTGACTTCGGGGTGGAGGTCTTCGATCTCGACCCGCCCGTTCTTGCGGTCGGCGTAAAGCGTGTGCATCTTCGCCCCCATCGGACCGGGGCGGTAGAGGGCAACCAGAGCGATGACGTCGTTGAACGAGTCGGGCTGGAGGGAGCGGATCAGCGACCTCATCGCGGTGCCTTCGAGTTGAAACACGCCAATCGTGTCGGCAGCGCGGAGCAGCTCGAAGGTCTCCTCGTCGTCGAGGGGAACGTTGTCGATGTCGGGACGAGTCCCCGTCGAAAGCTCGACGAGCTCGAGGCATCGCTCGATGATCGAGAGGTTGCGCAGCCCGAGAAAGTCCATCTTGAGCAGGCCGAGCTCCTCGACCCCGTGCATCTCGTACTGGGTTACGACCTCCGCGTCGACCCCCTTTTGCTGGATGGGCACGATGTTTATCAGCGGTTCGGGGGCGATGACCACTGCGGCGGCATGGATGCTGTCCTGGCGACGAAGGCCTTCGAGCCCACGTGCCGCCTCGACGATCTCTGCAGCGGCAGGATCGGTTTCAATCATCGTCCGCAACCCCTGGGCATTTGCGTACCAGTCCCTGACTTCGCCCTCGGCGTCGGAGTCGGGTGGTTCGAGGATCTGGGTGAGGGTCGGGTCCTTGCCGAGGATCGAGGCGGGCATCTCCTTTGCGATGCGATCACCAAGGCCGTAGGGATGGCCGAGGACCCGGGCTGCGTCCCGGATCGCCTGCTTCCCCTTGATGGTGGAGAAGGTGATGATCTGGGCGACGCGGTCCGCGCCGTACTTCTCGGTCGCGTATTGGATCATCTCGCCGCGGAAACGCTCGTCGAAGTCCATGTCGATGTCTGGCATCTGGCGCCGGCCCGGGTTGAGGAACCTCTCGAAGATCAAGCCGTACTCGAGCGGGTCGATGTCGGTGATCTTGAGGGCGTACGACACGATCGAACCTGCCGCCGACCCACGGCCCGGGCCGACTCTGATCCGCTTCTCGCGGGCGTGGCGCATGAGGTCCCAGACGATGATGAAGTATGCGGGGAACTGCATTTCCTCGATGATCTTCAGCTCGTGCTCAACACGTTCGGAGACGACATCGGAGGGATTCGGGCCATAGCGCTCATGGATCCCTGCCTCGACGAGACGCCTCAGGTAGGTGACCTCGGTCTCACCGGCAGGAACCGGGAAATGCGGCAGCAGGATCTTGCCGAACTCGATGTTGACATCTGATCGCTCTGCGATCAGCAACGTGTTGTCGCACGCTCCGGGATACTCAGAATCGGGAAAGAGGTTGCGCATCTCCGCACCGGTCTTCAAGTAGTGCTCGCTCCCCTCGAAGCGAAGCCGGTTGCTATCGCTGCGCAGCGACCCGGTCTGGATGCAGAGCAGGACATCGTGGGCGTCGTGCTCGGAACGCCTCGTATAGTGGGCGTCGTTGGTTGCCAGGAGAGGCGCATCGATCCGGCGTGCGATCTCGAGGAGATCGGGCATCACCCGGCGTTGGGCCTCGATGCCGTGGTCCTGGATCTCGATGAAGAAATTGTCTTTGCCGAAGACATCCTGGAACCTCCCCGCCGCGGCCAATGCCGCATCGAAGTCCCTGACCTGGCCCTTGTTGCCTTCTTCCCCGGCGTCAGGGGCGAGCAGTTGGGGGACCAAACCACCCAGACATCCCGAGGTGGCGATGATCCCGGCCGAGTGCTCGCTGATCAGGTCCCAGTCCATCCGAGGCTTGTAGTAGTAGCCCTCGAGATAGGCCCTCGAGCTGAGTTGGAGCAGGTTGCGATAACCGGTCTCGTTTTCGGCGAGGAGGTTCATGTGGAACCGCTTGTTGGCATCGCCGACCGGGCGGTCAGTCCGCTTTCCGTCGGTGAAGTATGCCTCGATCCCGATGATCGGCTTGATGTTGTGGGCCTGTGCTGCCCGGACGAAGTCGACGACCCCGTACATCACGCCGTGGTCGGTGATTCCTATCGCCGGCTGTCCGTCTTCGGCCGCCGCCCGCACCACGTCGTTGATTCTCGCTGCGCCGTCGAGCATCGAGTACTCGGTATGAAGATGGAGATGGGCAAACGACACGATCTGGTGACTCTCGAGTTACAAAGTTGTAGTTTCCCGAACTTAGCAGCACGACCCTCTCATGCCACCGATCCCCGGGCGGCTACCACCCGCGATTCAGAGAACTGACAATACCGCGAGAAGGGCGACCCCGACACCAACCAGAGTTCGATACAGGTTGGTCTTCGGGCCCCGAATTCGCGACCAGACCTCACTGATGAGAAAGCCGGCAATGAGGCCTCCGAGGTGTGCCTGCCAGCTGATATTGGGGATCAGGAACGGGATTGCTGCATTGATGAAGAGGAGGAATCCCATCTGGGAGAGAATCGCCCGGCCCTGCATCGTGTTCCTGCGGCGCAACCCCCAGTTGAGCCACACCCCGAACAAGCCGAAAATCGCCCCGGATGCGCCCACACCCACATCGAACGGGCCTCCGAAGTGGAATGCCACAGCTCCCCCGACCCCGGCGGACGCGATGTACATCGCCAGGTAGGGGCCAACTCCGACTCCGCGCTCCACTTGGGGACCGAGGACCCACAGCGCCCACATATTGAAGAGGATGTGGGTGACCGATGCATGGAGGAGGGCCGCAGTGAATATTCGCCACCACTCACCCACTGCGACCGCCGCATTGATCTGGGCCAGGTTGTTTATCAGGAAGTCGTCGAATCCGCTTACTCGGAGGAGATAGAACCCGACCGCAATCGCGATCAGGGTCACCGTCACCGGGGCCGCTGCAGCCGCGGTCCGTCTCGAACCGGTCGGGATGATCTTCTGGGTCCCCTCCTCACGAACACATTCGATGCAGCGCTGGCCGACTGCGGCGTCCACCGAGCAGTCCGAGCAAATCGGACGGCCGCAGCGACTGCACGAGAGCAGAGTGTTCCGATCCGGGTGCCGGTAGCAAGTAGGTGCCGCGGT
>JBGTNX010000030.1:0-9055 GCA_041742825.1 Acidimicrobiia bacterium | reverse complement strand
CGCGAGGAACTGCTCACCTTCCTCAACGTGGTTAGGCCCCAGGCGTTCGTACCCGTACACGGTGAGTACCGCCACCTCCATGCCCACGCCGAACTGGCGAAGACCATGAAAGTTCCCTGGGCTGAAGTCCTCGAAGATGGTGACCGGGTGGTGATCGATGGCAAGAAGACCAGGGTCGAGCGTCGCGCCGTCCCTGCCGGTTATGTCTACCTGGACGGGTCGTCGGTCGGCGATGTCAAGAATGCGGTGCTCCGCGACCGGTCCCATCTCGCCGATGAAGGCGTGATCGTTGTCACCGTGGGCATCGACCACAACACCGGCAAGATCGTCTACGGGCCCGACTTCGACAGCCACGGTGTCATGGATGACCCCGAGGCGGTGCTGAAGAAGGCAGCGGTGGCGGTAAAGAAGTCACTCCAAGAGCACGCCGGCGGCCGCTCCGACATCAACGAGCTGCAGAAGACGGTCCGCCAGGCAGTCGGCAAGGTGCTCCGCGAGGAGACGTCGCGCAAGCCGGTGATCGTCCCCGTCGTGATGGAGCTCTGAGACCGTTCTGTGAGGGTTGACCGACCCAGGGTGTAGGCAAACCCTCACAGAAGTGTCAGGGGACGAGGGTCACCGGGTATTCCCGGACTGAGATCTGCGACCCGTTCTCCGCAGAGTTGACCCAGACGATCAACGTCCCGGTCTGTTTGCTGTCCACCTTGTAGGGGATGGTGAAGTCGAAGCCGCCCCAACCCGTTCCGTTCGTGGTCATTGAGTGGCCCTCGGCGATGATCAGCCCGCTGGCATTGGTCAATGCATAACTGAACGATGCTTCGAAGGCGGCCCCGAATCCGGTGACGTGGAGCGGGGAGCCCCCGGTTCCGCCATAGACGGGCTTCTCGACGGTGAGTGCGGCGGCGAAATCGAGGAAGTCGGCCTTCATCACCGGGCGGGTGACGAGCTCTCCATCTCCAGTCTGTGCCGGGATCGCCTTGCCTTCCTGGCGGAACAGGACTTCGGTGACATGGGGGATAGTGGTCAGGGTGAACACGACCTGCGCCATCCGCTGCGCCACGACAGCAGAGTCGTCGGTGCCTTCGAACTCAGCGGAGAGGTCGACTGTGGCGATCCCTTCCTTGATCGTGAGCCCGAGAATCTCAACACCCGACGGGATCGTCGAACTGATTGCCGGGACGCTATCCCGCTCGCCGGCGGTCGGCCCGGCGAAGAGTTGTTCCAGCGAGGCCCGCCCCACGGCCTTGGTGTAGGTGACTTCGCGGTGGATGGGGGCCAGGAACGGGCCGCTCCGTCCCGGCTGGCCGTCTTCGTCGATGAAGAACCAAGGCGCCACCGAGAGCTCGGCCGGAGCCGCCACCGCCTGGGTGGTCGGAGTGGTTGGGGTATGGGTGGTTGTCGTCGAGGGGGTGGCAGAGGTTGTGGTCGAAGGACTGGTCGTGGTGCTGGATGCGATCGAGGAGGTGGTCGATGCGAGGGCAATAGTCGTCGAAGTCTGGGCTGGTTGCTGACTCGTCGTTGTGGTTGTCTCAGCTCCCGGAGGAGTGACCGTATTGGTGCCGCAGGCCGCGGCGAACAGGCACAGACTGAGGATTACCGTTCCGGAGCGTTTCATTGCAAGTCCTTTCAGGAAATGTCAGCAATGGTTTCGCCCTGAGACGGCGCGGAGGACCTAAACGGGTGACACCCGATTTCAGGCTTCGTTGGAATCGACCTCGACCATGACCTCCGAGAGGTCTTTGCGGCGGAGATCAGGGACGGTGCAGTCTTCGGCGGGGTAGCCGATGGGGAACATGCAGAACGGCCGTTCGTTCTCCGGCCGGCCCAGCAGGTTGGTGAGAAACTTCATCGGGCTCGGGGTGTGGGTCAAGGTGGCAAGGCCCATGTGGTGAAGGGCTGCGATGAAGATTCCGGCTGCGATCCCGCAGGACTCCTTCACATAGAAATGATGTTGCTTTTCTCCGTTGTCGCCCACCCCGTAGCGCTGTTCGAACATAACGACTATCCAGGGCACGATCTCGAGGAATTCCTTGTGCCAGTCGGTCCCCAACGGTTCCAACGCCTCCCGCCAGTGCTCGGGTAGCCGCCCACCTTCGTAGTTGATCCGCTCTTCCTCTTCGGCCGCCTCCCGGATCTGCCGCTTCAGCTCTGGGTCTCCGACCAGCACGAAGGTCCACGGCTGACGATGGGCGCCCGACGGGGCCGTCGAGGCGGTGCGGATAGCCTGTTCGACCTGGTGGCGAGGAACAGGCGCATCGGAGAAGAAGCGAACACTGCGACGCCGGTCCATCTCCTCATAGAAGGAGTCGGCCCGTTCGTGTTGCTCGGCGGAGCTCATCCGCTCGAAGCGGTGGGGGATCATCGGTGCAGGCATGGCCTGAACCGTACTAATACTGGTCAAGACCGACGAGAGTCTTCGATGCCGACAGTTCAGTTGTCTTCGACTGATGAGCGAACGAATCGCAGCTCGCTGCCTGCGGCGGTCCATATCATCGAGTCCGAGCCGGTGTGCAACTCGACTTCGCCTCCGAACAGCTGGCCGAAGAGAAGATCGTATGCGTTGCTTACCGGATCGCACCCTTTCGCCTCCATCCAGACATCGTCGAAGACGATGACTTTGGAGCCTCTGACTTCATAGGTACCCGTGAAGTCGTTGCATCCCGCATTGCCATTGAGATTACCGTCATCCATCGAGATGAAAGGAGCAATCTCGACCTGCCCAATTGGTCCGAGATCGCTCTGCGCGCTTGAAGCCTCGTCGAGCATCCACGTTCCGCTGAGCTCGTCGGCTCTGTTGCACGAAGTCAAGAGACCAGCGATCAGGACGATTCCAACCAAGCCGACGAATCGGCGTCGCAGGCGATGGCTCATCGTCTCACGTACGGCACTCCGATAGTTAAACAGCGGTCACGTGATCTGACGCAGATCGCCTGGGTCGAACGCCCTACGCTCAATGCCACCACGCATCGCGCGCTCTGGTGTATCGTCTGGTTTACATGGCCAAGAAGACATCCACCCGGAAGGGAACCTCTGGGCGGAGGCGGGTGTCAACACAGGCAAAAGCTAAGAAAGCGCAGAAGACGACGGTGGGCTCGAAGCTGGTGGCCTTCCGGGGATCGGTGCGCCAGGCTCTGGGTCGTCAGACTGACGACGTTTGGGGTCTCATCCTCGTAGTGATGGCGATCATCATCGTCCTCTCCTTCTTTGCGAAGGCCGGGCCGGCGGGCGCGGGCATCGCTAACGGGTCGAAGTTCCTGTTCGGCGTATGGCAGTTCGCCCTGCCGGTGGCGCTGGGTGGGGTCGGGATCGCCCTGATCGTCGGCAAACCCCGTGAGGGCGCCGGAAAGCTGGTCCTCGGCGGCCTCGCCACCTTCATCGCCTCGCTATCGCTCTTCCATCTCCTCACCGGTGCAGTAGCGCTCGTTCCCAATATCGCTCTGGTAAAAGAGCGCGGTGGTGCGGTCGGCGCCCTGATCGCCTTCCCGTTGCAGCGGGTGCTGGGCCACTGGGGTGCATTTGTCATCCTCACTGCCGCCCTGGGCATGGGAGTCCTGGTGATGACCAGGACCAGCGTCCGCGAGCTCTTCCTCGGCATCGGCGAGATGTGGGCTTCGCTGCGCACGTTCGCAAGGGATATTGTGGTAGTCGAGACCGTGCAGGAGCGGGGCGCCCACGTAGTCACCGCGCCGGTGCTGGCGAGGGGCAAGCACGAGAAGCCGAAGAAGGCGAAGGCGGCTTCGTCGCGTCCCGAGAGCTCGAACAAGAAACCGCTTGCTCCAGAACCTCCCAAGCCCGTCAAGACCGTCGACCTCTCCGACGGGAGCTATCAGCTTCCCCCGCTGACCCTGCTCAACGCCGGCGGTGGGATCGAAGTGAACAAGCGCTCTCTCGAGGAAATGGCCCGCCAGCTAGAAGAGACCCTGATCCAGCATGGCGTCGACGCCACCCTGACCAAGATCGTCCCCGGCCCCACCGTCACCAGATACGAGATCGAGCTCGCGCCCGGGGTAAAGGTGAACCGGGTCTCCAACCTCTCCCACGACATCGCGTATGCCCTCGCAACGCCTGACGTCCGACTCCTGGTGCCGATCCCGGGCAAGTCGGCTATTGGTGTCGAGGTCCCCAACCGCAAGCGCCGCCTGGTCTCTTTGGGGGACATCCTCGGTGCCGCACCTGCGGCGGACCAGACCCATCCGCTGACGGTTGGCCTGGGGATGGACATCAACGGCGAATCCAAGCTGCTCAACCTCTCCGAGTTGCCCCACGTGCTCATCGCCGGCGCCACCGGAGCCGGTAAGTCGTCATGCATCAACTCGATCGTCACTTCGCTGCTGATGCGGACCCACCCCGACGACGTGCGTCTGATCATGGTCGACCCGAAACGGGTCGAACTCGGCCAGTACAACGGGGTCCCTCACCTGCTCACCAAGGTCATCACAAACCCGAAGAAGGCAAACGACGCCCTCAAGTGGGCGGTTGCCGAGATGGACCGCCGCTACGACCTCCTCGCCGATGCCAAGGTGCGAGACATCGAGGGCTATCGCGACAAGCTGGAAGCCGGGAACCTCGACCCTGACGGCTTCGACCGTTTCCCCTACATCGTGATCATCATCGACGAACTCAACGATCTGATGATGGTCTCGGGTCGTGAAGTCGAAGAGTCGATCGTGAGAATCGCCCAGATGGCCCGTGCCGTCGGCATCCACCTCGTGATCGCCACCCAGCGTCCGTCCGTGAATGTGATCACCGGTGTCATCAAGGCCAACGTTCCCAGCCGTCTCGCCTTCAGCGTCGCCTCCCAGACCGACAGCCGGGTCATCCTCGATGGCAGCGGCGCGGAGAAGCTGGTCGGCATGGGCGACATGCTCGTCGTCACGGCCAAGGAGCCCCGCGCCCAAAGGATCCAGGGCTCATGGGTTCGGGAGACCGAGATCCATGCAGTTGTCGACTGGGTCAAAGGCCAACGCGAAGCCAAGTATCGCGACCAGGAAGTCCTCGAGGCAGTGGCCGCTGCCGCCGCGGTCCGGGCCGATGAAGAGGACGACGAAGATGCCCAACTGATCCGTCAGGCCATCGACCTCGTCGTCCGCTCCCAGCTGGGATCGACGTCCATGCTGCAACGCAAACTTCGAATCGGGTTCGCTCGTGCCGGACGGGTGATGGACGCTCTCGAGACCCGAGGGATCGTGGGGCCGTCAGAGGGCAGCAAGGCCCGTGAGGTGCTGATGACGGTATCCGAGCTCGAAGAGATGTTTGAGAGCGAACCGGTTGGGGTCTGAGCGCCTCCGGGTTGCCCGGATCGCGCCTGTCGATATGCTCAGGGATGTATGTACAGCCTGATTTCTCCTGACGGGTCGGTAAGCGACAGACTCCCGCTGACCCTGGAGCAGATGAAGGGGCTGTACGCCGACATGTTGGAGGCGCGCACCTACGACCGAAAGTCGAATGCGATGCAGAAGCAAGGTCGGCTTGCCACTTATGCCTCGTTCGAAGGTCAGGAGGCGGCCCAGATCGGCGCTGCGGCCGCCCTCGAGTCGGATGACTGGGTAGCGGGCACCTATCGGGATGCTGCGCTGATGTGGCGGTCGGGGTACCCCTGGAAGCTCCTGGTGGCGGGTCGGACCGGGGATGAGCGGGGTGGCCAGCCTCCTCAAGGCGTCAACGTCCTGCCCCCCTCGATCACTGTCGGCGGCCACATGATCCATGCCGTAGGGCTTGCCTGGGCCGAGAAGCTAAAAGGCTCGAGCCGCGTTGCTCTCACCTCCTTTGGAGACGGCGCAACCTCAGAGGGCGATTTCCACGAGGCGATGAACTTCGCCGCCGTTTTCTCCACCCCGACGATCTTCTTCTGTCAGAACAACGGATTCGCCATCTCCTACCCGCGCCACGAACAGACCAGGTCTGAGTCGATTGCGATGAAGGCCGACGCCTACGGGATGCCGGGGGAGCAGGTGGACGGAAATGACATTGCTGCTGTAGTTGCCGCGGTCTCGGTCGCTGTGGAGCGGGCCCGAAAAGGTGACGGGCCGTCGCTGATCGAAGCGGTCACCTATCGGATCGGGCCGCACACCACGAGCGACGACCCGGGCCGGTACCGGGACGAGTCAGAAGCGGAGGGGTGGCGGGAGCGCGATCCGCTGTTGCGGGTGCGCCGGCTTTTCCAGAATGCCGGAGAGTGGTCGGAGCAGTGGGAAACTGAGATGGAGGAGCGTGCCACCGAACGCATCGAGCAGGCGGTCTCCGAAGCCGAAGCTCTTCCGGTGCCGCGCCGCGAAGAGATGTTCGACAGGATGTATTCCGTGATCACCGCGCCGCTGCGACGTCAGCTGGAAGGTGATTCGTGACCGAGCTCAATGTCGCCCAGGCCCTGAACCGGGCACTCGACACCGCCCTCGATTCCGACGAACGCGTGCTGCTGCTCGGAGAGGACATCGGCCGGACCGGAGGCGTCTTCCGGATTACCGATGGCTTGTACGAGAAATACGGGCCGGACCGGGTCTATGACACTCCTGTTGCCGAGTCGGGCATCGTTGGCGCCGCCTTCGGTCTCGCCATTGCCGGGATGCGGCCGGTCGTCGAGCTTCAGTTCATGGGATTCTCCTATCCCGCCTACGACCAGATCATCAATCATGTCGCCCGGATCCGTAACCGCTCCAACCACAGGTTCACCGCCCCACTTGTGATCCGGATCCCGTTCGGTGGCGGAATCGGCGCTGCCGAACATCACTCCGAGTCGGCCGAGGCGATCTACGCCCACATCCCGGGATTGAAGGTGGTGGTGCCCTCGACGCCCCACGACGCCAAAGGCTTGCTCCTGGCCGCGATCGAGGACCCCGACCCCGTTGTGTTCCTCGAACCGATCCGGTTGTACCGCGCGGTCAAAGAGGACGTACCCGACATCTACTACACGACCACAATCGGGGAGGCCCGCGCCGAGCGGGAGGGTGGAGACATCACGCTCATCAGTTGGGGCGCGATGATGAAAGAAACCCGTGCCGCCGCCACGATGATCGAACAGGAAGGTGGATCGGTCGAAGTCCTCGACCTGCACACCCTTTCCCCCCTCGACGCCGACGGGATCGTCCAGTCGGTGAACAAGACCGGACGGGCGATTGTCATCCACGAGGCGCCCCGCACCGGCGGTCTAGGTGGTGAAGTCGCCGCGATAATCCAGGAGCGTTGTCTCTACTCGCTGCTCGGGCCGGTCCATCGGATCACAGGACCGGACACAGTCTTTCCGCTGAAACGGTCGGAGGGTCACTACCTTCCGTCGGTAGAACAGATCGTCAAAACCGCAATGCGAGCCTTGGAGGAGTAAGTGGCGCAAGAGTTCAGGTTGCCCGACATTGGCGAGGGCCTCACCGAGGCCGAGATCGTGCGGTGGCTGGTCGAGGAAGGCGAGCGGGTGGAGGCCGACCAGCCGGTGGTCGAAGTGGAGACGGACAAGGCAGTTGTGGAAATCCCCTCGCCCTACGCCGGGATCGTTCTCAAACACGGGGGGGCGGCCGGCGACGTAATCGCTGTTGGCAGCGTCCTGTTGGTGGTGGGAGAGGCAGGGGAGGCTCCGTCCAGCCCGCCCGACCCCGACACATCGTCACAGCCGGTGACCGAATCGATTCCACACGGCTCATACGCCACTGAGGTCCGGCTGGAGCCACAGGCTGGCTCAGGTGATGCCGCACCAATCGTCGGAACACTCAGCGAAGAAGCCGAAGTGCTGGCGCCGCGCGGAGATTCCAGCCCGTCTGCATCAGGAGACCAGGTGCTTGCGCTACCCGTAGTGCGCAAGCTGGCGCGGGACAACGGCATCGACCTGGCCGGCGTGGACGGGACCGGCCCGGGAGGTCGGATAACAAGGGAGGATGTCCAGGCAGCCATCGATGCCGAAGGAGCCCCGTCATCTGAACTGCCCGCCACCACCGCCGAGCGGTCGGAGACCCCGGCGTCACCACGACCTTCGACCATGGGGGAGGAGCGGGAGAAGATGTCACGGCTGCGACGGACGATCGCTGCCAACATGTCGAAGAGCTGGGCGGAGATCCCCCACGTCACCACCTTCGAGGATGCGGACGCCACAAGACTCCTCGAGACCCGGTCGGCACTTGCCCAGCGCTATGACCGGAGGATCCCCCTCGAAGCGCTCGTCATCAGAGCAGTGCTGCCCGCTCTCGACGAATTTCCCGAGTTCAACTCAACTCTCGACGGTGAGGACCTGATCATGCACGCCTCCCGTGACATCGGCATGGCTGTCGACACTCCGGACGGGCTCATGGTCGCGGTAGTCCGCGACGCCGGCAGCAAAGGAGTGCTGCAGCTCGCCGAAGAGATCGTCTCATTGGGGGAGGGAGCCAGGGCCCGGACACTGTCGGTCGACCAACTCACCGGCCAGACCTTCACCGTTTCCAACATCGGCGCCGTGGGCGGTGGGCATGGCACACCCATCGTTCCTTACGGTACGACTGCAATCCTTTCGGTCGGCCGCGCCAGAGAGCGGGCCGTCGTCTACGACGGAGATCTGGGGATTGCCCCGATCATGCCGCTGTCACTCTCCTATGACCATCGCGTTGTCGACGGTGCGCAGGGACGCAGGTTCATCGCCTTGATTATCGAGAATCTCGAGGAACCGGCCCTCTTCCTGGCCAGCTGATGGCCCATATCCATGTCCTCACCTACGAGGAAAGCACCGGCCTGGTCCGGAACGAGTATGACGCCGCACTGAAACGGGCGGGCCGGATTTGGAATATCGTCTCTGTCCAGAGCCAGCTGCCGGAAGTGATGAGAGACTCGTTGCGCCTGTACGGCTCGATCATGTTTGGGCGGTCGCCCTTGAGCCGTTCCCAGCGCGAGTTGCTCGCCGCCACAACCTCGCAGATCAATGAGTGCTTCTACTGAACGTCGTCACATTTTCACGACCTCCGGGTTGAGGTCGGAGACAACGCGTTTGTCGATCGGATTGCAATCGCCTGGGAGACTTCCGGGCTGGATGAGCCGACGCTGGCGCTGATCCGTTTTGCCGAGAAGCTGACCCGGACGCCTTCTGCCATCACCGAAGACG
>JBGTNX010000029.1:0-52086 GCA_041742825.1 Acidimicrobiia bacterium | reverse complement strand
GTCGGCCGCCGGGTCGGAGAAGGTAACCCGAAGATCGCTCCCGGAGGTGCAGAACATTCGCCACATGGCTCCGATCTCGTCGCCTTTGAGTTGGAACACCGGGTCGGAGAAGGTCGCTTCCGGGTGGTAGGTCCCGGCCATCGTCCCGGCATCGAGTTTCTGAAAGGCTCGATAGAAGTTGTCGATTGTCCGGGCGTTTGGGTGCATTGGCGACGGGCCTCCGTGATCCAACCGGACGTTAGTGACGCCCGTCACAGGGCGTTAACACAGGGACTTCATTTTTGTAACCGTGGGTGAACCTCCCCGAAACATCCCGGGTCCAGAATGGTCCCCGCACACACCGGAACTGCAAAGAGAGAGTATCCACATGCATTTCGATCGCCGTGCCGTCCGTTTTCGTCTCCGTGACCTCCTCCTCTGCGGGCGTAGGGATTTGCGGGACCGCGATCGAAACAGCACGTTGAGACCAGGTCTGGTCAGTCAGGCGATGGGCGATGCGTTCGCATTTGCCGGCCTTCTGTTTGTGGGCGGTTCCCGGATGGGAAAGGGTCAGCTGGTCGCCCAGGACTCTTTCTCGCCGAGGAGGCTCTCGGCCTCGGCAGGGCCCCATGATCCGCGCTCGTATCGGAACGCGGGCTTGTCATCGCTGAGCAGGCCCTGCACGACCCTCCAGGCTTCCATCACCTCATCCTGACGGGCGAACAACGTCTGATCGCCGCGCAGTGCATCGTCGATGAGCCGGTGGTAGGGGTCGCGTCCCATGGTGCGGTCGTGCTGGAGGTGCAGCTCTACCGGACCGCTCACCATTTCGGGTCCTGGGGTCTTGGCCTGCAGCGACAGGTTGATCTCGACGTCGGGTGTGGTGCGGAAGGTCAGCCGATTCGATCCGGGCTGGCCGAGATCAGCCGCAAAAAGCGGGCGCGGCGGCCTCACGAACTCGACAACCGCCTCGGTAACTGTCGACGTGAGCCCCTTGCCGGCCCTGATCGTCCACGGCACCCCTGCCCAGCGCCAGGAGTTGATTTCGAGCCTCACGATTGCGTAGGTCTCGGTATCGGAGTCTGGCGCAACTCCCGCCTCGTCCCGGTAGCCGTCGTATTGGCCGCGGACTATCTGGTCCGGCCCCAGCGCAGGAATTGCCTCCAACACCTTCACCCGTTCGTCGCGGAGTGCGTCTGCATTGCTCGAGACCGGGGGCTCCATCGCGAGAATCGAGAGCACCTGGAGCAGATGGTTCTGGATCACGTCGCGAACCGCTCCGACAGCGTCGTAAAACGATCCTCTGCCCTCGACGCCGAACTCTTCGGCAAGTGTTATCTGCACTCCGCTCACGTAGTGGCGATTCCAAACCGGTTCGAGGATGGTATTGGAGAACCTGAAGACCATGAGGTTCTGCACTGCCTCTTTACCGAGAAAGTGATCGATTCGGAAGACGCGCTCCTCGGGGTAGTGCTTGTGCACGATCTGGTTCAACTCTTCGGCCGACGAAGTGTCCCGCCCGAATGGCTTCTCGAGGACAACACGCCCGTATTCGTTGAGGCCGACTGAAGCAAGCCCGGTAACAACGTCGTCGAAGAGCCCTGGGGGGATCGCCAGATATGCAACCGTGCACCGGGCGTCCCCTAATTCATCTGCGATCCGCTCGAACGTCGAGTTGTCGCGGTAGTCGCCGGACACGTACGCGAGGTTGGATGCGAGCCGATCGAACACTTCATCGTCGATCTCGTCCCCGGCGACCTCGAGCGCTTCCCGAGCTCTGTCGACCAAATCGTCGACAGTCAACGAGCTGGAGGCGACTCCGACAATGGGCATGTCGAGCTTGCCGGCTGCAGTCAATTCGTAGAGGGCAGAGAAGAGATGTTTCCGGGCGAGGTCACCCGTGATGCCGAAGAGAATGAGGGCGTCTGCGGAGGTCATGTTCTCAACACTAAGTCGGTCCCGGACCATGTCGTCATCCAACGACAACGGTCTTGGCGTTGAGGAATTCCTTCATGCCCAGATCGGCAAGTTCCCGCCCGTAACCCGACATTTTGATTCCCCCGAACGGGAGCCGAGGATCGGACGCGACAAGTGCATTGACGAAAGTGGCACCAGCCTCGAGGCGGTTGCGGGCGATCTGCTCACCCCTCTCGACGTCGGAGGTGAAGATTGCTGCCCCCAAGCCGAATTCGGAGTCGTTGGCAATTGCCACCGCCTCGTCGACGTCTCCCGCCGAGATTACAGCTGCCACCGGCCCGAACGTCTCTTCCCGGTAGGTAGCCATCCCGTCGCGGACGTCAGCGAGCAGTGTCGGCGGATAGAAAGCGCCAGGCCCGTCCGGTTTCTTTCCTCCGATCACAAGCCGGGCGCCCGCAGAAACACTGCTGGCCACCTGTTCATCGAGTTCGTCGCGCAGGTCGACCCTGGCTATCGGTCCGAGGGTCGTCTCGTCGTCCCGTGGGTCGCCGACGACCGCTTTGCTCATCTCGCCGGCGAGGAGGTCCGTGAACTCCTCGACGACGGACAACTCGACGATGAACCGCTTCGCAGAGATGCACGACTGACCACCGTTGATCAGGCGCGACGTGGCACAGGTCGCGGCCGCCTTGCCCAGGTCTGCATCGGCGAGCACCAGGTAGGGGTCAGACCCGCCGAGTTCGAGAACCGTCTTCTTCAAGAGGCTCCCGGCCTTCTTAGCGACTGCGCGACCGGCCGGGTCTGAGCCGGTCAGGGTCGCTGCCACGATCCCGGGATGTTCGAGCACTTCATCGACACGCGAGGAAGGCAGTACCAGAGTACGGAACAGTCCGTCAGGAAACCCTGCCTCGGTGAAGATCCGGTCGATTTCGAGGGCGCATCCCGTGACATTCGAGGCGTGTTTGAGAATGCCGCCGTTTCCCGCCATCAGGGCCGGGGCGGCGAAGCGGATTACCTGCCAGAGGGGAAAGTTCCACGGCATGACCGCGAGGACGACCCCGAGGGGGAGGTGGGCAACGTAACTCTTGGCACGGCCTGCCTCGATCGCGATGTCAGCGAGGATCGCTTCGGTGTTCTCGGCGTAATGGCGGCAAGCCCAGGCGCACTTGTCGACTTCTGCTCGGCCCTGGCTCACCGGCTTGCCCATCTCGTCGGCCATCAGCACAGCAAGTACCTCACGCGCCGCTTCGAGGAGCTCAGCAGCCCGCAACATGTGCGGGGCCCGCCCGGCTACCGGGACTGTTGCCCAGTCTCTCTGGAGCGCAACAGCGGTATCAATCTGGCGCTGTACGTCTTCGGGACCGGTTTCCTCGTATTGGCGAAGAAGACGTCCGTCGGTCGGGCTGATTGATTCGATCACTGCTGCTCCCGGCATGTGTGGCTTTGCCGAGATGGTAGAGGCAATCTCGACAGCGCCGGCCAGGTGCCCACAGGAGATGTTGACTAACAGCGGCTTGGCGGGTATTCGACGCCAATGGCCCCGAATCGATTTAGTCTCCCGGTTTATGACCCACTTCCTCGGCTTTGGCGGCTATGTCCCCGAGCACATCATGACCAACGACGACTGGTCCCAATTGCTCGATACCTCAGACGAGTGGATCACACAGCGCACCGGGATCAAGCGACGCCGGATTGCCGCACCCGATGAAACCACTCTCACCATGGCCAGGGATGCTGCCCGCATCGCAATCGAGGATGCCACTCTCGAAGCCGGTGATATCGACGAGATCATTCTTGCGACCGACACCCCGGAGATGTACACCCCCGATACTGCTGCACTTCTCCAGGAGAGCCTGGAATGCCGCAACATCCCGACTTACGACCTGGGAGGCAGCGGGTGTGCCGGTTTCGTCCAGGCACTCGATATCGCCCGTGCCCGCATCGCTTTTGAGCCCAAGAAGATCCTCGTTCTCGGGGTCGAGCTCATCACCCGGATGATCGACTGGAAGGATCGCTCCACCGCCGTCCTGTTCGGAGACGGTGCCGGGGCTGTCGTGCTCGGGCCCGGGCCGGGGCGGGGCCGCATTCTCGATGTGGTGACTGGCACCGAGGGCCGATTCGCCGGAATCCTCACCGTGGCCAGCGGGGGCACCCGCAACCCATTCAACGAGGTGACCCTGGCGAATGGCGACTACAACCGCCTCGTGATGGACGGTCGCCGGGTGTTTACCGAGGCGGTGAGGCGGATGTCGGAGGCCTCGGCCCAGGTTCTCGAAAAGATCGGCAAAACGGTGTCCGATGTGGCTCTGGTGATACCCCATCAGGCGAACCTCAGGATCATCGACGCAGTGCGCAAGCGCATGGGTCTCACTGAGGCCCAGGTCTATGTCAACGTAGACGAGTACGGGAACACGGGCTCGGCAACCGTGCCTTTCGCGTTGTACGAGGCAATCAACAACGGGCGGATAAAAGAAGGAGATCTGGTGATCCTCACGGCGTTCGGTGCCGGCTTCCATTGGGCGGCCGCCGCAGTTCAGTTCTGATGGCTACTTCCCGGCGCGTCGTGTTGTCGGTTGTGGCAGGAGTTTTCGTGGCCGGGTGCACCGCTTCCGGGGGAGACGTCTCAACGACCGCGCCGGACGCCGCTACCGCGACCACCGGGCCAACCGCTGCCTCCGGGACTTCCACAACCCAGCAGTCCACGACCACCACAGTCCCTGCGGTACCGCCCGGACCCGACCTGCTCACCTTCGCCGAGGGTGCCTTGCTCGTCGATCAGTCGGGGACCGACTCAGAGAACGTCCTCGCCGCTCTCCAGTTGATCGACGGTGACCCCTCGGCAGTAACGATTACCACGGGTGGGGGTGGATCCGTTGAGATAGTCCTCAAACTGCCGGCCGCGACCTCCTTCTCCTGGTTTGGCGTGCCTGGAGCGCCGACCTCTGAGGGAAACTCTGCCTTCTTCGGCTCAATAACCATCTCCGGATCGAGCGAAGGAGAGGACAGTGGGTTTGTGGAACTCGCCCGGGAGGACCTCGAACACGGCTCGAGTGAGGAGATTCAGCCAATCCTTGCCCTGGAGGCCACCCCGGTGCGCTGGGTGCGGATCGTTCTCGAGGGAGCAATCGACACCGGAGCCGAACCCGACGACAGGACCCGCCTCGAGTTCACCGAGATCGTCGGGAAAGGGATCCAGGAGGAGCGCCCACTATCGGATGCCTTCTCCGGTTCCTGGGAACTCGCCTTCGTCGACAGGCCTGATGCGAGAGGGGAGCGGCTCGAGCTCCAGCAGGAGGGTGCCTTCATCACCGGGTGTCTCGACAATTACGAGATCCGGGGGACTGTGAGCGGGTCGCTGGCACGCGCCACTGGCTACGACCCTTCGACGGACAGCTCGACCGCAATAGTCTTTGTGGCGGATGACGACGGTTCGATCGCTGCAACCGTGTCTCTCGACAACGGCAGATTCGAGGCGAGGACTGCATTGCCGCCGCCTCGTGCGACGGGCAGTCTCTGTGAGTCGCCATTGCCACTGGAGGCCGTCTGCGACGCTCCGCTCCACATCAACTTCCAGGCCGACTCCGCCATCATCAGGTCTGGATCGGCGGCGATTCTGTCCGATATCTACCGGGTGCTGACCGGGGCGGGAGTGGAGACCGCAACCATCGAGGGTCACACGTCAACCGAGGGGAGTGAAGAGTACAACCAGGACCTTTCCCTGCGTCGCGCCGCGGCAGTCGCCGATGCAATCGTCTCCCTTGGCTTCCCGGCCGATGCGTTTACGACCGTCGGGCTCGGTGAATCGGAGCCAATAATCTCACCTGAACCGGATGAAGCGGCGAGGGCGATCAACCGCAGGGTCGAGATCTTGTGTGACTGAACGACAGACAGGTCAACAACCGCCTTCGTAAGACGTGCGGCATCCCGGCGTTCGTGACGTTGGGCGGGGCCACGGTGACTACGTCCGCGCCTATTCCCCCTTGAAGACGGGCTTGCGCTTCTCCATAAAAGCGGAAGTCGCCTCGAACAGGTCGTTCGAGAGCAGGTAGGCGCTGTTCCATTGCGCCACGTAGTCGAGAGCTTCCTCCACAGAACGGCCGCGGTTGGCCTGCAGGACCTTTTTCACCCCTTGGAGCACCAGGGGGGAGTTGTCCGCGATCTGGCCGGCGAGTTGGTTCGCCGCGTCAATCAATTTGTCCCGGTCCGCTTCGACCCGGCTTACCAGGCCGATTTCCCTGGCCCGCGCGGCGTCGATATCCATTCCGGTGAAGGCGAGTTCGGCGGCATGTGCCGACCCGACGATGTCCGGAAGCCGTTGCAGGGTGCCCACGTCGGCGACCAGACCCATCCTGGTTTCCCGGATCGAGAAGGTCGCTTCTCGGGAGCAGACCCTGAGGTCACAGGCGGTGATCAAGTCCATCCCGGCTCCGAGGCAATAGCCTTGGATCGCAGCGATCGTCGGTTTCGGCGATCGGGCGAACACCGAGAAGGTCTCCTGCAGCTCTTTGATCTTCTGGAAGAGGGCCATGCTGGTCGATGCTGGAGACGGACCGGGGACGGCAAGCTCGGAGAGCATGTTGACATCGATTCCTACGGTGAACGCGTCACCTTTCCCCGCTACGACGATCACCCGGATCTCCCCGTCCTGGTCGAGGTCCTCTACCGCGGAGGGGAGGTCCGCCCACATGTCGACAGATAGGGCGTTGAGTTTTTCGGGGCGATTGAGCCAGACGGTTGCGACACGGCCGCTTTTTTCGACCAGCAGGTGTTGGTAGCTCACTGAATCTCCGTACGGGGACCTCGCATCAGCCGTCGGCCGATCGCCAGGCTTCGCGAAGCTTCGTTCTCGAACCCGACTTGAGGATTCCGCCTGCATATATCCGGCCCGCGGCGCGGATCGCAAGGTAGATCGTGACGACAGTGATGGCCACTGCGAGCGCGTACTCCCATGCCGAGATCGCCTGCAACGAAACCCGGATCGGGACCGTAAAGGGTGCCGTGAAGGGAACGAAGGTGCTGATGACGGCCACCACCCCGTCTGGATCGCCGAGGACTGCGAACCCTGCGAAGAACCCGATTATTGAGAATATTGTCATTGGCATCGCCGCGCTCTGCGCATCCTCGACCCGACCGACCAGTGACCCTGCGGCACCGAAGAGAACCGCGTAGAGGAGGAACCCGAGCAGGAACCAGATGGCCAGGTTGATCAGGGCCACTGCAGAAATCTCGGGAATGTCGAATGTCGCGAACAGCCGGACAGTGACCAGGGCGATTGCGATGGTGCCCGTAAACTGAATCACCGCAAGGAACCCGATGCCGAGGATCTTGCCGGCGAGCAGTTGCCACGGCCTGATCGCTGAGATCATCACCTCGACGACCCGGTTCGATTTCTCTTCGGTCACTCCGGTCAGAATCCACGTCCCGTAGAGGATGATCGCCATATAGAGGAGGAGAAGCCCGAAATATGAAACCGCCGAAGCGGCGTCGGTGTCGCCGTCGGGTTCGACCAAAGGTGTCACCTCGAGCGTCTGGGAAGAGATGATGTCGATCACCGCTTCGGCCGACTCCCCGCTTTCGATAATCACCTGTTCCAGGGCGATTGCGCCGGCCGCCTGCTGGAGCAGATCGACGGGGCCGCTTCCGCCGCCAAAGACACCTTCCTCCCGCTCGATGATCATTTCGGTGCCATCGACCAGGACGACGCTGACTTCACCTTCTGCAAGTGCCGCCTCGGCTGCTTCCCGCGAATCGAATGTGATCTCTTCGATCCGCACTGACGGTTCCGTGCCGGCCTCGTCGCCGGTGTTGCCGAGGATCTCGGCCGTTTCGATCACGGCGGTGTTGCCGTCTCCTAGCGACCCGACTTCGAAGGTGTCTGTCTCGTCGCCGAACAAGCCGGGAAGCACGATCAGTGCGATTACGAATAGAGCGGTGAGGCCGGAGGTGATCAGGAAAGGCTTGGACTTGCCCCGCTCCTTTATCTCCCGCTTCGCAACGAGGCCGATCGACGACAGAGTGCTCATTTCACCGCCTCCCTGAACAGGTCGGTGAGAGATGGCGTGGTGTAGGTGAAGTGGCGAACGGCCCCGGTCTGCTGTGCTTTGAGAAGCAAGACCCGGACGTCGGTCTCCGCGTCGATAATGGCGGTCTGGACATCCCCTTTCTGGCTCACGTGCCTGATCCCGTCGAGATCCGACAGCACATCTGCTGCGCCTTCTTCCAATTCGATCTCGACATGGCGGATAGGTGCGGCGTCTTTTAGTTCTTTGACGACACCCTCAACCACGATCGAGCCTTCATTGATGATGGCAACGTCCTCACAGAGGTCCTCGACGACATCGAGTTGGTGGGATGAGAACACGACGGCCTTGCCTCTCTCAGCCTGCTCGGTCAGGATCGCCGACATGGTCTCTGCTGCGATCGGGTCCAGACCGCTGAACGGCTCATCGAGCACCAGAAGCTCCGGGTCGTGGACCAGGGCCACGGCGAGCTGGACCCGTTGTTGGTTCCCATGCGAAAGGGTCTCGAGGGGGTCATCGCTGCGTTCGGTGAGGCCGAGGCGGTCGAGCCAGCCATCGGCCGCACTCCGTGCCTCCACCGCACTCATCCCGTGGATTCGGCCCATGTAGGTCACCTGCTCGGCGATCTTCATGCGCGGGTAGAGCCCTCTTTGCTCGGGCATGTATCCGAATCGCCGCCTCGATTCGTCGCTGATCGCCGACCCGTCCCAGGTCACCATTCCGGAGTCGGGACGGACCAGGCCGAATATCGCCCGCATCGCAGTTGTCTTTCCCGCACCGTTAGGCCCGAGGAAACCGAGCATGCGGCCGCGCTCCACTTCGAACGAGCAGCCATCGAGCGCAACGACGTCTCCGTATCGTTTGGCGAGAGAGTCGATCTTGAGCATGGAGCCCAACGCTAACCCAGGGGTTGGGAGTGGGCGAAATCGCGAGTTTAGAAGTCGAGTTGGGGACGGTACAGCCGGTCCCAGGTGGTCAAAGCGAACCGATCGGTCATCCCCGCCACATAGTCGATCGCCGCGGTCAAGGCGTCAGATCCAGCCACCGCGAACCTGGGCGCGACTTCATCAGGGTTTTCCTTGAAGTACCCGACCAGATCCTGAATTACCTGGATTGCTCGCAGCTTCTGGCGTTCGGTCTCCGGGCTCAGGTAAACACGGTCGAACATGAAGTCGCGGAGCTGGTCCATGACTTTGAGATGTTCCGGTTCCATCTCGACTCTTCCCGTACGGTGGCTGGCCTCGATCACCGAGTTGACCATCGACCCGATCCATTCCCGGCTCGTCGCCCCGAATGTGGTGAAGGTGTCAGCGGGAAGGTCGTGGTAATCGATCACTCCTGCCCGGAGCGCGTCTGACACGTCGTGGGTCAGGTAGGCGATACGGTCGGCGAAACGGCAAACCCATCCCTCGGGAGTCACCGGTGGGGGGCTGATCTTCCAGGAGTGGGCGCGGACCCCGTCGAGCACCTCGTGAGTGAGATTCTGCGGTTCGAGAATCGACAGAGTCCTGACACCATGGGCCGAATGCAGCCATTCGCCTTCGACGAATGGGGTGAGGGCCTCCTCTCCGGTGTGCCCGAAGGGGGAGTGGCCCACGTCGTGCCCGAGGCAGATTGCTTCGGCCAGAGCTTCGTTGAGGCCGAGGGCCCGGGCAACCGCGCGGCCCACCTGGGTGACATGGATGGTGTGGGTCATCCTGGTCACGTAATGATCCCCGTCGGGGTTGAGGAATACCTGTGTCTTGTGCTTGAGGCGGCGGAAGGCCTTGGTGTGGATGATCCGGTCGCGGTCCCTTTCGAAGCAGGTTCGGAACTCGTCCTCTTCTTCCGGCCGTTCCCGGCCTTTTGTCGCCGTCGACCTGGTGGCGGCGGGGGCCAGCAACTCGTGTTCGAGTTGCTCCCGTTCCTCCCGGGCACGACGAAGCATCTCGGTCACCTGTGCGCCCTAGACAACGGGTGCTTGCAGCTGGACGAGGAGAAAGACGACGGCGAAGCTGATTGCGGCGGTGGCAAGCAGCAGGCCGACTCGCTTGACCGAACCGGCCGATTGGTAGATCCCCACGGGCCCGGGCTCCCTCTGGCCGGTGATGATCCGGCGTCGTAACCGTGCGGAGATGGTGTCGATGACCAATACGACTGCAATCGTCAAGAACAGAACTGTGCCTACCCGTGCAAAATTGCGGAATTGCATCTGGGCGATGAGCTCGGCGCCGATGCCACCTACGCCGACGGCACCCAAGACTGCCGAAGCGCGGATGTTGATCTCGAACCTGTAGAGCCAGTAAGCCATGATCGTCGGCATCACCTGGGGGAGAACTCCGAACCGGATCTGGGCGAGCTTCGAACCTCCGACGCCGGCTATTGCCTCCACGGGCCCCTGGTTGATCCCCTCGAGCTCTTCGGAGGAGAGTTTGCCGAGGGTCCCGATCGAATGGATTCCGATGGCAAGGGTCCCGGTCCAGGCGCCGAGGCCGGTGACAGGGATCAGCACCATTGCCAGGAGCAGCTCGGGCACCGAGCGGATCAACACGAGGAGCTGGCGGACCACGAAACCAGCGCCCCGGCTCGAGATATTCCTCGCCGCAAGGATCGCCAGTGGGAGGGAGAGGACAGCTGCGATGATCGTGCCCATCCAGGCGACGAAGAGTGACTCCATCACCTTGGGCATTGCCCGCTGGACAACCTCCGGGCTGAGTTCGGGTGGGAACAAGCGGTGGACGATGTTCCAGATATCTGCGGGCGCGGCGAGCAGCCGCTCCATCGAGACTCCGAGGCCGGCAGCAGACCAAATGGTGGGAATGACGATGGCGAGGGTCACCGCCCAACGGAAAATCCTCGGACCGATGGGCTGCTTCGGCCGTGTCATCTCCGGCGTCGGGGTTTCGCTGGGGGAGGTCAAACCAGGCGCCTTCGCATTGCTGCACTGATCTGGTCGAGGATGAACACGAGGATGACGATCACGATCACAATCGCCAGGATCCGGTCGAAGCGGTAAAAGACCCGTTGTGCCTCGATCACACGGCCGATTCCACCGGCACCGACCAACCCGACCACGGCTGAGGCGCGGATGGTGAGTTCGAAGATGTAGAGCCCGTATGCGACATAACTGGCGAGCACCTGGGGAAGCACCGCTGATCGTACGGCGGGCGAGTGTCTCGCCCCGGTGGCCTTTGCCGCTTCTAGCGGACCGGGATCGGCGGCGTCGATGGTTTCAGAGAGGAGTTTGGACATGATGGCCATGGCGAAAATCGCCAGCGCCACCGCTCCTGCGAAAGGCCCGCCGCCTACGGCTGCAACCAGGATCACCGCCCAGAACAGGTCGGGGATGGTGCGCGTGACATTCATGAAACCCTTGGCAGCGAAGTAGAGGGGCCGGTTCGGGCTGGTGAGAGTCGAGGCGTAGAAAGCAAGGGGGAGGGCGATGCCACAGCCGAGCACAGTTGCGATGATCCCCATCCGGAAGGTCTCGACCAATGGGTTAGTCCGTTCAGGGGCGCCGAATTCCCAGGAAGGCAACCACCACCAGTCTCCGTTGCCGATCGCCCAGGCGAAGTCAGGCGGCCACAGGTTGGGGATATTCACAATGTCGGCGAAGCCCGCGAGCACAGCGGGAATGCTGAACCCGACACTGGCGCCGGCATAGAGAGTTATGACCACGAGTGCTGAGACGGTGCCGAGTGTCGGAAGTCGCGTCACGACGGCGAGGAATGCCGCTGCGGCAAGCCCGGCGATGACAATGGCGGCGGTCATGTACACGCCGACACCGAACTCCGATTCGGCGCCCCGGAGCAGTTCGTCCAACGGAACGAGCAGTCCGAACGTCTGTGCAGCAGGCAGAGCAATAGCGCCGGCTAACAGCCACATCAAGACGACGTTGGCAACCGAGCTCGGTCGCGAGCCATGTCGCGCTGCAACGGCAGCGCTGGCGATTCCGGCCGGTGTCCACGTTGCGGCAAATTGCAACGCGGTCAAAACATCCATCGATTCGGGAGCCGCCGGCAGGACCGTCACCGCAAGGACGGTCGAGCTGACCAGTCCGCCGAGGAGGAAGAGACCGTCGACAAAGTTGACATCGACTTGGCCCAATCGGAGGGCCGCGAAGATTCCGGCGGCACTTACCAGGCCCCAGATCGCTCCCTGCGCGAAACTCGCGGCCGCCGCCCCCAGGATCAGTGCTGCTGCCGCCACCAGGAGTGGCACCAGCATGGTCACCGTGCGTCTTGGAGCCTCAGGACGAGTCCCAGCTTCGGCAGCCAGGACGGTCACAGATCGGCGCCCTCCAGGAGATCGTCCGGGGTCACCGAACGACCGTAGATTCCCCGGAAAGTCGCTTCGTCGACATCGGCGATATCACCGTCGTAGACAAGTTCTCCCTCGCGGAGACCGATGAGACGCTTGCCGTAGGAGCGGGCAAGGTCGAGGAAGTGCAGGTTGATGATCGTTGTGATCCCGAGGTCGCGGTTGATCCGTCTCAGGTCGCGCATCACGGTATGGGAGGTGACAGGGTCGAGTGAGGCAACCGGCTCGTCGGCCAATAGCACGCCGGGCTCCTGCGCCAGGGCGCGGGCAATGCCAACCCGCTGCTGCTGTCCACCCGAGAGGTTGCTTGCTCGTGAATAGGCCTTCTCGACGAGTTCGACCCTCTCGAGAGCTGTCAACGCGATCTCCCGGTCGGCGGAGGGCCACATGCCCAGCATCGCCCGGGCGAAACCGACATGGGCGAGGCGGCCCATCAGCACGTTATTGATGACGCTGGTCCGATTGACCAGGTTGAAAGTCTGATAGATCATCCCGACGCCGGAGCGAAGCTCACGGAGTGTCTTGCTGTTCGCCCCCCGGACTTCGATGCCGTTGACCTTCACCGACCCTCCGGTGATCGGCACGAACCCGTTGATGGCCCGGAGGAACGTCGACTTGCCGGCACCGGACATTCCGACGATAACCACCAGCTCGCTGTCGGGGATTGTGACCGACAGTCCATTGAGCGCCTTGTACCCGTTCGGATAGGTGACTTCGACGTTATCGAACTCGATCATGGTCCTCCTTCTCCGCCCCCCGGCCCTCCCTGAGGCGGGGCAACCCTAGTGCACAGTCGATCGGTGCGAAGAGTGGGGCCGACTGCAGTCGACCCCACTCTCCTCCCACAAACGCGGGTCAGGTCATTCGGTACCGAAACCGAGCTCGTCGATTGCCTGCTCGATGAGCGCAAACGAGGCCTCGGTGCTCTCGTCGGCACGGGTCAGATCGGTCCAGCTGTAGATCTCCTCCATGAGGGCAGCGCCTTCTTCGGTGGCGATGTACTCGGTGAGCGCATCGAAGATCGCGTCCTTCAAGTCGGCCGGCAGGTTGGCGTCGACAGCGATGACATCGTTGGATATGGGTGCGGTGATGTTGAACACGATCACTTTCTCACCCACGTCCGGGTTCTCTTCGCTCACGTTGCGCCTTGCGTCGTCGAACGAGACGCCGAAGTCGGCTTCACCGTTGTAGACCGCCAGCACGGAGTTGTCGTGGCTGCCCGAGAACGTCGCTTCATAGTCGACGCCCTCAGTCAGGCCTGCGTCATTGAGCTCGAGCACCGGGAATATGTATCCCGAGGTCGAAGTCTCTGTACCAAAGGCCATGGTGCCACCCTCGACAACGCTCACATCCACCGGCTCGGGGCAGGCGAGCCCTGCCGAGATCCCGTCTTCGGGGGTTCCGTCAGGGTTCCAACCGACCTGAAGGGCGGGAATGTCAGTAGGACCGAATGCCGCCACTGCACCGCCGTCGTCGTAGTCGAAGGCACCTTCCACAGGAGCTACACCGTCACCGCAGACGCTGGGATCGTTGGTGAAGTACTGGGCGTGGTAGGTCGACGACCCGAATCGCACCGACTGCGCCAGCAACTCGATATTTTCGAATTGCCGGCTGGCCAGCACATAGTTGGCCGGTGCGAGCGCCCCGATCTGGGCTTCGCCGTTGCCGAGCGCCACACCGAGGGCGGTGTAGTCGGTCTGGACGATCCCGTTTACCTCGATACCGAGAGCGTCGCTCAGGATCGTTGCGAGAACGTCGACGTTGTCCTGGAGATCCTCTGCTTCCCTGGAGGGGACGAATCCGAAGGTCAGCTGCTCCGGCCATTCGGAGCCTTCAGCACCGGTTGTGGTGGTCGAATCGACCATTTCTTCTGTCGTTGTGGTTTCTTCGGTCCCGGCAGTCGTCGTTGTCTCTGCGGTGTCTTCACCACAAGCGGCAAGGACGAGTGCGAGAACCGTTACCAAAGCCAAAAGGCTTCTTGACTTCATAGTTACTCTCCGTGTTTGCTTGGTTTTTATGCGATCCCCCCGGCCTTCGCTCGAATCAACTTAGTTCGATCGACCGAGTTCTTGCCAAGCCGGACACCACCTCGCGAAACTCGGAAAAGCCGGTTACATCGATCGCACCCTCAACCGGTTTGTTCCACGGACGCACAAACCGGCAGATGGTTCGGTCGCCACGATGTCGGACCAGTCGGGGGAGGACCAATGGCGAGTCATCGAGGTAGACATCGCATTCGACCCTCCATTTGTCCTCGAGGATGTGGACCTCGGTAGTGGGCAATTGGTTCCGAGCAAGCCAGTCATAGGTGTCGTGCACTGCGAATTCGGGTTTGGCGGTGAGGATGGCGATGTGATGGCCCTCGGCCACCAGTGCGTGCAAAGCGTCGACGGCGCCGGGAAAAGTTTCGAGGTGCCAGAACAGCGACTTCCCGTCGAGGTTGCTCGCCCAGCGCCAGAACTCTCCCATCGATTTGAAGTGGGTGAGCCCGACCAATCCATCCCAAGCCACCGAGTCCTCCACTTTGAGGTTGGTGCCGAACTGGCGGTTGTAGAAACCCATCCAGCCTTTGGTGAAATCGGCGACCACACCGTCTAGGTCGATTCCAAGTCTGAGTGCAGGCGTCATCGGGGCCAGCCAAGCACCATGTGGCCCCGTTCACCAAACCGCCCGAACAACTGAACGTTCAAGAATCTCGTAGCAATTCAAATCGCTTGAATGTTCAAATCAATTGAACGATGATGCGTGCCATGAACGACAGCGACGGTGTGATGGAGATCGACGACATCGGCGTCCTCGAGATCCTCAACAATTCGACACGGTTGAGGATCCTCTCCAACCTCGAAGAACCGAGTTCGGTGAAGGCGGTGGCGGAGGCCATGGGGGTTCCGACGACTCGTCTCTATTACCACGTCAATCTCCTGGAGGACGCGGGGCTGATCAAAGTGATCGAGACCCGCAAGGTCGGCGCCATGATCGAGCGCCTCTATCAGAGTGTTGCGGACACGTTCCGCCCGGGTCAGGCCCTTTTCGAGAAGACCGAGGACCTGAAACGTCTCGCCAAGGTCACGGCGGACATTGTGCTCGATGGTGCCCGGCTCGACGCCGAGACCGGCCTTCTCCATCACTTCGAGGCGATGGCGGAGGGCAAGAAGCGGTCCGACCCCGGGACTGTCAGCAGATCTGTCCGGAAGATGTCACAGGCGACTGCCGCAGAGTTCGAGAGGCGTCTCGAAGAGCTCATCGACGAATGGAGCGTTTCCGAGAGCGACGAAGACGCGGAGGAGTTCTCGCTTTCGATCGTCATGTTTCCAGTCGTCAGCCCGACCCAAGGAGCCCAACAGTGAGTTATGTCAACAACGACGTCCCGTTGCTTTCGCAGTCCGGGCGCAAGTCGAAAGGAGAAATCCGATGACAGACTGGAAGTTTCGCGCCGACCAGGTCACGAAGACCTATGACGGGGGCAAGTCCTATGCGAATCGGGATGTTTCGATAACGGTCGGACCCGGGGAGGTCTATGGCCTCCTTGGCCCCAACGGAGCCGGGAAGTCGACACTCGTCAAACAAGTCATCGGGCTGCTCAAGCCCACTTCTGGATCGATAACCCTCGGTGCCCATGATCTCGTCGCCGACCCCAACGCGGCGCGCCAGCTCTGCTCGTACCTTCCCCAGGCACCGATGCCCATCGAGTCGTTCAAGGTGCACGAGGCGGTACGGCTCACCGGTGAGATCAGGGGAGGACAACGCCCGGCGATTGAGAAGAGGGCCAATGAGTTGATCGAAGCCCTTCAGATCGCGGAGTGGCGCGATACGCTCGGGGCCAGGCTATCGGGAGGCGTCAGACGTCTGGTCGGGTTCATCATGGTCACGGTGGTGCCCGGACAGGTAGTCATCCTCGACGAGCCGACCAACGACGTCGATCCGTTGCGGCGGAGATTGCTCTGGGAGCAGGTGCGCCTCCTCGGAGAGATGGGCGCTGCGGTGTTCTTGGTGACACACAATGTGCTGGAGGCAGAGAAGTCCGTCGATCGACTCGCTGTCATCGCCAACGGGGAGATCCTCGCAGAAGGGACCCCTTCCTCATTCAAAGTCGCCGACCGGGGCAAACTCCGTCTTCAGCTCATGCTGGCACCCGGCCTCCCGACACCCGAACTGCCGCCGCTGGTCCTGCAGCATTCGCGTGTGGGCAACGTGCTCATGTCGGTAATCGACGAGGACTGCGCCAGCGACGGGATCAGCTGGGCCCAAAAGATGCTCAGCGAGGGTGTTGCCGAAGAGTACGCGCTGGGCGCCACCACCCTCGAGGACGCATACATCAGGCTGACCGGAGACGTGCCCGAGTCTGCGGTCCCGGTGGAGTCATGAATTCGACATCGCCGCCCACGGCGATTGTTGGCGTCCGGTCGGGTTCGGGGAACTGGCTGAGCGGGGTGTCGGCCATGCTGCGGTGGCACCTCACCTCGATGCGGCTCGTGGTCCCGGTCATGATCGTGGTCCAGGTCCTCATTGCGGCCAGTTTTTCAGTCGGGATCAGCCTTTTCTTCGAGGAGATTCCCGCTACGACTGCCTTGTTCCTGGGTACCGGTGCCGGTGTGATCAACCTGATTCTCGTCGGGTTGATCGTCACCCCTCAGCTGGTGGCATCCGAGAAGGAGGCAGGGACGTATGACTTCACCTGGTCGTTGCCTGTGCCTCGTTCCGCGAGCGTCCTGGCGTGGGTGATCCTCAGCGCAATCGTGAGCATCCCCGCCTTGCTCGCGGCTTTGGTGGTTGCGGGGCTCCGGTTCGATCTTGGCCTTTCGGTATCGCTGGCGATCATTCCGGCCGTAGTCCTGGTGGTGGTGTGCGCAACCATGATCGGTTATGCAATCGCCCAGGCAATCGAGCGGCCAAGCATCACCCAACTCCTCTCTCAGGTCCTGGCCTTCGGGGTGCTCGGCTTCACACCAATTACGTTCCCTCTCGAGAATCTCCCTCCGTGGTTGGCCGGCGTTCACCAGGTGTTGCCCTTCTATCACATGGGTGTCGTGGTGAGGGCCGGCTTGACCGACGGCCTGGTCACCGATGTCACCCGTTCCTATCTCATCCTCGGCGCTTGGACCCTTGTCGCGGGATTGGTGACCGGACTCGTACTGGGGAGGCGGAAATGATCGGCACAGCAATTCGGCGGGGGCCTTCGTTCTGGTGGAGCACCTATCGGACGATGGTGCGGTGGGTGCTCACCCAACAGAAGGTCCTGTTCGGAGCGATCCTGGTCACCCAGCTGTTCATGGGAATCGGTGCGGCAGTCATGTACGGCTTCTTCCTGGGTGACGTCGACGAGGTCACAGCCATTTTCCTGGTTACGGGGATACCGGCACTCTCGCTGATCCCGGTTGGTTTTGTCATGGTGCCGATCCTCGTGATGCAGGAGAAATTCCGCGGGACACACGAGTTCACATGGTCGTTGCCCGTGCCCCGGATGGTCCCGGCCGCGGCGACGTTCACCGTGTTCACCGTCATTGCCCTCCCGGTCGCAATGCTCTCGACATGGCTGGCCGCTCTGCGGTTCGGCGTCGAGTTGAGCCCATCGTGGTTGGTGCTTCCTTATGCAGTGCTGGCCTCGCTGATGGCAGCCTCCGTGGGATACGGAATGGCGCTGGCGATTCCCGAGCCGCGTATCACCAACCTGATCACGAACATTGTGATCTTCCTGGTGTTGATGTTCTCGCCGATTGCGATCCCTATCGAGCGCTTCCCCGAATGGGCGGAGGTAGTTCACAGGATCCTGCCGTTCTATCATATGGCCAATCTGATCAGGAGCGGGCTGACTGATGGGCTCGCCACCGATGTGGGGCAATCGCTGGCGGTCGTGATCGTGTGGACTGTGGTCGGGTGGGCGCTAGTCAGCAGGGTGGTGGGAAAGCGGGGCTGACCGGCGGTCCGCTATTCGACTGCCTTCGACTTTTTGTAGTAATCGATCCTGTCGACGGGCATCACTATCGAGGTCAGCACATTCGACAGGTGGGCGCTGATTCGCTTCATGTAACGGTAGAACAGTGCACGGGGCGCAGCCTCCCGTCCGGGAAGGTCGGAGTTCACGAACTCGACGATGTGCTCGTCGTAGTGCGTCGTGTCGGCATCGATCCCCTGGATGAGACCGTGGACCTTTTCGGTGTCCTGGCTCCGGAAAGCCTCCAGACTCTCTCTGAGCAGTGAGGCCACTCGTTTGCGGTGGCTCATCAACTCTTCCCGGTCGCCACCGGTAGAGAGGTCGACGCCCATCTGGGCCAGGTTCCAGATGTTCTTGCAGTAGTCGCCGATTCGCTCGATGTCCTTGGCCACCGCCATGTAGGCCATCATCAAGCCGTGATCGAGTTCTGCACCACGGACCGTTCCATGGACGAGCATCTCGCGGCGAACCGCCCGCTCGGTCTTGTTCAGGTCACGGTCGATGAGCCCGAGTTGGCTGCCGGACTCCAACACATCGAGCTCTCCGAAGACGGCTCCAGCTGCGAGGTCGAAGGTGTCCTGGCAGCTGGCGAGCATGGCCACGATTTGTTCTTCGGCCGCCTCCATTTGGTCGGCGTCTTTGAAAATAGAGAACACTTTCTTCCCTCCTTCCTTAAGCGATCAACAGTATTGCCACCGGGGCAACGATGAAAACCCCAATAAGATATGCAAACACAATTCCCTTGTTCTTCACTGCGGCCGCAGCGGTCCTCTCAGCAAGGCGGAGAGGGATCTCCCGCATCGCAGGAATCGGGTAAAAGATCAGAATTCCGAGCACATTGAAAGTGACGTGGGCGAGTGCGACGGTGAGTGCGGCCGGGCTTTCGGCCGCCACCGAAGCGAGGAGAGCCGTGACGGTTGTTCCCAGGTTCGCCCCGAGCGTCACCGGGAAGGCATTGCGGAGGGTGAGGACGCCGGCCGCCACGAGAGGGACCAGGATCGAGGTGGTGATGCTCGAACTCTGCACTGCGACTGTCATGATCACGCCGACGAGGAAGGCGTTGACTCCCGCACCCCGGCTCAAGATGGCGTTGATCGCGTTCTCGATCCGCCCCGACATCACCGCCTTCATGTTCCTGGTGATCTGCCATAGCGAGACGAAAATCAGCCCCAGACCGAACCCGAGCAAGAGCGGCCCCATGGCAGCTTCGAATCCCAAATTTACGATCAACCCCTCCATCCAGGTCACCGGGGCCTTGACCGCGTCTTTGATCGGGCTCGACCCGTCTACGGCGGGGATAAGTCCATCGATTGTGTCTGTCGCCCAGAGAGCAATCCGGGTGATGAGCCCGAAGACGACCTCGACCGGGAGCAGCACGGCTACTGCCAGGATGTTGAAGTAGTCGTGGACAGTGGCAGCGGCGAAAGCCCTCTGGAAGTAGGCGGATTGCCGGAGATGGCCGAGGGAGGCGAGGCTGTTGGTCACAGTTGTCCCGATGTTTGCCCCCATCACCATCGGCACCGCATAGGTCACGGGGAGGACACCGGAGCCCACCAGGCCGACGATGGTTGCAGTGCTAACCGACGACGACTGAACCAGGACGGTTGCCAGGATGCCTGCGGCAAGGCCGGCGAGCGGGGACGAAACCGACGAGAACACACTGTCGACGAACCCCTCCCCGAGTGCACTTATCCCGGACTCCAGGGCCTTCACCCCGACCAGGAAGAGGAAAAGGAATGCGATTGTGAGCCCGAGTCTGAGCAGGGTGACGGTCAGCGACGAGAACCGGGGAGGCCTCGCCAATGTGGTGTGTTGTGCCTCGCCCTGGGCCATTGCTACGCCAGCGTAGAGCGGGCGGTTTGTCTCTGCCCTATCTGTGTTCAGGATTGGGGAAATCGAAACGACAACCGGCGTCCCAGAGCGAGCGTTGGTTCCCATGAGCGGGCACACCGCCAACGGCTTTCAGGATCCGGGCGAGATGGAGCAGGTTCCAGGTCATGAAGGTCGTGTTGCGGTTGGTGAAGTCGTTCTCAGGCCCGCCCGACCCCTCGTCGAGATACGACGGCCCCGGCCCGGCTTCGCCAATCCATCCGGCATCGGCCTGAGGCGGGATGACATATCCCAGGTGTTGGAGCGAATAGAGAATGTTCATAGCGCAGTGCTTGATCCCGTCTTCGTTCCCAGTGACGAGGCACCCGCCCACCCGTCCGTAATACGCATACTGGCCCAACTCGTTGAGCTGGGACGAGTTGCCGTAGAGCCTCTCGATGACCTTGGTGCACACCGATGACTTCTCGCCAAGCCAGATCGGGGTGGCCAGGACGAGGATGTCGGCGTCCATCACCTTTTTGAACAACTCCGGCCAGGCGTCGCTGCTGTGGCCGTGTTCGGTCATGTCGGGCCAGACGCCGGGTGCGATGTCGTGGTCCACCGCCCGAATCTGGTCGACAGAAACCCCCTGTCTCCGCATTATCTCGGCCGAGATATCGATAAGTCCCTGAGTGTTGGAGACCTCGGGCGACTGCTTCAGAGTTGTGTTGATGAACATGGCGCTCAGCGGGCTGAAGTCCCATTGGTCCTGTTCGCATAGCTGTTCCTGCTGTGGTGAAAGCTCTGTCATGTGCCCGACCTCCTTGGCAGCCCGGAATCTATCACCAACACCGGGGTCAGCTGACCTGCACCCATCCGAGGACTTCGGGCATTCTTCGCTTCAACAATGTACTGGATAGCCAGAGTGATATCCCATAGAGGAAGACTCCCCAGCCGATCGCAATTGCAGCCGCGGTAGCAGCGGGCAGGGCCTGGCCGAATGCAACGACGAGGACGACAGCGGAGATCGGCGGGACGAGCAGGAGACCGATGGCGAAAAACGAGATGGTCTGGCTGGTGATTGCCAGGCAGCCCTGTTCCGTGGATTGGGCGAATACGTCTGTGCCCTCCCTCGGAAGGCGGAGAGGTGTCATCACCGAAACGAAGTTGCCAACTGCTAGCTGGCACCCGATTGCCGACACCATGAGCGGCCCGACCAACCACACCCATTCCCAGTGACCGACCACCATGGCGAGGACCACGGTGAGAATTGCGGTTTCGACTGCAAGGGCGGTGGCCACCGCGATATTCTTGCCGGCGAGCAACCGCGACGCTCTCACCGGCAACACGAAGAGGTAGCTCGCCGCGTCCCGCTCCCAACCAAATAGATTGAGGGCAATCGGAAGGCCGACAAAGAGCACGAGGATCGGTGCGGCAAGCGGGGCCCACTCCTGTCCCCGGATGTCGAATAACCCGGTAGTTCCCATGACCGCGCCCGCCACTCCGAGGCCGACGAAGATCACGGTGCCCGTCCAGACCAGGCGTTGGCGCGGGTCTCGCACATAGAACCTCAGTTCCTTGCGGGCAAGGGTGAACACCTGTCCCCAGGGCCGGGTAGCCATCCCGTTGCGGCGGGACCTTGCTGCAGGACGACTGCCTTCTTTGGGTGTGGTGATCATCCACATGACTAGAGCGCGCCAGACGTAAGCCAGCACCAGAACTCCAAGGACTGCGGCCGCCAGGAGCCCGACAGCTGAGACCGGGTTGCCGGCGGCCGCCTCGATCATCGCCCGCTGCGCGGCGACGGGCGGAACCAGCCAGGCGTTCCCCAGGATCGGACGAGCCAGGACAGCATCTACGAAACCGAGGTCATCGACCGCACTCTCGATTGTCCTGTAGAGCAGGAAGATCGAACCGGCTAGGGCAAAGATGAGGAGGGTCGCCAGGTCTCGTCCCCTCCTGCTGCGGAGGACGGCCGAAACCGCGGCGGATACGAGTTGAGCGCCAACGACCCACATGACTGCCATCACAGCCGACGCCGGGAGGACCATCCACCAGCCGTCAAAGAGGATGGCCCCGTTGGCGATAGCGAGGATGACCAGCACGACGATGGAGGGAGCAACGAATGAAGCTGCAGTCAAACCGGCGATCAGCTGGTTCGAGGTGATCGGCAGCGACGCGGTCTGCTGGGGGTCTAGGTTCTCGTCGAGAGGAAAGATGATCACCGGCAGGGTTGTCCAAACCAGGAATGCGATCAGGGCGCCCCATCCCAGATATTCCTGACCAGCTTCGGAATTCAGAGCATCGATAGTCGCGTGCACGGAGCCGTATTTGTTCGCGAGCCAGATTCCTGTCGCGGTAAGGAGGAGCACTGCGACCGGAAGGCCCACTTTCCGCTGCCTGTCAGCTTTGAAACCGTTCCAGGTCAGGCGGGCTTTCAGTTTTACGAATTGACGTACCACGACGACGTTTCTCCGGAGTCCCCACCCACGGCTGCGATGAATGCGTCCTCGACGGTGTCGGCACCCATCTTCTCCATCAGGCCCGATGGCGTCTCTTCGATAACGAGCTCTCCAGCAACCATGATGCCGATTCGCGTGCAGAGCTTCTCGACGAGGTGCATCTCATGGGAGGAGAAGACGATCGTCGTCCCACCCTTCGCTGCTTGTTGGAGGAGGTTTCGGATCAGTCGCGCCGACACGGCGTCGACACCCTCGAACGGTTCATCGAGGAAGAGGACCGGTGGCCTGTGGATTATCGCCGCACCCAGCGCAACTTTCTTCCGCATCCCGCGGGAATAGTCGCCGATGAGTGTCGAACCATCCGCCTCGAGGTCGAGCAGGGCGAGCAGCTCATCGCGCCGGTTTCGCGCTTCTGCTCGTTCCAGGCCGTGCATTGCCGCCGTGAAGTCGAGGAGCTCGGCGCCGGTGAGCCGTTCGTAGAGATTGAATTCCTCGGGCAGGACCCCGATGCGGGCCTTGACCTCCGTGGGGGTGTCCCATGTGTTGAACTCACCGATGCCTACAGCTCCGGAAGTGGGGCGGAGCAGCCCGACAATGGATTTGATCGTGGTCGTCTTACCGGCACCGTTCTGGCCGAGCAGGCCGTAGAACTCCCCTGTCTCGATAGACAGGTCCACGTCTTTAACTGCGATTTTTTTCCCGAACTTGCGGGTCAGACCCCTGGTCCACACTGCCGGATTGGTGAAGGTCTCGAGTGGCTCGGCGACGATTAACGGCTTGGTCACCTGCCCAGTATCGACACTTCCGGTGAGTATCCGTAGAGATTCGCCGTCCGGATCGCGGCTTCCAGCCAGGGAGACGCTGTCCCAGCAACCGGGTACTGTTGGGAGCAGTGGATTATCAAGCGCTATACCGGAAATACCGACCGCAGACCTTTGAAGACGTCATCGGCCAGTCGCATGTCACCACCACGCTCGCCAGGGAGGTAGCAGAGGACCATGTGGCCCATGCCTACCTATTTACCGGGCCCCGGGGAACGGGGAAGACGACGACGGCCCGTATTCTCGCCAAGGCTCTGAACTGTCCGAATCGCGACCCACACGGCTCTCCCTGCAACGACTGTCCCAGTTGTGAGGCGATCACAACCGGCACCTCATTCGACGTGATGGAGTTGGACGCGGCATCGCACAACTCGGTTGACGACATCCGTGACATCAAGGTCAGTGTCTCGACGGTGGCCTCTTCGGCGACGTCGCGGCGGGTGTTCGTCCTCGATGAGGCCCACATGCTGTCCAAAGCCGCGGGCAACGCCCTACTCAAGACACTCGAGGAGCCTCCGGCAAACGTGCACTTCGTGCTGGCCACCACCGAGCCCTACAAACTTCTCGACACCATCAGGTCGAGGAGCCAACGGTTCGATTTCCACCCCGTACCCATCGAGGAACTCGCAGGCCATCTCAGCGGCATCAGTGACCGGGAGGGGTTCAAGGCAGACGCCCCGGCCCTGATCTCGATCGGTCGCCACGCCGGAGGATCGGTCCGCGACGCCCTCTCACTTCTCGAACAAGTTGCTGCCCTCGGAGCTGGCACCATCGATAACGATGGAGTGCGCAGGGCCCTGGGCCTGGCCGATTCTGAGGCGTTCATGCGGCTCGCGGAAGCTGTGGCCTCAGAAGATGCCAGATCGGCCCTCGAACTTGTCGCAGAACTGGCAGCACAGGGCGTCGACCTACGTCGTTTCGTCGCCGAGTCGATCAGCTTCTTCCGCGGGGCGTTCCTCGCCCACTACGCGCCAAACCTCGCCGAGATCGCCGACGAGCCCGAAGAGGTATACGAGAGCTGGAAGAAGGCTGCCACACTTGTCAGGTCTTCGGAAGTGTTGCGCGCCGTCGACCTGCTCGGCGAGGCACTGGTCCGTCTCCGTGAGGGTCGTGAGGAGCGGCTCATGACCGAACTGGCCCTGATCAAGTTGACCCGACCCGAAACCAGCAACGATCAGGGGGCCTTGCTCTCCCGGATCGAAAGGATGGAGCGGAAGATCGACGCTCAGGCGAGCGGCGCTCGACCGCCGATCACTACCGCAACACCCTCGAGCCCGGCGAAGCTCCAGGCAGTTCCCGAAGATGAAGACGACGACGAAGCCGACCCGACGGACAACTTCGAGACGCCCGTCGTCAAAGAGGTTCCGGCGGCTGCGCCTGCAGTTCCAGAGCAAAACCTTCCGGAACTCGACATCACCCTCGATCAGTTGAACAACGTGTGGGCGGGTCTGTTCGGAAGCCTGCGTGACGTCCTGGGCGCGCGGCGCTGGGCTTATTTCCGGGAAGCCGTGCCTGCGGGTGTGCAAGGGAACACAATCGTCCTCGAGGTTGCGCACGATTTCCACTACCAGTCGCTCAACTCGGACGACGCAGTCACCTCGATCGTGGCGACCAGGGCCAGTGACCTGTTGGGCAGCCAGGTCCACGTTCGGTTCCGGCTCAAAGCCGGCTCCACGGGAGGCTCGGCTGAGGCGCAAGAGGACAAAATCGATCTCGACGACCTGGAGGAGCGTCCGGAAGGCAGTTCCGATCCGGCTGCTCTCCTCGCCGCCGAACTCGGCGCCGAGGTCGTCGAAGACTGAGCGACCGGGCGCACCTGCCGGGGTTGGCCCCGGTCCGGCGTTACCCTTAGGAGCCGTATGAATAGACAACCAGACATGCGTCAGCTCATGAAGCAGGCCCAGAAGATGCAAGAGGAAATGGCGGCAGCGCAGGCAAAGCTCGCCGAACAGACCTTCGAGGGAACTGCAGGCGGCGGCATGGTCAAAGCCACCGTCACCGGCGCCCAGGAACTGGTCGAGGTGAAGATTTCACCGGATGTCGTCGATCCTGAAGACGTTGAGATGCTCGAGGATCTCGTGGTCGCAGCAGTGCGCGGTGCAATGGAAGCATCCGCTGCAGCAGCGGGTGAATCGTTCGGAGGGCTTGCCGGCGGGTTGGACATGGGCGGTCTCCTCGGCTGATGTTCGAGGGACCCGTACAACGGCTCATCGACGAACTCGGCCGACTTCCCGGAATCGGAGGGAAGACTGCACAAAGGCTTGCTTTCCACCTGCTCTCAGTCGAGGAAGCCGACGCCATCAGGCTGTCGCGCGCGATTGCCGACATGCGGGAACAGGTAGGTCAATGCCGCAGGTGTTTCAACGTCGCCGCCGCCGAGGAGTGTGCGATCTGTCGCGATTCCAGACGGGAGCCGGGGATTCTCTGCGTCGTCGAACGGCCACAGGACATCGTCGTTGTGGAACGCACTCAAGAATTCAGGGGCCGCTATCACGTGCTCGGAGGTTCTCTGTCCCCGATCAACGGAGTCGGGCCGGACCAATTGACTATGGCCGCGTTGAAGGGCCGGATCGGTGCGGAGAGTCTCGAAGAGTTGATCGTCGCCACCAATCCGACCATCGAAGGCGACGCCACCGCAATGTACATCGCCCGTGAATTCAAACCCTTGGGCGTCAAAGTCAGCCGTCTCGCCTCCGGACTCCCCGTGGGTGGCGATCTCGACTACGCCGACGAAGTAACCCTGGGCCGGGCTCTATCCGGCCGAATGCAGCTGTAGACCACCTCCCCGACACGCGTCTCTCCCTCCTAACTCCGCCGTCCTTCGTCGGGCGCAGGAACCGGCCTCGGCGCAAGCGGGAGGACGGCCGAAATCGGGAGTACCTCGACAGGCGTCTAGCTTCGTCGCGGCGGAGGTAGGCACCAATGCGCGTCTCTCCCTCCGCTTGCGGAGGGAGTACCTCCGACCTTCAGGTCGGAGGGGAGGGTGGGGCGTTCCTACCAACGGCACTCTTGATCCTCAGAAATGCGTCTTGTACGAAAAGATCATGAGCCGGACCGAGGAACCCCTTCGCGACCAAGCCCGAACCAATCGTCGCCTGATGAATCATGCCGAAACGCGCCTCTGGTGGCATATCCGCCGAAGGCAGTTCGACGTGCGGTTCCGTCGCCAACATCCCGCGTACGGGCGGATCATGGACTTCGCCTCCTTGTCGCTGAAGCTCAATATCGAGGTCGATGGTTCTCAACACGACCGCGACCTCGACTGGCTCCGCGATGAACTCTTGAGGTCGCATGGTTGGACAGTTATTCGGTTCTGGAGTTGGGATATCTACCGCGATAACGAGGCAGTGCTCGCAACAATCGGCGCAACAATCGACCGGCTCAAGAGTCGCGACGGCATATCCGGTCGTTGACCTGTCATTGTCTCCCGGCTCGTGGGACCTCTCCGTCCTACCTCCGCCCTCCTTCGTCGGGCGCAGGGATCGACTCGTCTTTCCTTGGGGCGTAGCTCTAGCTCCCAGGTCGAAAAGTCTTCCTAACCTGCGGAGGGATGGCGGCCTTACACATTGTTTGGGATTGGAATGGGACTTTGCTCAACGACCTCGAGCTTGTTGTGCAGTCGGTCAGCGAGTCGATCAGCCGCTTTGGACATGCTCCGATCGACTCTGACGCCTACCGGGACCACTACACCAGACCGGTGCGCTCCTTCTACGACTCACTCTTCGGGAGACCGGTCGGTGACATGGAATGGTCCGATCTGAACAAAATCTTCCATGAGGTCTATTACGCAGGTGTCGACAGCGCCAGGTTGGCTGACGATGCGGTGGTGGTTCTCGACGGTGCGGCGGGCCTCGGCATCGGGCAGTCGCTGCTTTCGATGAGTACCCACGAGCACCTGGTCCCGACGGTTCGCGCTCATGGGATCGAGGGATACTTCTCCCTTATCACCGGTCTCGAGCAGCCCAGCGGCCAGGTGAAGGCGGAATATCTGAAGCGTCACCTTCTCCACCAGGATGTCGATCCCCGCACGGTTGTGGTGGTTGGAGACACCCCCGACGACCACATCGCAGCCCAATCTGTCGGCGCCCGGTCGATTCTCTACGACGGAGGATCCCATCACCGTGACGTGCTCGAGGCCCAAGGGGTTCCGGTGGTCGACACGCTCACCGAGGTGCTCGACATGATCGACAATGGCATGTCCCGTTGAGCCGGCAACGACGCTATGTCTCGGTGGTTCTGGGACTGGTGGCGTTGCTCTCCCTCGGGTTTGTGGTCGCCGTTGCGGCACGATCGCGCCCGGGCGGATTTAGCGACGACCCGTTGTTCGAGCTGGACACCAACTTCGACATCGACCTTGGCCAGATGATCGGCTGGGTCCTGATTGTGCTTGCAGTGCTGGGCGCAATCCTCCTCGTCTTCGCGATCAAAGAGGTTCGGCCCCGCCGCCAGGAGCGAAAGCGCAACTACCTAGGCGTGATCCTCGGGGTGTTGGTGTTCCTGCTGATCGTCAGATTTCTCCAGCCGGTCGCGGAGAGCTTTATCGCCGATCCGGGCGATGCGGACCAGGTGGGAGCAACCGGCGACCCGGCGGCCGCCGGGGTTGGCGTCTCGGCGTGGCTGTTCTCACTTCTGGTCGCCGCAGTGATTGCTGCAGCCCTGACCCGAGTCGGACTCGCGGTCCGTGATGCCGAGACCATAGTCGAAGACCCGGCGCCCGAGCCGGCCATCCCTCGAGGCACGTTCGAGGGCAAGCGCATGCCGGCCACGCTCGATCTCGGGACCGATCCTCGTTCCCGGGTTCTCAATGCGTACGATCGATTCGAGCAATTCGCCGCAGACCGCGGGGTGGCGCGGCGGGCGACGGAAACCGCCCAGCGTCATGCCCGCCGGGCGACCGGAGAACTCGACCTAGATCAAGCCAGTGTGAGCAAGCTCATGACCCGCTACTCCCGCACCCGTTTTGGCTACGGCCCGGTGTCAGTGGGTGACGCCGAGGAGGCCGAGGCGACTTCTGGCAATCTGTGCCGAGAGATGGAGGTGGGGAAATGATCCGCGTTGTGGTCGGGGCGGCTGTTGCTGCAGCTGTTGCCGCTTTCATCCTCATTCAGATGCAGGGCGCAACCCAGCTCGCGCTCTGGGAAGGGCTTCTGGTGTTGTTGGTGGGTCTTCAATACCGGGGAATCCCGAACCGGGGTGACCCCCTGGAAGTCCCCCTGTTCACGGTCCCGCCCCCCGACCTTTCCAGGTTGCCCCGGGCCATCGCCACTTCAGAGTTGATGGTCGTAGACGCCACCAGTGGATACCTCAGCCCGAACCGGCGACTTCGACCCGGTCTCAAGCGAATTGCAGAGCACCGCCTCGACCGGCACGGGCTCAAAGTCGATTCGCCCGCGGCCATGGAGATGTTGGGAGAACGCGAGTGGAATACCCTGATGGGACCCGGCGACGACCCGATGCCGGTGGAAGAACTCGAACGCTTGGTAGTGGGATTGGAGAAACTGTGACTGCACCGGCCCTCGACGTCGCGAAGGTCGCCGAGGTGGCCAACTCGATCCTCGACGAAGTCGAACGCGCGGTGCTCGGGAAGAGGGAGGCACTGCGGCTGATCCTGATGGCCCTGTTGGCCAACGGTCATGTTCTGATCGAGGACCTACCCGGACTTGCCAAGACCCTGCTGGCGCGATCGTTCGCCCAGGTTGCCGACATGGGATTTTCCCGGGTCCAGTTCACTCCCGATCTCATGCCGATGGACATCACCGGTTCGATGATCCTCGATCCGGCAACCAACCTGCCCGAGTTTCGTCCCGGGCCGGTGTTCACCAACCTCCTGCTCGCTGATGAGATCAATCGCGCCCCGGCGAAGACCCAGGCGTCGCTGCTCGAAGCGATGCAGGAGAAGCAGGTGACCGTCGACGGGGAGACCCACCTCCTCGGGCCCCCATTCCTGGTTATTGCCACCCAGAACCCGATCGAATACGAAGGAACCTATCCATTACCCGAGGCTCAAGTGGACAGGTTCCTGGCAAGGGTCCGGCTCGGCTATCCCGACCGGGAGGCGGAGTGGTCGATCCTCGAGAGCCGCGCCAAGCGGGGAACCGACGACATTCCCCTCCGCAAACTGGTCGATCGGACGACAGTCCTCGAGATGCAGGCCGCGGTGGAGTCGGTCCACGTTGCTGAATCCGTCGGCAAGTACATCGTCGACCTGGTTGCTGCGACTCGCGCCTCAGGACGGGTCCGTGTGGGCGCAAGTCCCCGGGGCTCGCTGGCCGTAATGAAGTTGGCGCGCGCATCCGCCGCCTTTGCGGGCAGGGATTACGTGGTTCCCGACGACGTCCAGGACGTGGCCATCGCCGGCCTTGCTCACCGGATAATCATGCGACCGGAGTACTGGGCGCAGGAGTTCACCGAGGAGCGGGTAGTCACAGAGATCCTGGATCAGATCGAGACACCGCCCGCCGTTCCCAATGAACTCATGCCTTGAACATTCGGTCCAGCCCTCGGTTGCGCGCCTACGTTTCAGCCGGCCTGGTCGGGATGGCGGCAGGGCTGGCTGCGGGCAGCCCCGAGCCCGTGCTCATCGGAACCGCCTTTCTGGTTCTGGCGGTGGTCGGAATCCTCGGGGGCCAGGCTCTCCCATTGAAGGTGTCGATTCTCGAGTGGCCACAGTCGATGGTGGAAGGAGAAGAGCGACGGATCCGACTTCGCTTTGAGTCCGATGGGGACGCAGGGAGGACCTATGCCGATCTCAAGCTGAGCCGCGGCCTCGAAGTAGTCGAAGCGGACGGCGCCAGGGTTTTCGGCGACGGCCGCCTGATGGTGCCTGCAGTCGGGACGAGCACCGATGTCATCCTCACGATTCGGGCATCGACGTGGGGTCGGCACCGGATTGGTCCGATCAGCACCTATACCGAGGCGCCGCTGAGCATGTTCGACGTTGCCCAGACTTCGCCCGATCTCAAGAGCTGGGTTGTGGTGCCCCAGGAGGTCGTATTGAGACGTCTGCTGTCGCCTCTGGAGACCAATCTCCATGCGGGTGACCTGGTTTCCAGCCTGCGAGGATCGGGCTCAGAATTTGCCGACTTGCGTTCGTACGCTCCTGGTGACGACCCGCGTCACATCAACTGGAGGGTGTCGTCTCGTTCTGATGGATTGTGGGTCAACGAGCGCCACCCGGAGCGGAACGGTGACGTGATCCTGCTGGTTGATGCCCAGGTCGAAGCGAACACCGGCTTGATCGATCTCGTCGACCGCTCCGTCCGGCTCGCGGCCGCGCTGCTCCGTGGCCATGCACGACGGCGGCACCGGCTCGGCCTGATCACGCTCGATGGCATGTGCAGGTGGGTCGGCCCGGGCTCGGGTGAGATCCACCGCCGCAAGTTGCTGGAGCAACTCCTCGGAGTTCGCCCTGGAGAAGTCCTTTGGGACGCAGTCGAGCGCTCGGTGATCAGGGCGGCGAAACGGCCGGCCCTGGTGGTAGCGCTGAGCCCGATGCTCGATAACAAGATGGCCGGATTGCTGAACGTCCTGCGCAGGTCGGGGATCGACGTAGTTGCAATCGAGATCGATGCAACCGATCAGCTGATCGAGCCGGATCGGGGGGACAGGGAGATCGGGCGTAGGATCTGGTCCATGGAGCGGGACCGGATTCGGGACCGGTTGTCTGGTGCGGGAATCGCTGTCGCCATCTGGGCCAGGGACGACCCACCTGAAGTCCCTCTCCATCAGCTCGACGCGAGGAGGTCGTCTTGGCGACGGCAGCTCGGCTGACCGCCTTACTCTCGGTGGCCCTCGCCGTAGCCCTGGTCCAAGTGTCCGACCCGGGGGGGAACGGGTTTATCTCCTTGCTCGGCTGGATCGCCGTTGCGCTTCTCGCTACGGGTCTGATAATGGGACACCGGGGCGGGATTACGGCCCTCGCCGTGGGGTTTGTCGTCCGACTCGGCCTCCTGGTTGCCTTCGACCTCGTAGTGACACCGGAAGTATGGGTTCAGGCACTGCTCTTGACCCTCTCGATCGAGACCGCATCGATCTCCTTCACCCTCCGGGTCCGGCCGGTGGATCCACTTACCGAACTGGTCCGCGGCGCCGGCACGTCCCTGATCGTCGCCGGTTTGGTAGCTGTCATGGGGATAGTCGTGGACGGGGCAGAGACCGGCGGAGTCCTGGTCCGGATCGCTGGTGTCGCCGCGCTCGTGGTTGCCGCCGGCTGGGTAGTCCGCACCTGGCGCCGCTCTGGCCTCGCCTGAGTTTTGGACCTCAGCTCGGACCGAGGAGATCCCACTTGTTGCCGGAGACGTCGACAAACACAGCGACCCGACCGTAGGCCTCTGTCCGAGGCCCCGACAGGAAGGTCACCCCGGCCGCCTTCATCCGGGCAAAGCTCGTGTCGAAGTCGTCCACCCTGAGGAAGAATCCAACGCGCCCACCGACCTGGTTTCCGGCTGTTTGCAGTTGAGAGTCCCCATCCGCCTCGGCTAAAAGGATCGCAGTTTCGGCTCCAGGCGGTCGCACCACAACCCAGCGCTTCGGCCTCCCGTCGTTGGTAATCGAGGGGGAGTCTTCGCTGAGATCGAATCCGAGAAGTCCGACAAAGAACTCGATACCAGCGTCGTATTCATCGACCAGAATCGTCACCAACTCCAGGAAGGCCACGTTGGTACCTCTCAGTCGAGAGTCTGAGCGGAGATACGACGGAGACGGTCGAGATGGTGGAAGGCGTCCATATAGCGAATCGAGCCGGTCTTCGACCGCATGATCACCGAATGGGTGACCACGGTCTCGCCGCGGAATTCCACCGGGCGGAGATATTCGCCCCCGGTGACTCCGGTGGCTGCGAAGAACACATTGTCCGAAGCGATCAGGTCCTTGTTGGTCATTACCTTGTCGAGGTCCAGACCCTGGTCGATTGCATACTGGCGTTCGCTTTCATCTCTCGGCCACAGCCTGCATTGCTGGTCCCCTTCCACACAGAGGAGAGCGGCTGCAGCCAGCACGGCCTCGGGTGAGCCCCCGATTCCAAGGAGGATGTCGGCTGCGGTTTCGTCCTGGGCGGTAGCGATGGCGCCGGCGACGTCGCCGTCACGGATCAGGCTGATCCTGGCCCCCGCCTTGCGTACCTCGTCTATGTACTTCTGGTTTCGGGGCCGGTCCAGGATCAGAACCCGGAGGTCGTTGACATCCTTCTTCTTCGCTTTGGCCACCTGCTTCAGGTTGTGCCCCACAGGCGCGTCAAGGTCGACCTTTCCGGCGGCTTCCGGCCCGACGGCGATCTTGTCCATGTACACGAGCGAGCCGGGTGCGTACATTGACCCACGGCCCTCGGAAAGGGCAATCACCGCAATCGCACCAGGGATTCCTGAGGCGGTCAGGGTTGTCCCGTCCACAGGGTCGACCGCCACGTCGACGACAAGCCCGTTTCCGGTACCGACCCGCTCGCCGTTGAAGAGCATTGGTGCCCGGTCTTTCTCGCCTTCGCCGATGATTACCTGGCCGTCGATTTCGAGGGTTGCGAGGTGAAAGCGCATCCCGTCGACTGCTGCCTGATCGGCGGCTTCTTTGTCGCCGCGGCCCAGCCACCGTCCGGCACCCATCGCAGCCGTCTCGGTGACCCGGACGAGGTCGAGACCGAGATTCCTTTCGATGGGTTCGACCATCAGGCGCCCACCCGGAGGATGATCGCGTCCCCCTGGCCGCCCCCACCGCACAGAGTTGCTGCACCGATGCCTCCCCCGCGGGCGGTGAGAGCCCCGATGAGGCTGACGATGAGTCTCGCCCCGGTGGCTCCGAGCGGGTGGCCGAGAGCCACGGCACCACCGTTGACATTCACTTTCTCCTCCGGGATTTCGAGCATCCGGGCTGACCAGAGTGAGACCGCGGCGAAAGCTTCGTTGATCTCGACGATATCGAGGTCGGCAGGTTTCATCCCTGCCTTCTTGAGCGCGACTGCGAGGGCTTCTGCCGGGCGTTCGTGCAGGGTGGCGTCGATGCCCCCGATCTGACCGTACGCAATGATCTCGGCAAGCGCCGGTGACCCGGCGGCATCCGCAGCGAGAGGGTCGGCAACTACGAGAGCTGCGGCGCCATCCGATACCTGAGATGCGTTCCCCGCAGTAATAGTCCCGTCTTCAACGAAGGCGGGCCGAAGATTTCCAAGGCTCTCTGCAGTCGAGCCCTCACGGATGCCCTCGTCGAGGCTGACGATGATCGGGTCACCCTTGCGCTGGGCGACCGGGGTCGGTGCGATCTCGAACTCGAACACTCCGCGGGCGGTGGCTTCAGCCGCTCTTTGGTGGCTGCGCGCTGCCCATTCGTCCTGCTCCTCGCGGCCGATGCCCAGCCTCTGGTTCTTCAGGTCGGAAGACTGGCCCATCGTGCATTTGTCGAAGGCACAGAACAGCCCGTCGTGCTGCATCACATCGACCATGGTGACGTCTCCAATGCGGGCACCCCACCGCACCTCTCGAACCACGTGAGGGGCATTGCTCATGCTCTCCATGCCACCGGCGAGAACAAACTTCGAATCGCCCGCCCTGATGGCCCGGTCGGCAAGGCCCACCGCGGACATCCCAGACAGGCACACCTTGTTGATAGTCGTCGAGGGAATCGTCATCGGAAGGCCACCTGCTACCGCAGCCTGACGCGCGGTGATCTGGCCCTCTCCGGCTTGGAGTACGTGCCCGAAGAGAATCTCGTCGAAAGCCTCCGGGCCCACCCCCGACCTGGATACCGCGGCCTCGATGGCGACGCCTCCAAGCTCGAACGCCCGCAATGGCGCCAGTCCACCACCGTATTTGCCGATCGGGGTCCGTGCGATGCCTGTGATAACGCTGTTTGTCATATGAAGTCTCCTGCTCACCGATGGTAACGGCCTCCCGTCGCCAGTTCTTCCCGATCCCACATCTCCCGGCCCCCGACGAATGAGGAGCTCGAGTCCCGTTGGTGGGTACGCCCCACCCTCCCCTCCGACCTAAAGGTCGGAGGTACTCCCTCCGCAAGCGGAGGGAGAGAGGGGCAGGCGGAGGGAGAGAGGGGCAGGCAGAGGGAGAGGGGGCAAGCGGAAAAGTGGGGCAAGCGGAGAAGAGGGGACAAGCGGAGAAGAGGGGACAGGCGGAGGGAGGGTCGCGAGTCCGTCGCCGGGACTACGCCTTGCCTTGGACGGTATCGTGGGACGGGTGAAGCTACTCAACCTCGACCACATAGCGATAGCGGTGCATGACCTCGACGCGGCACTCGACGGTTACAGGGATCGTTATCGGGTCGAGCCCGCGTATCGGGAGGTAGTAGAGGAACAGGGAGTCGAGGAAGCGATGATCGCGGTAGGCGGGTCGTTCGTGCAGCTCTTGCAGCCATTGAGCGCCGAGACGCCGGTCGGACGATTTCTGGACAATCACGGCGAAGGCCTCCACCACGTCGCGTATGCGGTAACCAACATCGAGGCCGCCCTGTCTCATTTGAAGGAGACGGGTGCCCGCCTCATCGACGAAAGCCCGAGACGAGGGGGAAGGGGCACACGAATCGCATTCGTGCATCCCGCGGACCTCGGTGGAACGCTTATCGAACTTGTGGAGATGAAATCGTGAAACGGCCATTCGACATCAAAGGTAGAGCGTCTGAATTCGAGGCGGCGGTGATCGCCGTGGTGCTCGACCATGTCACCGCCGAAGAAAGGGCGCGAGGGGCTGGGCGAAACGGCAATGACAACCGTGTCCCCGGCTGGGTCCGCGCCCTCAGCCCCGAGATCTACCCCTCACGGTTCGAACAGAAGCGGCCCTCTCCGAGCTAGGCACGTCGCGACCTGATTCGCGCGGTCAAAGCGTCGAGTTCTGGCGCCTTGAGGATCCTGGCGACTAGTAGAAACACCCCCAGTGTTGTGGCAGCACCTACGGCTGCGATCCCCAGGGCGGCGAGCGGACCGGGTGCCCCAGAGCCTCCCATTGCATTGACCAGAGGAACGGTGGCGACCGCGGCGATACCTGCTGCCACCAGACCCCGGGCGAAAGAGGGAGCGATCCGGCGTACGCCATCCCAACCGGCGTCACCGCCCCAGGCGAGGAGGAGCGCGAGTGCATATCCGGTCATGGTCAGCGTCGAGGCAAGGGCAAAACCTTGGACCCCCATCGTGTTGTAGAGGATCAGCCAGGTAGGGATCGCGACAATCGTCGAGATCGTTCCCACGACCACCGGCACCCACATCCGCCGCCTCGCGTAGAAGTGCCTGGCGATGATCTGGTGCAGTCCCCAGGCCGGTATCGAGAAGGCATAGATGACGAGGAGGCCGGCAACGACACTGACATTGTCCTCTCCAGTGGCGAATTCTCCGTAGCCGTAGATGAGTGAGACCAGCGGGCCGGCGAGAACGACAAGGAGCGCGGTCGCCACAGCCGATACGAAGACAGTGTTCTTGGCTGCACTCTCGGTTGTCGCGTTCAACTCCTCTCGGGCACCGCTGGCTGCGAGCCGGGCGAGGAACGGATAGGCGGCGACTCCGGCCGCCTGGGCGATCACGCCGATTGGGACCATGGTGAGGCGGCGGGCGTAGAAAAGCCCCGCAGCCGCACCTGTCTCCACCTGACCGAACCAGTTGATGAACTGTTCGTCGAGAACTGCAACCGACTGGCCAAGCATCAATGGGAGGGCGAGGATCAGGTACTCACCGACGGCTGTCCGCCCGGCGACCGGGACGAGGCGGACACCGCTGCGTCGTGCTCCGAACCATTGGAGGCCGAAGTTTCCGATCGACGACCCGACAACAGCCCCCCAGAGAAAAGCCTCGGGGGTTGCTTCGCCAACGGCGAACCCGATCAACCCGCCACCGATGATCCCGAGGTTGTAGATAACCGGAGCGATCGCCGGGATGACGAAATGCTTTTGGGCATACTGGGCTGCCATCAGAACCGACCCGAGCACGAGAAATATCTGGGCGGGGAGAGCGATCCGGGTGAGAGAGGTCAGCCGCAGATGGTCTTCGGGCCGGGCCTGGAAGACCAGTTCGACGAACTGGGGAGCGAAAATCCACATCACCGTCGTGAGTCCCACGATCCCGAAAGCGACAAACCGAAAGACCGAGGTGAAAGCGCGGTTTGTCGCTTCGACGTCGCCTTTCTCGATATGGCGGCTGAGGATCGGAATCAGAGTGATGGTGAGGTATGCCCCGGCGAGCAGGTAGCTGAGGAAGTCGGGGATGGCAAAGGCATGCCGGTAGAGGTCAGCCTCGGCATTCAGCCCGATCATGCCCGCGATCAAGCTCTCCCGCAGCAACCCGAGGAGTCGGGAGAGGAGGATCCCCCCGGAAACGATGGCGGCTGCCATCCCCATCCGGATGGGTTTGGTCATTGCCTCGATGCCCTCAGCGTCTCGAGGATTCGCTCGGGCACGTGGAGATCGCCATAGCCAGAGCCCAAACCCAGCCCTTCCTTGTAGGTCCCGTGATAGTCACTTCCTCCGGAGGGGATGAGACCGAAGCGGCGGGCAAGATCGTCGTAGCCGTAGCGCTCGTGCTGCTGGTATGCGGAGTAGTGAGCTTCCAGCCCGACCAGGCCATATCCTTTGAGCTCATCGAGAAGGTCGGCCATTTCCGCCGCCCGGTTCACGCCCAGCGTATGGGGGTGGGCGAGGATTGGCACCGCTCCCGACTCCAGGGCGAGGCCGATTCCCTCCTCGGGAGTGAGCAAGCGTCGCTTCACATATGCAGGTGCGCCGTTGGCGAGCCAGAGGTCGAAGGCGGTTTTGATGTCGGGGACATACCCCTTCGCCACCATGACAGCCGCAATATGGGGCCGACCGACCGAGCCCTCACCGGCTTCGACGAGCACTTCCTCGAGCGTCATTGGCATCCCGAGGCGGGTGAGTTCGTCGACGATGATCTGGTTGCGAGAACCGCGAGCGTATTGGATCTCCGCAAGTCGGTCCTGGAGCGGTCCCGCCCCGGGTTGGAGCCACAACACCACAAGATGCATCCCACCCTCGGTACGTGTCAGTGAAAGCTCGGTCCCCGGGATCAGCTCGATCCCGCCCGCGGCCGCTTGGGCCTCTTCGAGTCCTTCCTGGGTGTCGTGGTCGGTGAGGGCGATTGCGGTCAGCCCCAACTCCATGGCGCGGTGGACGAGCTCGGCGGGTGTGTCCGATCCGTCTGAGAATGTGCTGTGGGAGTGGAGGTCTACTGCCATTGCCCACAAATCATCGCTGATGAGTGGGTCAAGAACCGGTTATGTCGATCGTGACGGTCTCGATATATACCGTCTCGAGCGGGAGGCTGTCCTCGCGAAAACCGGGACGCCGGGCCGTATCGATCTCGGTGATGGCATCGATTGCGTCCTGGCCCGAGACGACAGTGCCGAGAATGTTGAACTGTGGGTTGAGCGCACTCGCATCACCTACGACGATGAACATGTCGCTCCCGGTCGTGCCCCGCCCCTGGTTGTCCATCGCAACCACGCCGGCCTCGTAAACGAAGTCTTCATCGGGGAACTCGTCAGGCACGCTGTATCCAGGGCCACCGGTCGCGTTTGCTTCCGGGTCTCCTCCCTGGATCACGAAGTCGGCGAGAACACGGTGAAAGACTTGCCCGTCGTAGAAGCCTTCCCGGGCAAGGAACACAAATGAGTTGACCGTGTCTGTGCTGTCGAGGTTCAAGTCGATCACGATCTCGCCACATGAGGTCTGGAGGGTTGCTGTGGCTGCGGTGGCGGTCTCGAGGTCAGTCTGTGCTTGGGGCGCCTCGAACTGGTCGACACTTTGGGCGGGGGGCTGGTCTCCCCCACATGCTGTTTCCTGCGCCCGAAATGCCTCATAACCTGTGGGCAGGCTGCCGTCGCCGTCGAATATCGCTCCCAGGGCGAAAAAGCCTACGACAACCGCACCAAACCCGAAGGCGGTGAGGATGCGTCGGGTGAGCTCCCGGCGAGCACTTTTCTTCTTCTCCGCCTCTTTTTTGGCGGCGCGAAGTTCTTTCTGGCGGTTGCGGCGATCGGACATCGAATCGAGACTTTAGGCGCCGACAGGAAACAATCGTCGGGCGGTGTTCGTATTGAGGGCGAAAAGGCTCCAAACTGTGCGTATGCCTGTAGTGGTTCAGAAGTATGGTGGCACCTCCGTAGCCGATCCGGCGCGGATCAGCGCGGTCGCCGACCTCGTCGGGGCTTCGCGCCGTGCCGGCAACGATGTTGTTGTTGTCGTATCGGCGATGGGCCAGACCACTGACGAGCTGATCGCCCTCGCCGCGGACATCTCCCCGAAACCCCCTCCCAGGGAGATGGACATGCTGCTCTCGGCGGGGGAGCGGATTTCAATGGCGCTGCTGGCGATGGCCCTCGATGTCAGGGACATTCCTGCGGTCAGCTACACCGGAAGCCAGGCGGGGATCCTCACCGACTCGTCACACGGTGAGGCCAAGATCAAGGAGATCACCGGGCACCGGGTCAAGGACTCCCTTGCTGAGGGAAAGGTCGTGATCGTCGCCGGCTTTCAAGGCGTCGACCCCGACTCCAAAGAAGTGACCACGTTGGGCCGCGGCGGGTCGGATGCCACGGCAGTCGCCCTGGCTGCTGCTCTGGGTGCGGATGCCTGTGAGATCTACACAGATGTCGATGGTGTTTTCACCGCCGACCCTCGAATCGTCCCTGAGGCCAAGAAGCTCGAAGAGGTCTCATTCGACGAGATGCTCGAGTTGTCCGGTGCTGGAGCCGGGGTCCTCATGTCGCGGTCGGTCGAATTCGGGCGCCGGTTCGATATCCCGATTCACGTGCGATCATCCCTGAGCGGCCAGGTTGGGACCTGGGTCAAGGAGACGACAATGGAACAAGCCATCATCAGCGGGATCGCCCATGACCGGTCAGAGGCGAAGGTTTCGGTAAACCGGCTTCCCGACCGTCCCGGTGTCGCTGCCTCGGTGTTCGGCCCTCTCGCCGATGCGGGTGTGAACGTCGACATGATCGTCCAGAACGTCTCCCACGATGGAACCACCGACATCAGCTTCACGGTCCCGCGCTCGCAGGTTGCTGAGGCAGAGCGGATCGCCAAAGAAGTAGCTGTCGAGGTTGGTGCTCTCTCGGTCGATGTCGACACCGAGATCGGCAAGGTCTCGCTGGTCGGTGCCGGGATGAAGTCGCATCCCGGCGTTGCGGCACACGCATTCCGTGCTCTCGCCGAAGTCGGGATCAATATCGAAATGATCTCAACCTCGACAATCAGGATCTCCTGTGTAGTCCGCGCCGACCAGGTGGAGAACGCGGTCAACGCCCTGCACAAAGCCTTCGATCCTCCCATGATCACCGAAGAGGTCGGAGCGTGAGCGGGAAGAGCGTCGCCGTCGTCGGTGCCACCGGCGCGGTGGGGCGAACCATGCTTTCAATCCTCCACGAACGTGAGTTCGAAGTCTCCGAACTGAGGCTGTTCGCTTCCTGGCGTTCGGCTGGAAGCATCGTCGCCACCCGGTGGGGCGACGTTGTCGCCGAAGACCTTGCCGACGCCGATCCGTCGGGTGTCGAGGTGGCGCTGTTCAGCGCAGGCAGCGCCAGGTCCAAGGAGTTCGCACATCGCTTCGTCGAGGTGGGTGCGGTGGTCGTCGACAACTCATCCGCCTTCCGGATGGAGACCGGCGTTCCTCTGGTGGTGGCCGGGGTCAATGACGACGCGGTGGCCGAGCACAACGGGATCATCGCCAACCCGAACTGCACGACGATGGCCCTGATGATGGCGGCCGGGCCCCTTCATCGCAGTCTCGGACTTCGCTCGATGGTGGTCAGCTCGTATCAGTCCGTTTCCGGGTCCGGCAAGGCCGCAGTCGACGAGTTGATGGGCCAGGTCGATGCACTTCGCGGGGACGTGGACGCTCTGATGGACGGCTCCTGGGTGGACCCCGGCTCGGAGATCTACCTGCGCCCGATCGCTTTCAACACCCTGCCCTTTGCCGGGAACGAGGCGGAGTTGGGCTACACCGATGAAGAATGGAAGCTAGTCAACGAGTCGCGGAAGATCCTCTCCATCCCCGACCTGGCGGTCGAGCCCACCTGTGTGCGGGTTCCGGTCACGGTCGGTCATGGCATATCGGCATCGATGCGTTTCGAGACGGCGACCACACCCGAAGCTGCAACCGAGATCCTCAACAATGCGCAAGGGATCGAGGTTTGGACCGACAAGATTCCGACTGCCCTCGATTCCGCAGGCATCGACGATGTCCTCGCCGGCAGGATCAGGGGAACGCTGGGCGAGCCGGGTGGTCTCAATCTCTGGGTGGTTGGTGACAACCTGAGAAAAGGCGCTGCCCTCAACGCAGTCCAGATCGCCGAGTTGCTCGCCTAGCAATCCGATCCGACCTACGGATCGTGACTGCGTAGAATCAAACCATCGGGACGTGGCGCAGCTTGGTAGCGCGCAGCGTTCGGGACGCTGAGGTCGTGGGTTCGAATCCCGCCGTCCCGACTCAGAAACACCAGGTCAGGCCGCTCTCCGGAGCGGCCTGCTTGTTTGGGAGACCGCTTTGCTTCGCGCGTCCATCGCGCGTGACAAACCACGACCTTGCGACCCAACGGGCGCGTGCTAGCTGCCTCCGACGGCTCGTGTTGGTGGCGGAAGAAACGGCGTATCTCATACCGCTGGAGAAAGCTGGACGTTTGCACCACCCTCGCACGCGCGTTCTAAGCCCCATGCGCAAACACGAGTTGATTCGACGCAGCGGTCGTGAGGACTCTGGCTTGGTCGAGGGGACGAGGTGGCCACGTTCAACCGTCCTCGACCCCCGGACCGGATTATCTCTTTTCATCAGCCCTTCAGGCCAGGGCGATCCGCAGCCTCTCCATGGCCCCCCGCTCGGCGTTAGCAGCTGAATGGACCGCTTCAGCGATTCTGGGGAACAGGTCAGCCATCTCGTCCCGGCTGATCGGGTCGGCTGAGTCGAGAACGCCGGCGATCCCTTCCGCTGCTCTGCGAGCCGACCTATCTCCGGAGTCGCCCTTTTCGACGGCCTCGCGGCGGAGCCGAGTCAGTCGGGTCGCCTCGTCTACAGCCGGCAAAGACCGGCATGCGGCGGCGACGTCCAGCCAACGCTCTGCCGCCGCCCGGTATGCGCTTGAGGCCGAGGACAGGTCGATGCCGAGGAGCCCTGCTGCATCATCGAGGAACTCGGCGTACCGATTTCGCAGGGTTCCTCCGAACATCCCGCGTTCATCCACTTGCTCGCCCACGGATACCAGTACTTCGGCCAGACCGACCCCGTCAGCGAAGACTTTGGGCCACGCCTTGACGTTCTTGGTGTCGGTAAGCATTTTCGCCCACTTGTCGAAAGCGGGCAACGAGAACGACGCTGATTTCTCACTCAGATGTGCCAACTGCTCCTCGAGACCGGCTCGCACCGCAGTAACGAGCTGTCCCTCATCGAGCTCGGAGGCGGCCGGGTCGGCCACGATAAGCCGGTTCTTGTACGACGAGATACGTGATCTGGCCGCGGCAAGGTGGTCTGCCCCAACTGTGAGTCGCCCCTTGTTCCGGTCGTCAATTAGATAGCGATCACCTTCTCTTCCATAGACGGTGACCGGGTAGCCCCACCACCCGGATTGCTCCGATGGAAGATGCCAGTAGGGCAGGTCTGCCACCGATACAAACGCTATCGCCGGTATGCCGTCGTCCAGAGCCCTGTCGAGAAGATCTCGAGCCTTGGCGATACCCGAGGTCTCGTGAAATTGGACGGCGACGCCGAGGCGTTCGCAAACCTTGGCGTACCACCGGTCGGGGTATTGCCACTGGTTGCGGAACCCGAGGGTCACCACCGTGCGGTTGGTGCCTTTGGTGGCGTTGAACTCCCACAGGATGTATCCGGCCCCGAGGCCACCGCCAATACCGAGTACCAGCGCCTCAGAGATCGGCCGCCCGGTGACGGGATCCCCTATGCCCCGGTTGGCGAAGGCGTTGGCACACGCCGACGTTTCGGGATCGAGTCCGCCCCGGAGCTCATACTCGGTACTAGTGCGTGCATTGAGAATGTGCCTGCGGGCAACCATATATGTCTCCCCGGTGCGGTCCACGCGGGAACGGATCAGGGACTTGAGCTGTCGCTGACGGGTCATCATTGTCTCCTCTGCGCGTCAAATCCCCGTGGGGAGACCCATGCTCTCTCGACCGGGGACAGACACGTCGACAATGCGATCGTCCAGTCTTACCGACCGCCGATGACATCGGGTCACCTTCCCTCGCGCCTTGTCGGGTCGCATGGGAACCCGATCAGCGAGTGAGGCGAGACGGCTCGCCTTCAACAATATTACCCAACCTTCCTGATCACCGCTGCGGATCACCGGCTTTTCGGCAGCCCCGGCGGCGTGGATGGTTGGCAACGAGCAACTCGGGGTTGGCTGCGGTTGGTAGGCGCGACTAGCTCTATTGCCAGAGCGACCATCAATCGAGACTCTTGCCGTCCGCCCGATGACACCCGCCCGGATTTCCATGAGAGTGAGTTAGCTGCCCGCGCGTGCGGCGATGTCGGAGTCGCGGGCGACGATATGGTGATTCGGGCAGGGACCGAGCGCTACTTGCCAGGACGAACCGTTCGGGACGCTACGAAACCCTAGGGAAGGTTCGGCTCGACGGCCTTTGCTACTTCGACCAGGGTTGCTGTCGGGTCGTCGGATGCCCCTTGCAAGGAGGCTATGAGGGTGGCGGTGTCGTTGAAGCACACTGCAAGTACTCCACCGAATGGCCCTTCTCTGTACCTGGCGTATGTGCCGACACCCTCCACTGGCTCTGAAGGATTGGCATCGTCGAAATTGTACAAAGTGAATTGATTGTCGCAGCCAGTGCCGAAGAGATCCGGGAAATCCAAAGACACGCCACCGGATTCTTCGGACGAGATTGGGTCGTAAGAACAAATATCCGGACTTCCCAAATTGTCACCGGACACTTCGATTCCGAGAATTTGGCTCATCTGAGCATCCTCGACGTAGCTGCAAGGATCAGGAAGTGGGGCTGAATCATTCACGGTTGTCGTGGTTTCCTCGGGGGGTTCGGAATCAATGACATCCTCGGTCGTCGAGGTCTGGTCCGTCACGGGAGTGGATGACTCAGACCCAGCTCCGCCGCAAGCCGTGGCTACAAGAGCCCCGGCGATCAAAAGACCCATGAAACGCTTCACGTTGCTCCTGTTTGAGATGACGTCAGTCAAGCATTTAGGCAGGCAGTGTCGAGGTGACGCAGCCTGGCGACCAGCACGAGGTTCTCCCACCCGCTGAGAATTTCATCGACGGCCGCGAACTGTCCGGTGAGGCTGATCGAGTTGCGCAGGTTCGCACCATGTGTCGCCGCATCGAGCCATTTACCTCGGCCGAGCCCGCATCGGCCATGAGCAGCGTGGAGAGGATCTTCACGACAGTTGTCTTTCCCGCCCCACTCGAGCCGAGCAGAGCGAAGATGCTGCCCGGCGCCACCTCGAAATCCACCCCGCGGAGAACGTGCAGATCGCCATACGACTTCTCGAGGTCTCGCACACGGACTGCCGGAGTTTGCTGCGTCGTCATATGTCGGAACCCTCCTCGTTCACTTCGTCGCCGACTGCGGAGTCGATCGCTTCGATCAGGCGCTTGCGCTCCTTGTCGATCCAGTGATTCCCGGAGTAGGCCTGGACGAATGCCTCGGCGAACTCGACGGGGTCGTCGCCGACGATGGCGCGTACCGGCGTGCTGTCGGCTGCGGCTCGCTCCCAGAGCTCGACGAAGTCACCCGACATCTTGAGGAGGGTCTCGCCGTCCACGATGCCCCCGTTGTACATGAAGTACCGCTGCAACGCCTTTGCAGCGCTGTTGTAGGGCTCGGGAAGGGCGTCGACACGGGCCCGACACTGTTTGTACTGCCTCTTCTCCTCGAGCGATCCCGTTAGCTTCTCGATCCACATGGTCATTTCCGTTCCTTCCGGAGCTGTTCGATCCGTTCTGCGAGGAAGCTCCAGGTCCCCCAGAAATCTTCCAGATATTCCCGTCCTTGAGCGTTTAGGGAGTACACCTTGCGCGGCGGCCCCTTTTCCGACGGGACCTTCTCCACGTCGACGAAGCCGCGCTGTTCGATTCTGACCAGCAGGGCGTAGACGGTGCCTTCTGCGAGGTGGACGAACCCCTGCTCCCGCAAGCGAGCCGTGATCTCATAGCCATACGCGGGCCCTGCGAACAGGATTGCCAGGACGATGCCCTCGAGCGTGCCCTTGAGCATCTCGGTCATCTGTTTGCCCACGGGTCACTCCTCGTACTACTCAACGGTATTGACTACTGGTAGATAGTATCACTAAATAGCGGAAGTGCTAATACTTTGTTCGCCGTCCTGATTTCCAGATTCCAATGTCCGATCGGGCCTAACCTCGGCTGATGGCGTGGACACCCCGCGACGGGTCGCGGTCGATGGCGAACCGGCTCGGTGAGGCTGCTGCAGTAGAAGTTCTAATCCGCCTTCTAAATGGAGCGGTGCCGGATTCGGAACTCGGGCTGCCTCCCTATCGGGGGGTGTTGCTCGATATCGGCAACGGTCATGCCGATCGCTTGATGTCGGATGCATCCGGGAGTCGCCTCGACTACTGGCCAAGAGTTTGGGCAGCCCGATCTCTGGCGTACGTTGGCTCCCCAGACGCAGGGCCAGCGTTGCTGGCCGCCTTCGGCGACGATCATTGGCGGGTCCGCATGACTGCGATTCAAACGATCGGTCGACTCCGAATCGAGGGCACCACACCGGGGCTTGTGGAGCGTTTGGGCGACGAACATCCTCGAGTGGCTTCGGCGGCGGTCCTGGCACTGGAGCGGGTCGGAACCGAAGAGGCCGTGGCAGGGCTACTCCAGCAGTCGGCAACCGGCCGCCACATAGACGGAGTCGAGCGGGCCGTAGGGAGGATCCTCCAGCGCGCCGACGGGGCATAGACACGGTCCCTGCGCTGAAAGGCAGGGCCAGCCTTCGGAGCCAATGGCCAACTACGACTTCAGTGTCGGCCGCGGATGCCGAGTTACATGTATGACAAGTGCGGCCCCCGCGGTCGAAAAGGCAGAACAGCTACGCGCTCTTCTCGACAGCCAGGATCGGCTGATCGGGAGCGTGGCGCACGAGCTACGGACTCCGCTTTCTGCGGTGGTGGGGTTGAGCTCAGAGTTGAGAGATCGGGCGGCTTCGATGCCGGTTGAGGAGCTCGTAGCGTTGTCGACCATCATCGCCGAACAGTCAACGAGCATTGCCGCTGTCATCGAGGACCTTCTAGCGATGGCCCGGCTCAGAGGACCCGGTCTCACAGTGAGTGCCGTAGATGTCGACCTCGTGGCCGAAGTAGAGCTTGCCGCATCGAGTTTGGGAGTCGTCGATCGACTTCAGATCGAGGGAATCGGGACCGCGTACGCTGACCCGCGACGGGTCCGTCACGTAATCAGGAACCTGTTGAGCAATGCGTTCCGATATGGAGGATCGAATGTCACGGTCCGTATCGAGGTGAACGACACTTTCGCTCTCGTCGAAGTCGCGGATGACGGGCAGGGAATCAATCCGGAGCGCGTCGACCAAATCTTCGATGACTTCGAGCGTTCACACGACGATCCGGGACGGGCAGGTTCGTTGGGTCTGGGGCTCACAGTGGCCCGGGGCCTGGTTCGATTGATGGACGGTGAGGTTGTCTATCTCCGCGAAGAGAATTTGACCAAGTTCCGCATGACTCTTCCGGTACCACCGGAGACATCCGCAGCGATCAGGCTCGTAGATCGAGGCAGATCCTCTGCCGCCGTCACCAGAGGTGGGATCGAGCAGATCCGGGAACTCGTGTACCAGAGCAGGGCGAACACTGATATAGGTCCCGGTGAGATCGAAGAAATCCTCAACGTCTCACGCAAGAACAACCGACAGGCAGGGCTCTCCGGATTATTGATTTACCACGAGGGTGACTTTCTCCAAGTGCTCGAGGGTCCGTCAGATGATGTCGAGAGGGTCTTTCGCGTCATTCGCAACGACCCGCGGCACTACCGGGTGAACGTCATCGTCGATCACGCTGTTTCTCATCGTTCCTTCGGGAATTGGGAGATGGGTTTTGGTGAGATCGACCACCATATCGACGATGAAGAAGGTCTGTCTCAGTTCCTCAAAGGAGCCGACCTGCCGCCCGCCGCAGGCAGGTACATCCAAATGATCTTCGAGTCCTTTCGCGAAAACCGGTACGGCTGACTTTCGGTCTTGAGCAGACTCGACGACCACCACCACATCGTCGGCCGGATCACAGGTCTTATAAGCAATAGTCGGCTCGCCAGGCGTCCAGAACCTCGCGGAGCATGGTTGCGAACGCAGCGGGGTCGTTGTTGGGTGACCACTCGCTGACCATGAACCCGCCGTGGTCTCCGGGGAATTTGACCGGCTCGAGTCCGAGAAGGGCAGCAAATGCTTCCCCGCCGCGTCGGGCCATGGTTCCTTCGCCCTCGGCCCCGATCGCCGGAACGATGCGGACTCCGCTTGAGTGCAGGGCGTCAGCCTCGGGACGGTAGGGAGGCATTGCGAGGTTGCGGGCAAGCAGCGGGTCGTCTCGAGAGCCGTCGTCTTCGGTGGGGAGACCGAACATGTTCGGGTCTGGTGGCGGCTGGTCGAGATATTCGTCTGATAGCGGCCCGACATGCATTACGAGTTGGATGAACTTGGCCATTGCCGCCCCGTAGCCATCTCGCTGGTAGGTGTCGATGATGTCGTTGTTGACTCGGGAGGCGATGTCGGAGTCCTCGAGCAGGGAGACCAACGGTGGCTCGTGGGCGACCAGGGTGCCCACCTCCTGGGGGTGTGCAATGACCCATGGCAACGCCACCATGGCCCCACCACTTGACGCGAACACATCTACGGGTGCCAGGCCGGACGCCGCGACCACGCGGTGAAGGTCGTCGCCATGGATCTCGACGGTGACTGTTCCCCCTTCGAGAAGTTCGCTGCGCTCCATGCCGCGCGGGTCGTAGGTGATGACCGTCCTGTCCGAAAAGTGAGGAACCAGCTGGGAGAATCCGGAGGCCCCCATCGGAGACCCGACGATGAACAGCGCCCTGTGATCGGAGGTCGTTTCCGGCTCGTACACGTCGTAGGCAAGAACGGCACCGGCAACCTCGAGAGTGTGGTTGGTGGGCTCCGTCATGATAAATCACCTTTCAGGCAGTGGTCCCGCTTCGCAGGCTCGTACCCGGAGGACAATATGTGTCTCTCAATGTGACGGCTATGCATTTTTGGTCACCACACTGGGGACATACTCGAGCAACTGGAGCCTTCCGTCGAACGTCTGGCTCGCAACCATGTCGAGCGCAATGTCGGGATAACCGTCGTAGATCCGCTCATAGCCGGTGTCGCCGGTGATTACCGGGAAGATCACCAACCGGAAACGGTCGACGAGGCCTGCCTCGAGTAGAGAGCGGCACAAGCTGAGGCTGCCTACCGTGCGCATCGCTTCGGTACCAACCCGCTTCATCTCCGCCACTGCATCGACCGCGTCCCCGCTGACGAGCCGGGTGTTGGCCCATTGCAGCGGATCGTAAAGTGTCGAAGAGAACACAACCTTGGAGGCGTTGGTCAACTCTGTTGTGAAGGCAGCCTCGTCAGATGTCAGCGACGATTCCGAGGACTCGTTCTCAGCCGCGAACCCATACATCTGCCGGTACGTGTTCGCTCCCATCAAAAGTGTGTATTCGCGTTCGGGCTGCTCCCTGAGCCATCTGAGATATTCAGGGCCTTCGAGGCCCCACCACCCCGGCCAGCCTTCAGCCGCACCATACCCGTCGAGGGAGGTGATGAAATCAACTACGACTTCCTGCATTCTCTACTCCTTTGCTGCTGAGACGTCTACTACCTGCCTCAGAGTGGTCATGGCACCGGTGCCATGTTCACCTTCTCAACGAATCGGGACGCCAAGAATCGACAACTGTGTACAAATTTCTCAGCAGATCTGCGACAGCGCGGACACGAGATGATATCTCTCAGGTGGGTACAGTTCGGGTCTGGAACCCTTCCGCTCTCAGAGAAAAGTGTCCCTGTCCGGCCCTAGAGTGCGGACATGGACATCATTCTCATTGCTGGCTTGTGGCTCCCTCATTCGATCTGGTCGGAAGTGGTCTCCGAGCTCGAGGGCTTGGGGCACCGGGCGCAACCGGTATCTCTGCCGGGCGTTGACGATGCGTCGACCACCGCGACTCTGGCCGACCAGGTCGCTGCCGTCTTGGAGGCCGTCGACGGAGCCGACCGCCCCACGGTCGTTGGCCACTCGGCCGCCTGTACCCTGGCCTGGATCGTCGCTGACCAACGCCCGGATGCGATCGACAGTGTCGTGATGATCGGTGGGTTTCCAGCCGCCGATGGTGATCCGTACGCCGACTTCTTTCCATACGTCGACGGTGTCATGGCCTTCCCGGGTTGGGAACCATTCGAAGGTCCGGACTCGGCCGATCTCGACGAGGCGGCGCGGGACCGAATCGCCTCCCAGGCGGTCTCGGTCCCGGAGGGCGTATCCAAAGGCGTGGTGCAGCTTACCGACGACAGACGTTGTGACCTCCCCGTGGTTCTCGTCTGCCCCGAATTCAGCCCCGAAGACGCCAGGGAATGGATCGAAGCCGGCGATGTCCCCGAGCTCAGCCGGGCGACCAACCTCTCGTTCGTCGACATCGATTCAGGACATTGGCCCATGGTGAGCCAACCCGCCGAACTCGCCCGCCTGCTCGCTGCTGCGACCGAAGGCTGACCTCCGCGGAGCCGACGTCAGGCAGTGGGCGAGTTTCGCTGACCGAAAAATTCGCTCGTCCGGGTTTCGGCAAAACTCGCCCTGCAATGTCGATTCGGGTCTCGCCGGTTCGTTTCAGGGGCAACCGGATTTCCCGGAGCATACGACTAGACGAGGAGAGAAGAATGCGACCACTGATAGTTACCGCCTTTGTATCCGCTGACGGTGTCATGGAAGCTCCCGGTGGCGGCGATCATCGCAGCGCCGGATGGACTTTCAAGACCGTCGAGTTCGACGAGGCGGCTTATGCGATCAAGGGCAGAGAACAGGAGGAGACAACAGCTCTCCTGTTCGGCCGCAAGACCTATGCGGAGTTCGCCCCCGTCTGGCCGACGATGGAGGAGTTCGTCGAATACAACGCCATGCCCCGATATGTAGTGTCGACCACGCTTACGGCCGACGACCCGGGGTGGCCGGCAACTGTGCTCCGGTCAATGGACGAAGTCGCGGCTCTAAAGAAGACTGAAGGCGGTCCTATCGCGGTCCACGGCAGCGCCACCTTGGGCGCAAGTCTTGCCGATGCGGGTCTGGTTGACCGCTACCACCTGCTTGTCTTCCCCGTGTTGCTGGGTGCGGGCAAGCGCCTTTTCAGCCAAGCCGACAAGGACGCCACCAAACTGGAGCTGGCCGAGCACGAGTCGTACTCCAACGGCATCCTGATGCAGGTGTATCAGGTCGTGCGCTAATTTGCGGCTTGCCGGACGCCGATTTGGCCGTGATTCAGTTCCAAACCGCCAGGATCGCGCCGACGATCGAGTAGGCAATCACCGCGTTGATACCGTTGATGAGCCAGTAGGAGTTGCCTTTCGTTTCGTAGACCTGGCTGACCAGCGCTCCAACCATGCCGAATCCGATACCAAGCACAGCTCCAAGGAGGACGCCGTCGCCAAGTATTTCGACTTCGAGGCCGGCGACAAGTAGTCCGATGACGACGGTGGTGACGAAGTACCCGATCAATGTCGGAATGAACAGGAGGGCAAGTGGTGGAGCGTCGGCGGTGGTATCCACTTTGGCGGCCCTGGCCCACGCCTTGCTCAATACCGGCACCGAATACCAGATGGCGGAAAATGCGAACCAGGCAATGGTCGCCACAGCTATGGCGAGCCAATTCAGCTCCGAGAACAAGTCGAGGATCATGTCGGCCTCCTTACGAGCGCTTGTGAACGCATAGACAATACGTCAATGCTGGTTGGCTATGCGCACCGGGCGGCGGCCGTGTCGTGAAGCTGTCCTTTCCAAGAACCCCAACAACACATCCAAAACCTGCGCTGGTAGCGAGAAGGGCCAAAGGTCCCATCGTCGCCAACGAGCGGTCAGGCCGGACCAGGACGATGAGGGCTGTCGCCGTCAGTGCAATGAACAGCGGGTCAGTCAGGGAGGGGACCAACGCAAGGAGGACGCCGATCGGAGCAAGGCCGGGAAGGATGAGCCAGCGTACCCATCGGGTGCCGACGGCGGGAACGGTTGTGAGGAGCCATGCCAGTGAGACGTCATGCGCCACTGGCTGCCCGCCGGCATCGAGCCGTGGAAGAGAAAGACCCGAATCCGGTGGCTGCTACCGCCAACCCGACCCAGACACGTTCCGGTCGACGGCCCGCGATGATCGCCCCGACGGCGATAAAAATCAGCGAAGTGAGGGAATTGACGGGTTGGGCGAGCCACCCGCTTCCGATCCGCTCGCAGTCGACCTCCGCACCCATCTCAGCAAACGGAAACGATATCGCCTGGGTCAAAGGCGAAGTGCCCGGAGGGGCAGACATTTCGATCGGCTTCAGCCTGATCGGGACGCCGCCGGCGACCGATCATGGCTGACTTTCAGGGTCTCAAGACCCGTCACGCATAAGCGCCGCCATCCGGCGACGCAGGGTCGGGTGTGCACTCTTCAGACCGAGTTCAATAGCGAAACGAGCATCCTCGCGAACGTCGAGTACCACCTCTTCACCTTCGGCGCGCACATGGAATCCGTCCGTCAGGGCCCGCACCCGGAACTCGTCGCGGGACCAATCGGCCACCTCGACATCTCCCGCCATGACCTTCATCCGATCACCCGTGAGGTCGATCGTGACGTTCATCGGGCGGTCGGCCTCCCCGTCTATCCGGAGCAGACCATCATATTCAGCCATATCGAATTCCCCTTTTTCCTCCCACGCTGCCCACAGGATACTCGCAGGAAGTGGTGCTGCATCAAGAAATTAGGGATCCTCCTCAGAGCGTTCGGGTCCGGCAGGAGCAGGATTGATCCTTGTTTCAGCAATGCTGTGGAAGCGGAGCCGCCCCGGTGAACGCGAGGTCTCATCCCGGAAACGAAGAATGCCCCCGGCAGCCGCCGGGGGCATTCTTACTTTAGGGTGTCGATTCAGACGTCCGCAGACTCCGTTGCTGTGAGGCACGCGTACTCGGGCACCACGCTGTTCGGCGACGAGCGGTCTTCGCTGTTCTGGACCGAGTAGTGCTCGGCAGTTACAGATGTGACAGCGCTTGCGAACACGAGGCTCAGACCAGAGGTTGCCACGCCACTGATGTCCTCGACGGTGTCCACGAGGTCATCGGAGTACTCGCTTGGTGAAGACGCGAGGAGTCGCCAGCTCTCGTTCGTTTGAACCAGAGGCCCACCATCCCGGCTCCTGCCGCGGTTGTAGTCACCGGAAATCAGCGTGACGTCGTATTCACCGGCCGGAATGTCGATTGCGACAGTCTGGGTCGGGAATTGCGGCACCAACTTGTTTCCGGGGAAGGTGACCACGTAATCCGCTTCAGTGCCGTCCGGGCACTCGAGCGACGGTGGCGGAGGTGGCGGGACATCGAGCGTGCACTCGTCGTCCGGGTTCTCCAGCGCGTAGTCGCCCCAGACAACTCCGTTCTTCTCGCGCAGATGATGCTCCGGCCCGTGATCGTTGGAATCGGGGTCTTCGACATCCCATGCCGCGATGTCGATCAATATCTTGACGTAGGGGTTGGATAGCGATCGTGTCGTGTGACAGATCCAGATCTTGTGCCCCGACACCAGATCAGAATTCGGGTCCGGCTTCGTTGCCAACGCCGGTGAAGCGATAACTCCCGCCAGCATCGCCAGCGCGAGCGCCAGCCCCATTTTACGCCTTAGGCGTCCTCCCAT
>JBGTNX010000028.1:0-3973 GCA_041742825.1 Acidimicrobiia bacterium | reverse complement strand
CAGCCAGGCCGACTTCATCAAGCAGGAGTTGAAGACACTCAACAAGGGCCTTGCATCCCGCGTGCCTGACGACGTCGAGCTGGTGGAAGAGCCACATGTGGTGCCGAACTACTCGTTCCAGGTGCGCAAGTTCGCCGGTCCCGGCTACATGTGCATCGGCGACTCGCATCGCTTCGTCGACCCGATCTTCTCCTTCGGCCTCTACATAGCGATGAAGGAGCCCGGGCTCGCCGTCCCCGAGGTGATGGGCTGGCTGGACGGTAACGGTCGCGACTCGGACAACCCGTTCAACGACTACATGACCCACGCCGAGAAGGCAATCGACATGCTTGAAGATATGATCGACACCTTCTGGGAGAACCCGCTTGCGTTCGCATACATGGCGCACCGGAAGTATCGCCAACAGGTATTGGACATGTTCGCCGGGCGGGTCTTCGAGGGTATGCCCGTGCTCGACCGGGATAAGGCGGTCAAGGTCTTCCGTGAACTTCTGGGCCGGGAACGCTCCTACGACGACACCGGCGAGTACTCGATTCCGATCGGATCTCGTTTCCACCCGGAGCGCGCTCCTCTGTGGAACACCAACCTCACCGACATCGAGAGCACGGAGAAGTGGCTCGCCGATATCGAAGTCCGAGTCTGACCAGTTAGTCCGGGGAGGCCCGGCTGAGCAGCTGTTTGAGTGCTCCGATTTCCTTGATGGTCTCGATGGTGAGGCTGGGACCGCGTTGGCGTGGTGGTGGTGGTGCCGGGGGCGTCTCGGACCATTCGGTCCCGTCCGGCCGGTAGAAGCGGAGCGAACCCGGCGCCCCTTCGAGTCTCCAGCCATTGTCGTGGATCAGAGTGTGGTGATGTCGGCAGAGGAGGGCGAGGTTCATCACGCATGTCTCCCCGCCGTCGATCCAATGTACGATGTGGTGTGCATCGCACCAATGCGTTGGCCGATCGCAGCCTGGAAAGACGCATCCGAGATCACGGGCATCTATTGCCTTCCTCGTCGCCGGCGTGACAAACCGTTTCGCTCGCCCGACGTCGAGCGGGACGCTGTCGGGACCGAACACGACACGGTGCATCACGGAATCACAGGCGAGCCGCTTGATATCAGCGGTGTTGAGGAAAACGCCGGTCGAGGTCTCGGGGAGCCCGGGAAGGCCTGCGAAGAGAGACTCGGCCGACACATGGACCGTCAGGTTGGGCCGTTGAGTCGAGCCGTTGATAACGTCCATGAGCTGGTCGGCCCTGCGTACCGCAACCGAGCGTCGGTCGTCGGCGGCCGGTGGTGGAGGCTCGAGGGCAGCAAGGAGCGTCTCGCCCGCCTCGGCGTCGAACCATCCACTGAACCTCACCATTTCTCCGTCCCGGCGGATACGAAGCGAGCGCGCCTCTCGAACTATCGCGCGCTGCCAGGCGATCTCGTCTTCGGCAACGCACTCCATCCAGTAATTGAGTCGCTTGCGGAGCTCTTCGACCATGGGAGTGTCCATAGCCAGCTCCACCAGCCCGGCCTGCTCCTCGGAAAACGGCTCGGGCGCCGTCTCGCTGGCATGGAGCAAATCGTCGACCTGAGGAGTGGAGATCGCTGCCTGTGAGTAGGCAAGAGAGACAAGTGGTGCTCGGGCGAGGTTCCTGGCCCGGGCCACCATTTGCGATGCTGCATTTGGATTCATCGCATTGCGGTGCTTGAGCATTGCAGTAGCCGATGAGTAGCCATCACGTCGGAACGCTTCGGTTTCGATCACCCGGGCGAGCAGTTCGGCTGCCTTCGCCTCCTCGCGGGTGATCCGCGCCAGCACTGCATCGAGTTCTTCAATGAGGTCAGCCGGTTCGATCTCCGGCGGTGTTCCGACCAGGTCAGTTTTTGATCTACTCTCGAACATACGTTCGAATGTACAAGATAGCGGAGACAGAAAGAAGGCGTCTGATTGAGATTTTCGGAAGTATTTTCAGACGTATCCGTGGGACAATATGGCATGAGGTCGTGGACCATCCTGGCTGTCGCGATTGCCCTGGTCGGCTGCTCGACGAGACAGCCAGCGCCGGCACCCGAAGCCGCGACAGCTGCCGAATTGTCGGCACAAGCTGTGGAGAGGGCCTGTGCCAGTGCCTGTGACGCATACGAGCTCATCTACGTCCAGGACGAATTGGTAAAGCTGGGTGGGTTGGCCCGTGAGATGCCGGAGGAAACTCAGTCTGCTGTCGCCGGCCTATTCGACCGCACCCAATTCGTCCGGGGCCAGGTCCTCGATGATTTGTTCGGTGAAAACTTTCTCTTCGCTGGTGGCGAAGGAATACTGATCCGGGTCGGTCCCGTCGAGAAGCTAGCCGAAGGGGTCGTAGGGATCGATGTCGGACTGACCTCGGCGCGTGATGGCTACCACGGCGAGACTCACCTATTCCAATGGGACGGCGCCAACTGGATTCCGGCGACTCCTGAAGACACCGGCGTCACCGTGACCAGCTCCGTTTCGTGATGAACGGCCAAGAGAATTGAGACGGATTACGACCGTATTGGTATTCACGATTCTTGTGGCCGCCTGTTCGTCAGACGGCGTCGACGAGACCACATCTACAGTTCCGACGACCACTTCGCCGGAGACCACTGCCGAGGTCATTGACACCACCACGACTTTGCTGGAGACGACCACCACCACCGAGCCCCTTCCCGAGGGCATTCGGGAGTTTGCGTACGTCGTCGCAGTGGAAACTGCCGGTGATCGGACCGTCGTCACCGCCGATTACGCCCAATTTCTCACCGGAGAAGCGGCTAACCAAGCAGCAATAGAGGACGGCTTCATCGTCGAAGGCGAGACGGTCCCGAACGACTACTACATCGTCAACGAAAATCCGCAGTTGCGTGACCTCGAACCCGACCCCGAAGCGCCGATCGTCCTCATCGCTTGCTTCGTCGACGGGGAATGTGTGACCCAGGTCCGGGTGACCGTCGACCAGTGGGTTGGTCTTTTCGACGGCGATACGCCAGAGGGGCTCGGTGAGGGCTTCCAGTGGTATGGCCAGGGCTCGTTGCCTTACTGGTTGATCCTCGACGGTGAGACGATCATCGGCGTCGAAGAGCAATACCTCCCCTGAGCAACTGAGGCTGTCATATATTGTCGCCATGCGCACTCTCAAAACGACGTCTCCATGAAGCAGTCAGACTGGGAGGCTGTGATCGCTGCCGCGATGGGCCCGGCCACGGAGTACCTGAAGTCGCTGCCGAGCCGGGCGGTATATCGCCCGGTAGCCGACCCGGAGGAGCTACGGAATCTATTCGGCGGCCCTCTCCCTGAACGGGGAACCGCCCCTGAGCAGGTCGTGGCCGACCTGGCCCGCGATGTCGAGCCGTTCGTGACGGCGCATGCCACCGGTCGGTTCTTCGGGTTTGTGATCGGAGGGCTCCACCCGGCCTCGTATGGAGCTGACCTTCTCGCCGCGACGTGGGACCAGAACGCCGGGTTGTACCCGGTAACCCCGGGTGCGGCGATCGTCGAAGAGATAGCGGTGAGGTGGCTGCTCGAACTCCTCGACCTTCCGGCTGACAGTTCGGTAGGTCTCGTGAACGGGGGGCAGATGGCAAACTTCACCTGCCTCGCGGCCGCCAGGGACTATGTCTTGCGGGAGACGGGGTGGGATGTGGAGACCGACGGACTTCAGGGGGCACCCAAGGTCAACCTGGTGGTCAAGGCGGAAACGCATTCCACAGTCATGAGATCCTTCCGCTACCTGGGACTGGGTGCTTCCACCGCGGTAGCAGTCGACTGCGACGACCAGGCGCGGATCGTCCCCACAGAACTCGAGAGGATTCTCGCCGAAATCGAGGGGCCGACCATTGTCTGTGTCGAGGCAGCCAACATCAACACCGGATCCTTCGACCCCTTCGATGAAGTGGCCGAAATTGCAGAGCGGCACCGCGAGCGGGGAAACCCGACCTGGGTCCACGTCGACGGGGCGATCGGTTTGTGGGCGCGGGCGTCGT
>JBGTNX010000027.1:0-7728 GCA_041742825.1 Acidimicrobiia bacterium | reverse complement strand
AAGGCGCATTGACATCAACCTAACTTGAAGTTGTACGTTGATAGGAGGCTCACCGAAGTCAGGAGATTCACATGAGCACTGCAATTGTCACCGGGGCATCACGGGGGTTCGGGTATGAGCTGGCAGCTGCCCTGGCCCGCCAGAACTGGAGCCTGGTTATCGACGCCAGAGATGGCACCCATCTGGAAACTGCGGCCGCCAGGTTGGACAGCCTTGGCACCGGCCGTGTTGTTTTCGTCGTCGGTGACGTCAGTGATCGGCTCCACGCCAGCCATCTCGTCGATGCTGCGGTCGGAGTCGGTGAATTCGAGCTGCTGGTGAACAACGCCAGCATCCTCGGTCCCAGCCCGCAACCGACTTTGGGGGAGTACGAGATCGAAATTCTGGCGAGCGTGTACCGGGTGAATGTCCTGGCGCCGATCTCTCTGATCCAGCTTGCGCTGCCTCATCTCCGGGCGGCGGGCGGGACTGTCGTGAACATCACCTCCGACGCCGCGGTGGAGCCGTATGAGGGCTGGGGGGGCTACGGGTCATCCAAGGCGGCCCTGGAGCAGGCATCTTCGGTCCTCAACGCCGAAGAGCCCGACGTCACCGTTTACTGGTTCGACCCGGGCGACATGCGGACCCGGATGCACCAGGAGGCGTTCCCAGGAGAAGATATCTCCGATCGTCCGCTCCCCGCCACGAGGGTCCCGGCCTTGATCGACCTCCTCGAGCGCAACCTGCCCGGCGGTCGGTACACGGCATCGAGTCTGCTCGCCGAGAGGGTAGAAGCATGACTCTCATGCGGGAGTCGGCAGCTGGGTTGCTCGACGACTTCGTGGTTCCGGGCGACCGGGAGGCATCCGGTCCGCCCGAGTCGAGAAACCTCAAACGCGATCGGGTTCGGCTGATGGTTGCGGGAGAAGATGGGATCACCCACAGGCGTTTCACCGACCTTGCTTCCTTTCTCCACCCCGGTGACCTGGTGGTTTTCAACAACTCTTCAACACTTCCCGCCGCTGTAGTCGTCGACGACTCATTGGCCATCCACTTCTCCACCGTCCAGTCCGGGGGATTGGTGGTTGTCGAGCCCAGGTTGCCGAAGGGATTGGCGTCCGTTCCCATCGGGTCCGTACATCCCGGCCGGGTCCGATTGCCCGGCCCGGCCTCCGTCGAGCTTCTCTCCCCGTACCCATTCCGGTCGGCCACCCGCCGCCTCTGGCTGGCTGCTTTCGAAAGCGACGTATCCCTACATGGCTACCTGCACAGGTGGGGTCGCCCAATCCGCTATGGCTACGTGGAGGACAGCTATCCGATCGACGCCTACCAGACTGTCTTCGCCACAGTGCCCGGCTCGGCAGAGATGCCCAGCGCCGGGAGACCATTCAGCGGGCGGGTGGTGTCCTCCCTGGTAAATGGTGGTGTTGCTTTAGCTTCGGTGACACTGCACACCGGGGTCTCCTCCCTGGAGGCCGGTGAGCCTCCTTACCCGGAATGGTTCGAGGTACCGGAGACAACAGCGGCCTTGGTCAACCACACCAGGAGTCGCTCCGGCAGGGTGGTCGCCGTGGGGACCACTGTCGTCCGCGCCCTGGAAACCGCGGTGGACCGGCTTGGTGTCGTCCATCCCCTTCGTTCCTGGACCGACCTGGTGATCGCTCCCGACCACAGCATGAAGGCTGTGGACGGCCTGATCACCGGGTGGCACGAACCGAGATCGACCCACCTGGCAATGCTCGAAGCTGTCGCCGGGCGTGCCGTTCTCACCGAGAGCTATCGAGCCGCCCTGGACCACGGCTATCTATGGCACGAGTTCGGGGACAGCCTGCTCCTCTTCCGACGATGATCGACCGGAAGGAAGTGACTGCGTGGATGGAGGAACTGCGGAGGGCTTGGGTGGGTGGCGAGCCCGAAGCCATAGGAAAGCTGTTTGCTGATACCGTCGTCTATCGTTCCACTCCGTTCGAGACGCCGCTAGTCGGCCGCGATCGAGTCGTCTCCCATTGGCGGGAGGAATTGAGCGGTGTGGATGAAATCGACGTTGACTTTTCCGTCCCGCTTATCGACGCGGAGAGGGTGGCTGTGGAATGGTGGGCGGTGGTAACGAGGGTGGGGTCGGTCACGACCGACTCCGGCGCCCTGGTCCTCGAGTTCACGGGAGTTCTCTGCTCTCGATTGCATGAGTACTGGATGCTCCGCGACGGTGCACTCGACCGTCCAGACGGCTAGCGCATTCGACGCCGGAGCGCATCGCGGTAGGTGGACGCCGCGGTGTCGAGCGCCAGCGACGATCCGTTGATGACGATCTCACCACCACCGAAAACACCGACCTTTCGCGCCAGTTTGGCGGGACCGATCGACCCGGGTGCGACACCGACCAGGAAGCGGTGGGGGTCCTCGGAGAACATCTCGGCAGCAGGGACCTCGATGCCAACTCCAATACCCGACGCGATGCTGATCTCGGCTGCTGCCACTGCCAACCCGCCGTCGGAGATGTCGTGGAGCACCGGGGCGGCGTGGGCGAGGGCGATGGCCAGGGCAATGACGCTGGGCGCGATGTCAGGGTCCGGTGCGGTGGGGATGCCGCCGGGCCGGTCGTCAAGCAGACGCTGCACGGCGGTCCCTGCCAGGTTTTCGGATGCCTCCGGGCCGACCAGCCACAATTCCATCCCTTCGGTCGCCCTGGAAAGCCGGGGCGGGTTCTGGGGCATTGGGTCGGCAAGCCCCAAGAGCCCGACCACCGGAGTCGGGTTGATGTCGACGCTGTCGGTCTCGTTGTAGAACGAGACGTTGCCGCCGACTACCGGGATCCCCAGGGCCTCACAGGCCTCAGAAATGCCCTCGACCGACTCCTTGAATTGCCACATGACCTCCGGTTTCTCCGGATTCCCGAAGTTGAGGTTGTCGACCACCGCCATCGGGCGCGCACCGGTCACGGCGACGTTTAGGGCTGCTTCGTAGACCAGACGCGCACTGCCATTCCGGGGTTCGAGGAAACAAAGACGCCCATTGCCGTCGGTGGAGACTGCAAGGCCTTTGTCCGTTCCCCTGACCCGGAGCAGCGAGCCGTCCGAGCCGGGTCCGACAACCGTGTTCAGGAAGAGCATGTGGTCGTACTGCTCGTGGATCCAGGCAGACGAGCCGATTGCCGGATCGTCGAGAAGGTCCCGGAGCAAATCCGCCGGTTCGCGTGAGGAGATGTCCGGTCCCGGCCGCCCCTGGATTTCGTCGAGCCAGTCGGGGCGCCGCGCCGGTCGATCGTAGAGCGGGGCGTTGTCGGCAAGTGAAGCGGCGGGCAGCTCGGCGACCACCTCACCCTGATGGGTGATCCGCAGCGTCCCACCGGCCTTGACCTCTCCGACCACAGCTGCCTCGATCTCCCACTTGTTGGCGATGGCGAGCACCTCGTCGACCTTGTCCGGAGCGACAAAAGCCATCATCCGCTCCTGAGACTCCGACATCAGCAGCTCCGGGGCAGTCATCCCCGACTCGCGGGTGTGGACCTGGTCGAGATCGACCTCCATGCCTACTCCCGCCCGCCCTGCAGGTTCGGAGGTGGCGCAGGAAAGCCCGGCGGCGCCAAGGTCCTGAACTCCGACGACGAGTTGCTTCTCGTAGAGCTCGAGGCAGGCCTCGATCAGCTTCTTCTCCTCGAATGGGTCACCGACCTGGACCGAGGGCCGTTTCGCTCCGGACTCCTCGTCGAAAGATGCGGACGCCAGCACCGAGGCCCCACCGATCCCATCCCGGCCGGTTGCCTTCCCCAACAAGACTGCCATGGTCCCCGCTGTGCCGGCGGTGCCCAGGACCAGTTGCTCCCGCTTCAAGATCCCGAGACACATCACGTTGACCAGGGGATTTCCCGTGTAGCCCGCGTCGAACTCGATCTCCCCGCCCACGGTGGGGACGCCGACTGCGTTGCCGTATCCGGCGATCCCTCCGACCACTCCGTTGAGCAGGTATCGGTTCTTCGGGTTGTCGAGAGGGCCGAAGCGAATCTGATCCCAGAGGGCGATGGGGCGGGCTCCCATGGTGAAGACGTCGCGAAGGATCCCCCCGACTCCGGTGGCGGCGCCCTGGTAGGGCTCGACGAATGAAGGGTGGTTGTGCGATTCGATGCGAAGTGCGGCCAGCCATCCGTCACCGAGATCGACAACTCCCGCGTTCTCGCCGGGGCCGACGACGACCCAGGGAGCCTCGGTAGGGAAGCGGCCGAGATGTTTGCGGGAAGACTTATACGAGCAGTGCTCGGACCACATCACCGAGTACATGGCGAGTTCGGCGGGCATCGGTGGGCGTTCGAGGATGCCGACTACGGACTCGTATTCCCCGTCGGTCATCCCGAGCAGGCGATGCACCGGCTGTTCGGTCATGCCGGGACGAGCGAGCTGAGGAAGCTGCGGAGGAAGACTTCTCCGTCCGTCGACCCGAGGAGGGGATCGGTGGCCCGCTCCGGGTGGGGCATGATCCCGACCACGTTCCCGGCGGCGTTCGCGACTGCCGCCGCCCGGTCGGTCGAACCGTTGGGGTCGTCGGCGTACCTGACCACGACCCGACCCTCTCCATCCGGGCTGACCCAGTTGCCTTCATATGAATTGAGCGGGATGCGTAGCCTCTGGCCGGGTTCGCCGTTGTTGGTCAGGACAGTCGCGGTGTCGGTGATTTCGACGTCGACATACCGGCAGATGAACGACAGGTCGCGGTTGGCGATGAGGGCTCCGGGAAGGAGCCCCGCCTCACAGAGGACCTGGAAACCGTTGCAGATCCCGACCACCGGCATGCCTTCGTCGGCGAACCGGGCGACCGGCCCCATGATCGGGGAGAATCGGGCAATGGCGCCGGTACGGAGGGCGTCGCCGTGGGCGAAGCCGCCAGGAAGGATCACACTGTCATACCCTTCCAGATCGGTCTCGCGATGCCACACCAACCGAGCGCTCCCGCCCAGACCGGTGATCGCGCTCACCACGTCGTGTTCGCAGTTGGTGCCGGGGAAGACGACGACGGCGGTCGTCACGGGAGTAGCTCGATGTCGAAATCCTCGAGCACAGGATTGGCGAGGAGCTGGCGGCACATATTCTCGACGTTGCTCCGGACTGCGTCGTGGTCAGCGTCGTCGATTTCGAGGTAAAAGACACTGTTCACCCGAACCTCGCTGACATCGGCGTGGCCCAGGTCTTGAAGCGCTCGCTTGATCGTTGTGCCCTGCGGGTCGGCGATCTCGGGCCGGCGTGTCACCTCGACCCGAACCTTCATCCCTTCGTTCCCGCCAGGTAGTCGTCGAAGCTCTTGCCGGTGATCTTCTCGTAGGCCTCGATGTACCTTGCCCTGGTCCCGGACACCACGTCGTCGGGAAGGTCGGGCGCCGGCGGGTTCTTGTCCCAGGGCTGGTCTTCGAGCCATTCCCGCACGTACTGCTTGTCGAAGCTGGGGACGTCGTTGCCCGGCTCCCACTCGTCGACTGGCCAATAGCGTGAGGAGTCCGGGGTGAGCACCTCGTCGATGAGGAGCAGTTCGTCACCCGCAAACCCGAACTCGAATTTGGTATCGGCGAGGATGACGCCCTTCTCGGCGGCGTATTCAGTGGCTCTGGTGTAGATGTCGATCGATAGCTGGCGGAGCCGCTCATAGAGGTCGTTCCCAAGCAGATCCCGGGTCTGAGCTTCGGTGATGTTCTCGTCGTGACCACTAGCCGCCTTGGTGGCCGGCGTGAAGATCGGCTCCTCCAGTTTGTCTGCGAGCTTCAGACCCCGGGGAAGGTGCTCCGTAGTCGGGCCACCGCCGTCGCGGTACTCGCGCCATGAAGATCCGTAGAGATATCCGCGCACGACGCACTCGACGGGGACCACCTCGGCGCGACGGACGATCATCGCCCTCCCGTGGAGTTGCTCCCGCTGGGCGTCGTCGAGGCCTTCGATGGACGAGAGGTCGGTCGAAACCAGATGGTTCGGAGCGTCGAGGAGGTCGAAGAAGTGGAGGCTGAGCCCGGTTAGCACACGGCCCTTGTCGGGGATGACCTGGGGAAGGATCACGTCATACGCGGAGATGCGGTCGGTGGCGACAAAAAGCAGGTGGTCGGGGTCGATCTCGTAGATTTCCCTGACCTTGCCGGAGGCGACGTGTGTAAGTGGCAGCACGTGTCGGGAGGCTAACACCCGCGCGCCGAGTTCCGGCATCGACGGGATTCCCACCTTTGGCGCAACTAGCCTGCTGGGCAATGTCAGGATTCATCCCCGAGCGCGTCGCCGAACTGTTCGCCGCCGATGCCTACGCCAACGCCCTGGGTGCCGAGTTGGTCGCGGTCAGTGGAGACGAATTGGTCGTCGCCCTCGACGTCGAAGACCGTCACCTCAATTTCCTCGGTGGGGGCCACGGCGGAATGGTCTTTTCCCTGGCCGATTGCGCCTTCTCGATGGCTTCGAATTCGGCCGGCCCGGTTGCGGTGGCGATCGACACCCACATGGTGTTCACGGCGGCGGCACGGACCGGTGATCGCCTGACTGCCACGGCTACCGAATTGTCCCGTGGCCGGACCCTAGGCACCTACCACGTCACCGTCGTCCGCGATGATGGAAGGGTGGCGGGGTTGTTCACGGGGACGGTCCACATCTCCACGGAATGACAAGGCCCTCGTTCTAGTCTCAGGGCGTTGGCTGTAGTCAAGTACGTCGTCTTCCACCCGGTCCGGGTGGCTTTCGCCGTCATTGCCGGGGTACTGCTTGGCGTGGCGTGCTTCTACGCGTATCAGGTGAGCACCGCCTTCAGCGCCATCGCTAGCGAGGACTTCGATCCCGAGGGCGCCCGCGTAGATATCGGTAACGACGACTCGGACGATCGCAACATCGTCTTCGTGGAGCCAACCGACATCGAAGAAGAGCCCTTCGACATGGTGGCCTTCCAGGAGGAGCTGGCGTCTGTCTACGACATCAGCCGGCCGTTCGATCCCCGCGAATTCTCCCCGCACTCGTTCGGCGATTCGATCCCCGACGAGGCCTTCGAGGCCTATTTGCTGCTCGGGACCGACGCGTCAGGGACTCTTGCAGACTCAATCATCCTCTCGCTCCAGCCCTCGGGTGGCGGCAGACCGATCATGGTCAGTCTTCCCCGTGACCTCTACGTCTGGAATGTGTGCAAGGAGACGTTCACCAGGCTCAATGCCGGAATGGGTGGGTGCTCTGGTGTCGCTTCCGGTCCGGAGATGATGGCGATCCTCGTCGAGGACTACACCGGGATCCCCGTCGACCATCTCGCCCGGATCAACTTCTCCGGTTTCGCCAAAGTCGTCGATGCGCTTGGAGGGGTTACGGTCTGTGTCGACTACCCGACGCGAGACTTGAAGTCGCACCTGCTCATCGAGGAGCCCGGATGCCGGACCGTCAACGGCACGATAGCTCTGGCCTGGGTTAGGTCACGCCAGGGCCAGGAGCTGAGAAATGGCGCATGGGTCAGCGCGGGAGGGTCTGACTTCGGCAGACAGGGCCGCCAGCAGGATGTCCTGTTCCAACTGGCCGGCAAGGCAGCAGGGTTCAGCAGTCCAACCACCCTGGTCAACACCCTCTCCGCGGTCACCGGCTCGGTCCGACTCGACTCGTCGTGGTCGTTCTCCTCTGCCGTCTCCACCGCCTGGCAGTACCGCGGCATCTCCAAGGACTCGGTCAGCCGGTTCACGGTCAGCGTCAGAAACTACCGCACCCCAGGCGGCGCGCAGGTCCTACTCCCCACAAAACCCTTCGCCAGCTACCTCCCCTA
>JBGTNX010000026.1:0-40085 GCA_041742825.1 Acidimicrobiia bacterium | reverse complement strand
ACGCCGGGACGGCCCGCGGCGCATCAGCGCCGGCACCGTCTCAATCGCCTGAAAGAGCACCACCGCAATCAATGCGTTCAACCCCGTTTCAGTCAGCATAGCGGCACCCGACAGGCCCGCCCAGCCCGGTGGCACAACTCGAATCACCCCTGCTGGTGGGACGCACTCTGGGTGAGTTGGGCCATGTGAGATCGGTGGAAAAGACCCTGACCGGCAAGATCAAGGTCGGACTGCGGATGCCGACCCCTGACCACGGCCTCGATTCCGCTTTGGCCGAGGCGCTCCGCCCGTACGGTCGGGGAGCTGACATCGATGTCGAGATCATGAGCGACGACGACGCTGCCGCCCTCATGGAACGGCTCACCGCGAGCAACGGACCTGGAATAGGCGAGCCCGGGTCGGCGACCCGTGTCATCGCTATTTCGTCGGGCAAAGGCGGTGTCGGCAAGTCTTCGGTGAGCTCCAACCTCGCGGTGGCTCTGCGCCGCACCGGCAAGAAAGTGGGCATTGTCGACGGTGACATCTGGGGCTTCTCGATACCGAGGATGCTCGGTGTCGCCGAGCCACCACTGATGATGGGCGAGAAGATCGTCCCCCCGGTTGCCCACGGCGTCAAGGTGATGTCCATGGACTATTTCGTGGGCGACGACAAGGCAGTTATCTGGCGGGGCCCGATGTTGCACAAGGCAATCGAGCAATTCCTCAAGGACGTTTTCTGGGACAACCCCGACTTTCTGATCGTTGACATGCCTCCGGGCACAGGCGACATCGCGATCTCGATGTCACAGTTCCTCCCCCGCGCCCAGGTCATCCTCGTGACCACGCCGCAACCGACCGCACAACGGGTGGCTCGTCGGGCTGCACTGATGGCAGACGAGGTCGATCAGCAGGTGATCGGCGTGGTCGAGAACATGTCCTGGTTCACCGGTGACGACGGCACCCGGTACGAGCTGTTCGGCTCCGGAGGCGGCGAGGCCCTGGCCGCTGAGTTGAAGGTCGATCTGATGGCGAGGATCCCGTTGCTCCCGGCAATGGGACGCGGGGCCGATGTCGGTGAGCCGGTTGCTGTAGCGGCCGCCGGCACCGAGGCAGAAGCGTCCTTCGCCCAACTGGCTGACGCGGTCATCGAGAAACGCCCCCGGATCCGCACCAACCCGGCGTTGGTAATCACCAATTGAAGCCAGGTTGGATCCGCTTTCTCAGCTCGTTGTCGGCCTGGGTGTTCGGACTGGCGACAACTGTCCTCCTGCTTTCATTCTGGGGTCGGGCGGTGGTGGTCGACACCGACGAGTTGGCTGAAAACCTTGGCCCCCTGAGTGAGAGCGAGGAGGTCACGGGAAGGTTCTCCGACTGGATGACCACCCAGCTGGTCGATTCCGGGGTCCCCAGCGATGCCGCTGGAGAGGCGGCGACATTGTCCTTGTTCACGCCAGAGGTGAAACAGGCCCTCGCGGCGTTGGTCGGCGCAGTCGTAGATGCAGCAGCCGAGCCCGCAGCCGACGGAACTGTGGTCGATATGGCATCGATTTTCGCCCCGACCGTCCCGGCCGTGACCGCCTCGCTCGCCTCTCAGGGGATACCAGCCCCCGAATCACAGGTCGCCGCGATCGTTGCCGGTCTCGACCCTCTTGTGATACAGGAGGCCGGTGAGGAGCCGATGGTGGGCCCGGCGTCTGCAGTGGCAAGACGTCTGGGCATCGCCTCGGTGCTGGCCGCCTTTGCGATGGTCGTCTTCGGCGCCATCTATGTCCTCGTGGCGGATAACCGGGTGAGGGCACTGCGAACCCTATCGACCAGATTCGCCGTCGGTGCCTTGACCTTTGCGTTGCTGCTCAAGCTGGGCAGCTGGGTCCTCGATCCCGGTGGGGGTCGGGCTCCGGTGTCCGAAAGTCTCTCCGAGCTCGCCGATTCGAAGTGGCTGCTCCCGGCATTCATCGGCGCAGCGGCCTCGATAGCGGCGCTGATTTTCTGGTTGATCCGTTCCGCTAAACCGGTGGCAGCGAACCCTCCCACAGTCTGAGCAGCCAGACCACGATGAGGCTGGCTCCGGTCCCGATGAGGATGGCGTTGGTGAACCTGGTCGACAGTGGCCTCACGGTCTCGGAGCGACGCAACATCCACCAACCCCAGCCCGCAAGCGCCTGGACGGCAAGAAGGATCACCAGCGGGTGATACCGGAGGGCGGACGACAGGTCACCACGGATCAGGTACCCCGCGGCACGGGTCATCCCGCAGCCCGGGCACGCAACTCCGGCGGTGAGAGCGAACGGGCAGACCGTCGGACCATCCTCCCCTGCGGGTACGACCGCCAGGAATCCGACTGCCAGCAGCGGTGCGACCGTGAGAAGGCGGCTACGCCAGGCGCTGGTCATCGGGCACTAAAAGCTCTCGAATGCGCTGAACGACACGCCGGCCACGAGCAGCAAAGCGAAAGCCACCGCTGCGATAACCCAAAGCGCGACGGAGACGATTCCGATGATTCTCCCCGCATTTGCTGTACCCCGGTTTTCGGGGTTCCTCCGCCCGGAGTCGATCGCCTCGAGTTCTCTGTTACCCATCACCCAGGCAGCAATGCCGAACGGGACACAGCAGACGAGTCCGAGGATCCCCAGAACGAGGATCGTCGTCGACTGGCTCGGTTCCGGATATGCACTGGCTTGTGGAAATGTCATGCGGCGATCCTAAACCGCAGGCATCGGCCCTGAGCACTACCGGCCGACTTTGTCCAAGCTCCGATAGAGGATGGACGCAGGGTTGAGAAACCAGGGGTGTCCCCGGTAGTAGAAGCGTCCGTTGTGAGGGATCTTTGCAAAGGGACTGGTGGGCTCCTCCCCGATCAGCATCCCGGCTAGGTCGTGGCCGAGGAGAGTCGAAAGCCCGACACCGTGGCCGGCATAACCCATGGCGTACCAAACGCCTTCGACATTGCCGATGTGAGGGATGAGGTCGAAGGGAACGCCAAGCTTTCCGCCCCAGACATGACTGACTGCAGCTTTTTCTAATTGGGGAAAGTAGCGGAGGAGGCTGCTGTGGAGGTCGGCTGCACTTGCCTTCAACGGAAGGTCGGTCTTCAGGTTCCTCCTGCCTCCGATCAGGACCCGGTTGTCGGGGGTGCGCCGCATGTAGTGGAGCAGGCGTCGCTTGGTGTAGGTCATCGCATTGGCGGGAAACACGTCGGCCGCCAGATCTTCCCCGAGGGGCTCGGTGACGATTATGTAGGAGCCAATCGGCACCACCCGATTACGAAGCTCGGCGATCGGGCGGCGGGTCGTGTATCCGTTGGTTGCCACCACTACTCCTCCGGCGCGCACGGTCCCTTTGGTTGTCGTCACCTCGAATCCCGGGCCTGCCCGCCGGATCGCCTGTACCTCGCAGTTTGCGACGAGCAGCCCGCCCTGATCGATAACAGCCTGTGCCAGGCCAAAGGAGAACCGGGCAGGTTGGATCCCGTAGCCCTCGGGTTCGTAGAGGGCAGCGGTGAAGGTTTCGGAACCCGCAATCTCCCCGACGCGGTCGGCCCCGAGAACCTCCCATTCCACCTGGTAACGGTCCCGATACCATGAGACCGTCTCGGCGAACTTCGCTGCATCGCGCAGGTCCAATCCCAGTGCGGCCATCCCGCTGTGGTTCAGCTGGACATCGATTTGGTGCTCCCGGCACAGGTCGAGGACGATCTCGATAGACCGCACGGTTGCGTGCCAGATCTCGTCGGCAAGAGGTCGCCCATGCGACTGCTCCACCGCCCGCATTCCCGCCTTCACGTCGGGCGAGACCATGCCGCCGTTTATCGCCGACGCCCCACCTGCGATCTCGGCACTATCGATGATCGCCACCGAATGTCCGCTGCCGGCGAGGCGGAGACCTGCGGACAACCCTGTGAGCCCGGAACCGACCACCAGGTAGTCGACTTCCGATGGCATGGGCGAGGTGCCGAGGTGAACTGGACGCGGATGGTCGTCGATCCAGAAGGGCCGCTGGATCACAGACTCTTGAGGCCCTTTTCGAACAGGTCGGCCATTTCGGCGACTTCGTCGGGGGTCATGATCAGAGGCGGTGAGACCTGGAGCCCGCCACCACCGACAGCCCTGGTGAGCACACCGGCATCCCGGCAGGCTGCCGCTGCCCTGGCGGGCAGGGTGTCGTCGTCTCCGACCTCGAGCTGGACTGCGGCCAGGGCCCCAACGCCGCGGCGGACGTGGTCCACGACGTCGAGCTCTTCGAGCGGGAGGAGTGCGTCATAGAGCTCTCCTTCGAGGGCAGCTGCCCTTGCCAGAAGCCCTTCGCGTTCGATGATCTCCATCACCTTGAGGCCGGCCACACACGCAACGGCGTGCCCCGAATAGGTGTAACCGTGCCGGAATATCAGCCCGGGCTCGGTGAAGAATGGTTCGGCAATCCTCGGGCTGGCGATGACACCGCCGAGGGGGGCGTATCCGCAGGTTACTCCTTTGGCGAATGTGATCAGATCGGGCTCGAGGTCGAACAGGTTGGCGGCGAACCAATCGCCGACGCGGCCGAAACCGGTGATTACTTCGTCGGAGATGTATAGGCCTCCGGCGCTGCGGACCGACTCGCGTACCTGCTGGAGGTAGTCGCTGGGCACCGGTCGGATCCCTCCGGCACCGATTACCGCTTCGACGAAAATGCCGGCAATGCGGTCGGCCCCGGTATGTTCGATGGCCTTGTCCACCGCGTCGGCGTCGTCGTGGGGGACCATTACGACGTCGCTGACAAGATCGCCGCCGTAGCCCAGACGATTCGGCTCCATACCCCCGAGGGAAGTTCCGTAGGTGTGCATCCCGTGATAAGCCCACTCCCGGGCGATGAACACGGTGCGATCGGGCTCACCGACCGCTGAGAAATAGCGACGTGCCAGCTTCGCTGCGGTGTCGATCGCATCGGAACCCCCCGAACCGAAGAAGACCTTTGACGCCGGATCGGGGGAAACGGCTGCGATCCGCTCGGCGAGGTCGATGGGAGGACGGGTCCCGTAGTCTATGAAAGTATGGAAAGCGGGCAACTTCTTCGCCTGCTCCGTCATGGCGTCGACGATTTCGTCCCGGCCGTAACCGACGTTCATGTACCAGAGCGAGGCGGCGGCGTCGAGGTAGCGATTCCCGCCTTCGTCGAAGACATAGATGCCTTCGCCACGGTCGACGATGAATGGGCTGTCCTTGATCTTGGCCATCTCGGCGAAGGGGTGCCAGTAAGCAGACATGACGCGGAGGGTAGCGGCGATCAAGTACGTTCCGAGCCGCCAGGCTCCGTTTTGTGCCGGTATGCTCGCCGCTCACGCTGGTGAATGCTGCTGGTCGGGCAGACGCCAGTCTTGGCCTGAGGAGGAAAGCAATGGCCCTACCGGCGGTTGAACTGGTCGGAGTATCGAAGAAGTTCGGCGACGATGTCGTCGCTGTCGACGGTATCGACTTGGTCGTCGAAGACGGCGAGTTTTTCTCCCTGCTCGGCCCCTCAGGGTGTGGGAAGACCACCACCCTGCGGATGATCGCTGGATTCGAGTATCCGACTTCGGGCTCGCTCCGTATTCACGGCGAGGAAATGGGTCTGCTCCCGCCCAACCAACGCCCGGTGAACACTGTGTTCCAGTCGTATGCGCTGTTCCCGCACATGACCGTATCTGAGAATGTGGCTTTTGGGCTCCAGATGAAAAAGGTTGCCAAGAACGAGATCGCCGGGAAGGTGAAGCGAGTGCTGGACCAGGTCCAGCTGGGCCATCGCGCTGACGCCAAACCGACTCAGCTCTCCGGCGGCATGCAGCAGCGGGTGGCCCTCGCTCGAGCCCTTGTGAACGAGCCGGAGGTGTTGCTCTTGGACGAGCCGCTCGGCGCTCTCGACCTCAAACTGCGCCAGGCGATGCAAGTCGAGCTGAAAGAACTCCAGACCCGGGTCGGGATCACCTTCATCTACGTGACCCACGATCAGGAGGAGGCGCTGACGATGTCCGATCGTATCGGGGTGATGAACGAGGGCCGACTACTTCAAGTCGGGCGGTCCCAGGAGATCTATGAGCAGCCGAAGTCGCGCTTCGTCGCTGACTTCATCGGTGACATCAATTTGATCGAGGTGACCGTCGCCGGTTCGGGCACGGGGCGTCTGAGCAACGGCACTGAGATCGGACTTCCCTCGACCCGCCCCGACGGAGAAGATTCGGTAAGCCTCGCCCTAAGACCGGAGAGACTGGCTCTGTTCGATCTCGACGAAGAGATCCCCGCCGGGCACAACCGGTTGCGGGTGAAAATCACTCGCAGGCTCTACTACGGCGACGTGTTCTTCTACGACGTTGATGCCGGTCTCGGGACTGAGATCGAGGTAAAGGAGGAGAACCGTCCTGGTGTAGATCTCTACGAGGTTGGCGAAGAGGCTTTCCTCGTCTGGAATCCGGAAGGGGCGAATCTGGTGGTCGACGCGTGACGACCGCCGTCGAGCCCGAGACGACGCCAGCAGTTACTCCTGAGCTCGAGGCGGCCGCAGAGAAGGCGGAAGCGAGGCGCGGGTTCCTGATCTCCCTTCCCTCGTACTTCTACTTGGTCCTCTTTTTCGTAATCCCCCTTGGCCTGGTCTTCGTCTACTCGTTCGCTACGAGGGATTCCACGGGATTGACCGTGCTCGAGGATTGGAACCTCGACTCCTACCAGCGGCTGTTCACCGCCGAAGTGGTCACGATATTCGTCAGGTCCTTCGTCCTGGCTCTGGCGACAACCTTGATCTGCCTTGCCTTCGCATATCCGTTTGCCTACTACATCGCGACGAGGACGCCGCGGGCGAGGAACATCCTGCTTGTGTTCGTGATGATCCCGTTCTGGTCGAACTTCCTGGTCAGGACCTACGCCTGGCGAGTGATCCTCGGATCGGACGGCCCGATCTCGCAGATAAGCGAGGCTCTCGGTGGGGAACCGATCAGACTCCTCTTCACTACGACGGCAATCCTCATCGGCCTCGTCTACGGCTTCATGCCATTCATGGTCTTACCTCTCTACGCTTCCCTGGAGCGGATGGATTGGCGCCTCGTCGAGGCGGCAAGAGACCTCTATGCCGACGGCTACTCCGCATTTCGGAAGGTGACATTCCCTCTGTCCATCCCGGGGGTGGTGGCTGGTTCGATCCTCGTTTTCATCCCGAGCCTGGGCGCCTACGTCACCCCTGCGTTGCTCGGCGGTGCCAACACCGTCCTCGCCGGTGATTACATAGTCAGCCAGTTCCTGGCGGCCCGCAACTGGCCCTACGGGTCGGCGTTGTCGATCGGGATCATGTCGGTGATGCTGCTGGCCACCATCTTTTACTTCCGTGCCGGAGCGAAGACCCTGTGAACGAGGGAACCACGCCGAAGGGTCTCGTCGACCGGTTGCTGGCGGCGAACGCGTGGCTCATTTATGCATTCTTCTATGCCCCGATCTTGGTGCTCATCTTCTTCTCGTTCAACGAAAACAGCAATGTCGGGATCTGGACCGAGCCGTCACTGCGCTGGTACCGGGAGATGTTTCAAGACGACCGGGTAATGGGTGCACTCCGCCACTCCCTGATCGTCGCCGTCATCGCCACTTTGATCTCCACGATCCTCGGGACCATGTTGGCGATAGCTCTCGAGCGGTACCGTTTCCGGGGCAGAGGAACGCTGGACGGGGTCTCATATCTCCCAATCATCATCCCGGACGTGACGATGGCAGTCATGCTGCTCATCTTCTTCTTCCAGGCATTTGGACTCCTCAGGTCCTGGTTCGGGATCGATCTGAGGGCGGGTCTCCTTACAATCACCCTCGCCCACATCGCGTTCTGCATCTCCTTCGTGGCGGTAGTGGTCAGGGCGAGGCTTTCTCAAATGGACAGCTCCCTCGAAGAGGCAGCGGCAGACCTGTACGCAAGCCGTTGGCAGACCTTCTACAAGGTGACTTTGCCGCTGATCGCCCCCGGTGTTGTGGGTGGGGCGCTCCTGGCCATGACGCTGTCGCTGGACGATGTGGTCGTGACCCAGTTCGTTTCGGGAGCAGGATCCACCACACTCCCCGTCTACGTCTTCGGCCTGGTGCGCCGCGGTGTCACCCCTCTGATAAATGCAGTGAGCACGGTCATGCTGGTGGCATCGATGGTGTTGGTTGCAATCTCACTCCTCCTCCAGCGGGGTGCGGAGGTGAGGGGCCAGAAGCTCGCGGATCAGGATGCGTTGATCGACGAGATCACAAGGTGATTAGCCAGGACGTCTCCGCGACGCGTTAGTCGTTCAGATCCGAATAAGGTGTTGCGGGCCCCCATGCCCTAAAACTATTCCAGGAGGATCAAACAGATGCGAAGGAACAAGTCGCTCTTATCGCTGCTCACGGTGTTGGCACTGGTGCTCGCCGCGTGTGGTGACGACGATGGTACGGATGACACCGGCGACGCTGCCAGCACCGCCTGTGCCCTCGACGAGACCGACGGAGACATCAACTTCTATAACTGGTCCGAGTACATCGACCCCGAACTGATCACTGCATTCGAGGAAGAACATGGCGTCGATGTCATCGAAGACTTCTACGAGTCGAACGAAGCTCTTCTCGCCCAGATGCAGGCCGGCGCCATTTACGACGTGATCGTGCCGTCCGACTACATGGTCGGGATCATGATCCAGAACGGCCTGCTGGCGCCGATCAACCGTGACGCAGTTCCCAACATGTCCAACCTGTCGGAGCGATTCACCGAACTCCCATATGACCCGGGTAACGAGTACTCGGCGCCGTACCAGTACGGCACTACCGGCCTTGGTGTCAACCTCGAGATCGTGGGTGAGGACTTCGACCCGAGCTGGGCCCTGATCTTCGACCCGGCCTTGACTGCGGAATATCCAGGGGGTGTCTCGGTCCTCAACGACCCGAGGGAAGCGATGGGCGCAGCCCTGAAGTACCTCGGCTACTCGCTGAACGACACCGACCTGGAGCACCTCCAGGAGGCTGCCGACTTGATCAATGCGGCAAAGGCCGGCATCACCACCTTCGACTCCGACCAGTACGACGAAGCACTGGTCGGCGGTGAGGTAGCGGTTGCCCACGGTTACTCGGGCAACATGATCGTGGGGATCGGCGGAGCCGAGAACCCGGACAACTTCGAGTACGTCCTGCCCAAGGAAGGCGCGACCCTCTGGATCGACAACATGACAGTACCGGCGAACTCCGAGCACCCGTGCACGGCGTTCACCTTCATCAACTACCTGCTCGATGCCGAGGTCGGCGCAGCACTGACCAACTGGAACTACTACGGCAGCCCAAATGAAGCGGCCACCGAATTCATCGAGCCCGAGGTCGTTGAGTTCTACGCAGCGACCTTCGATGCCGAAGACCTCGAAGTCATCGAGGACACCGGTGACTACGAGATCAACTTCACCGACTATCTGGCCCGCGCCAAGAGTTGAAACGACACTTCGAGAAGAAAAGGGGGCGGACCAACCGCCCCCTTTCTCGTCTCCGAAGTCCCACTACGCGGTACCTCGAAACGCATCTCTCCCGCTTGCGGCGGGGTGTACCTCAATGCGCGGCTCTCCCTCCGCTTGCGGAGGAAGAGGCGCCGGACCGTCAGGGCCGGCTTGGAGGATGGGGCGTTCTCACCAACGGCGCTCGAGCTCCCAGTTCGAGGGTCCTCTCCCTCCAACCTTCGCCCTCCTTTCGTCGGGCACAGGAACCTTCCTCCCGCATTCGGGAGGACAGGCGAAATCGGAGTACCCCACGCGTTTCTCTGTATGGGGGCAAAGCAAGGGACCTTTTCCTGCAGCGAGGACCGCCAATTCCATACCGTCGAACGACGGCAACCCCGGGTTCAATGCCTTCTCGGATGACCTAGGTTAAGGACTCTTTTCCTGGCAACGACCCGGTAGAGAGGTGTTCCTGGCGGCGTGACTTCCACGACCGGTAGATCATGAACAGGACAAGACCGGGCAACCCGACCCCGATGAGCAGCATGGGGAGCACAGCGATCACAAACGTGATCGCGGTGTCGAGGAGACCTTGCAAACCGGAAACGAGATCTCTGCTGGCATCGCGAATTGTGTTGACCGGGGCCCAGTTCTCCTCCACGATCGGGACCGCGGCAGGGGTGGGCTCGATGCTCATGGTGACCGTCGCCAGATCGACCGCGTCATTGAGGTAATTCAGCTGGCCCTGGATCTGTTCGATCTGCGACCTGGTGTTGGAGATCTCGGTGAAGACCCTGAGTAGCTTGTCGGGGTCGGCATCCGGTTGCTCGCGCACCTCTTCGAGCAACGCCCGCAACTCGGTCTCGAGGGCGGTCAGGTTGGCCAGTTGGGCTTCGAGGTCGATGAAGCTCTCGGTCACGTCATCTGCACCTTGGGACTCTGCGAGTACTTCTGCGGCGGTAGCCCGGAAGCCATCGAGTGCCTCACTCAGGTTTGACGAAGGCACGCGAACGGTGATGCTGACATAGGGTTGTTCCCCATCTCCGGTCGGACTCACCTCTGCTGCCGAGACGAACCCCCCGTTCTGCTCTGCGATCGCGGCAATGGCTTCGTACGCAGCTCTGGTGTCATCGGCAGCCAGTTGCAGCGAGACGTTGCGAATCACCATGCGGTCGGTGCTCACCGCGATATCGAGCCACAGTCTCTGACCCGTCGCGTAGCTCGACTCACCTGAATCCATCGTTTCCACCACGTTGCCCTTGTCGTCGTAGGCCGGTGCCTCGCCGCCGTCCACGACGTCGGCGAAATCCGAAACGGTCTCAGCCGCGTCATCACCCCCACAGGCGGCCAGCAAGAATCCCATTACCCCTATCAAGACAATCGCTCGTCTCATCTCGTCTCCTTCTCATTTAGCCGGCTTGCGCCGGGTTGAGGCTTGGACGGGCAGCCACTTGTCACGGTTCCCGGTATCGTGACGGTATGTACGGAGGACCTCTTCGAAACCTTTCCCTGGCCGGCTCCGCCGAGGCGATCGGGGCCACCCATGGGCTCCGGCTTGGAGAACCGATACGGGCATATCTGTCAGACCGACTCGACCTCGCCGGGGATCCGTATTGGGCGGGCCGATCCGAAGATGCAGGGAAGATTCTGGAGATGGCGGCGGAGACCTTGGAGCACCACGCCAGGTTCTCTGAGACTCTCTACGAAGAGATGCTCTCAATGGCTACCAGCGCTGGGATCACTCCTGCCGAAGCGGTAGTGGTCGGCGGATTCACCGACCTGATCGACCTGGTACGGGCCGCCGAATCGCCGGGGATCGAAGAAGACGACTGCACAGGCATAGTCGACGCTGAGAACGCCCTCGTCGCCCAGACGTGGGACATGCATGCCTCCGCGGGCAAATACGTCTACCTGTTCGACATTCGGCCCGACCATCGGCCGCGAGCTCTGGTACAGACGACTGCAGGATGTCTAGGACAAATCGGGATGAACGAAGCGGGGATTGCGATCGGGATCAACAACCTCACTTCGATCGGCAGGCCCGGTGTCACCTGGCCGTTTGTGGTCCGTAAGGTCCTCGAAACCACCGATCTCGACGACGCGGTGAAAGTCGTCGTCGACGCTGAGCTCGCCGGCGGCCACAACTTCATGATCATGGGCCCGGACGGCGTCGGTTGCAATATCGAGGCGATGCCGGGGAGCAGCCGGGTAACCAGGGTCGAAACCGGTTCGTTCGTACACACAAACCACTGCCTCGCCCCTGAGACCAAGGCCGGCGAAGGTCTGCGCAACCCACTCAATGAGGCGAACTCAGATCGCAGACTCGATCAAGGCTCTGTGCTGTCCTCCGATCTCGAAGCATTTTTCGCCGATGCCGACATCAACCGATCTGCCGGGAACGACCATGAGGTCGCGACGTGTGGGGCGGTTGTAATGCGGCCCACGCAGCGAACGATGGAGGCGGTATGGGGGCAACCCGGCGTCTACCCATGGGAGCACTTCACTCTTGGGTGACGGGCACGGAGAGATACGGCTCGTCAACCTCGTCGACTCCATGGCGCCCGCGCTTGCTGCTATCGAACTCGCCTGCTTTCCAATGGCGAATCCCGACGACCTGCTCGCCGAAGACGACATCCGCGAGTACTCACGGGTCTTTCCCGACGGCTATTTCGTAGCTCTGGAGGGGGATGAACCGGTCGGAATGGGAGCGGGGATCTTCCTCGATTTCGACTTCTCCAATCCCCAGCACACAATCGCCGGCATCACCGGGGAGCACCAATGTGGCAATCACGACCCCAAAGGCGAGTGGTATTACGGCACCGATATCACAGTGCTACCCGCCTACAGAGGCAGAGGCATCGGAGGTTTGCTCTACGCGGCGCGTAAGGATCTGGTCCGACGCCACGGGAAGCGGGGGATCATCGCAGGCGGCTCTCTGCCCGGCTTCTATGAGTACAAGGCGGAGATGACGATCGAGGAGTATGTCGGGGCTGTGGTCCGGGGCGAGATCCGCGATCCCACCCTGTCGTTCCAATTAGACAACGGCTTCGAAGTCAGGGGACTTCTCGAGAACTACATCGAAGACGAAGCTGACGACGGCTGGGCAACCCTGATCGTCTGGGAAGCCACATAGTCGAGCTTTCTAGCGACGGACTGTTCGCTCCTGGCGGTGGAACAGGTCGATTGAAGTCGTCGAATCCACAGTCACGAATGCATCGGGATTGATCTGGGTGATCAGGCGGGTGACGGCGATCACAGCCTTCCGAGGCACCACACAGAAGGTGATCCTGACGTCACCCTCCAGACCGCTGCCGTTGATCACGGTTGCGCCGTACCCCTGTTCACGCAACGCCGGAGCCGCCGAGTCGGTCGCGACGGGAGCGACGATCCGAACCATCGCCTGGCCAAGCGCCATCCACTCCTCGACCATCGCACCGAGGTAAGTCCCGGCGGCGAACCCGGCAGCGAAAGCGATCATCCGGAGCGGGTCGTCGAGCCCGTCGAGGACCCTGATCACTGCAATCACCCAGATCAGCGCCTCGACAAATCCCAGGATCGTTGCGGTGCCTTTCCGGCCCTTCCCAAGCAGAACGATTCGGACGGTTGCCATGCCGACGTCGAGCAGTCGGAGGAAGAAGATGAGGAATAGATCGACGAGCACGGGCATCCGTCAAAGAGTAAGCCCGACCGGTCCTGTCGCCGTGTATCTAGGGGATCTCTATAGCGAGTGGCTGGCGGAACTGTCCGGGAGGAACCGGCGCGCCGGACCGGATCAACGCGACTTCCCATGAGGGGGAGTAGCTGAGCGCCCAACGCAAGGAGTTGACAGCCGCCTTGCCCGCCGGAATTGCCAACCGGGGCGGGGTCAGGCCGAGGATGGCCCGGAGGCGGATCGGCAGGGTGGCAGCGGCTGCGTTGTGGAGCAGGTGGTATGCAGGTTTTATGGCGCGGTCCAGTGGGGGATCTTTGAGGAAATCCACCGCGTCTCGCATCGCCGTTGACGGGGCGAGGTCCGGGTGTCCGGCGATCCATCGGTGCAGGTCGGACGCGGAAGAAGGCATCGGGTCAGAATCGAGGAGCGCACCGACCCGGGTCTGTTCTTTGACGAAAACGTCGCACTCAGCCGAGGTGAGCGAGTGTTTCCCGTACACCTGATGCGCAACCAGGAAAGAATCGGTGAGGGCATTGTGGACCCAGGCCGAGAACCCCGGGTCGGCGGCATCGTAAGGGACCCCTCGCTCGGACACACCCTTCACCCGCTGGTGGACTCGCTTCACCGTGTCCACGGCCTGCTCGACCTCGGGCATGGCACCGTAAGTCGTGGCCGTCACAAACGCCGAGGTTCGCGAGAGACGCCCCAGTGGGTCGTCGCGGTATCGCGAGTGGTCGCCGACCCCCGCAACCACTTCCGGATGAGCAGCCTGGATGAGAAGGCCCCTGATCCCGCCGACAAAAGTTGCGACATCGCCGATCACGCGCCAGGAGACCGATTCCGGACCGTGGAGCCCCGGATCGCCCATGTACTCGAAGCTGCGGGCCATCGGATACTCGACGTGCCGAAAAGGCCCAGACGCCGAAGCGGATATCCCGGTTCTGATCCCATCGACGAGTCTGGTCAAAAGCTCCAACACGTTGAATACTCAGTCTTCGGTGTCGAAGAGACGGTTGTGCCTTGCCATGAAGTGCTCCCAGCCTTCGATGTAACCGGAACTCTCTTGGTCCGAGCCAGACTCATGGTTGATCGTCACCGTCGACCCGGGCCTCGACCTCGAGATGGCGACATCGACGGTGCGCTCAGGAGTGTCTTTGCCCGTGTGCCTCCCGTCGCCCGGGGGGTGGAGGAGGAGGGGGCCAACGTCAGTCTGATCGGGTGGCGGGGGGGTGTGTGTCGGGCAAACAGACCCCGGTCGGCCGGGGCTGCCGCGCTCATTTTGTAGTTTTCCGTTCCGCCATCCCATTCAATACTTCGAGCACTATGCGGTTGGCCAGGTAGGCCGTCTGCTCTCCGGGGCCGTCGTAGGCGGGGGAAACCTCGACGATGTCGGCGCCGAGCACTACGAGCTCTCGTGAGATCCGCCGGATGGTGTCGAGGATCTCCCTCGAGTTGAGGCCACCGGGTTCGGGGGTCCCGGTCCCCGGGGCCAATCCGGGGTCGACGACGTCGATGTCGACTGAGATGAACACCCCTTTGGCACCGCCTTCGAGGCTATATTCCACTGCTTCGTCGACCACGGCGTCCAGACCGCGCTTGCCGATGTCTTGCATCATGTAGCAACGCATCTTCTGTTCCGACATCCACTGCGTCACGTCAGGCTCCGGCCAGTATCCCCGCAGCCCGATCTGCACGAAGCGATGGCCGGGCACGGCACCGGTCTCGATCAGGCGACGCATCGGTGTGCCATGCCCGATCAGCGAGCCGTGCTGGGTGTCCCCGGTGTCTGCGTGAGCATCGAAGTGGATGAGACCGATCTCACCGAAGCCATGAACCCGGGCGACACCGAGAGCATCGGGGAAGGTGATTGAGTGGTCTCCTCCGAGGACTATGGGCACTTTGCCGGCTCGGGCAACGTGCTCGACCGAGTCGGCGATCCGGTCGATTGACTTCTCCAACTGTCCGGGAAAGACGTAGACATCCCCGACGTCGACGACTCCGAGCACCTCAAATGGGTCGATGCCGGTGGTCAGGTGGGGGCGGTACCCGTCCATGGCGCCGTAGTCGGCATTCCGGATCGCCTGCGGGCCAAATCGGGCTCCAGGACGGTAGGTGGTGCCCCAATCGAACGGGGCGCCCATGATCACGACATCGCCGTCGCCGAGGTTGTCCGGAGTCACGGAGGGGACGCCGAGGAACGAGTTCCTGGATGCAAAGGAGATGTACTCGGCCGACGCAAAAGGAATCTCGTTTTTCCGCTTCTCATATGGCGTTGGCATCGTCGGTTACGCTAACCGACCCGTACTGCTTCGTGAGGCTGATGACCCCAGACGACATCCAGAGGACCTATCTGACGTTGATCTCGCTGCAAACCCTGGCAGCGTCGCTGATTTGGGGCATCAATACCTTGTTCTTGCTCGACGCAGGCCTCTCCCTCACCGGAGCTTTCGTCGCCAACGCAGCATTCACTGCAGGGATGGTCATCTTTGAGATCCCCACCGGGGTCATCGCCGATGCCCGCGGGCGCAGGGTGTCGTTCATTCTCGGTGCTGCCACGCTTCTGGTGACGACTCTCGCCTATCTCGCCCTCTGGAGTTTCGAGGCACATATCCTCTGGTGGATTCTGGTCTCGGCGCTCATCGGACTGGGGTTCACCTTCTTCTCCGGAGCCACGGAGGCGTGGTTGGTCGACGCTCTCGAAGCCACCGGCTACGAAGGCGCTATCGAAACCGTATTCGGAAAAGGGCAGACGATCATGGGTGTCGCCACCCTGATCGGCACCATCGGCGGGGGCTTCCTCGGCTCGATCTCGCTGGGCATCCCCTATGCGGTGCGGTCCCTACTTCTGCTCGTCGTGGTCGGGGCCGCCTGGAGATGGATGCATGACATCGGTTATGAGCCTGCTTCGGAAGGACGTGTCAGCGAACAGGCGCGGGCAATTCTCGAGGCGTCCGTGACCCATGGCTTGAAGAATCCGCCGGTGCGGATGTTCCTGCTCGCGGCTCCATTTACAGCCGGAGTATTCATCTGGGTCTTCTACGCCTTCCAGCCCTACCTGCTCGAGCTCTTCGGAGATCCCGACGCGACTTACCTGGCTGGCATCGCGGCCGCCATCTTTGCCACTGCGCAGATGGTCGGAGGATCGTCAGTGAATTTGATCAGGCGTGTCTTCCGGAGCAGGACGCTGGTGTTGATCGGAGCCGTTGGCCTCGGAGCTACTGCCCTCGTCGGCGTCGGCCTCGCATCGCTTCTCGAGATTCCGATCGGCTTCTGGGTGGCCATATCCCTCATGGCGTCCACTGCTCTGATCGGTGCCGTGGCCGCACCGATGCAGCAGGCCTATCTCAACAGCGTGATTCCATCGAAGCAACGCGCGACTGTCCTGTCGTTCGCCTCACTGACCGGTTCGGCCGGGGGAGTGGTTTTCCAACCAGCACTGGGAAGGGTCGCCGACGTCTGGTCACTCGGTATCGGCTACATCGTGGCTGGCGCGCTCTACGTCCTGCAGCTTCCTTTCCTGTTCAGAGTACGGGCCATGGGCTTGGACGCCGACGCAGTGAGCCCGCCTGATAAACGGCGGGTCGAGAAGACCGGCGACGGGGTGGCGTCCTAGCTGCCATCATGGTGTCATGGAAGTAAGTGACTCGAACGGAGACGGCCGGATGGGCAAGGCCATCATCCGGGGCGTGATGATCGGACTGCCTCTGACCTTCATCGGTCTGACCCTCGGCATTTTTCTGATCACGAACAACGACATTTTCGACTCGATGGCGACGGCAATACTGCCCAGCATCCTCCTCGGAACCTTCGGCGGCGGCTTCACCGGCATGGCCGTCACCATGTAGTGATCCCGCGGGCTAGATCTCCTCGCGCAAGCTGAACACGATTGTTTGCAGGTCGGTGAACTCGTCGATCCGCTGGCGGCCCCATCCAGTGTCAGTGCCAGCTGCGCCCCCGAAGGGCTGGAAAGTCTCCCAAAAGTCAGTCGAGTCGTTGACGACTACAGTCCCGGAACGGATCCTGTCGGCGTACCAGAACGCCTTGCTCAGGTCGTTGGTGAACACCGCCGCTTGCAATCCCAGATGGGTCCGATTGGCCACTTCGATTGCCTCAGCGTCGTCCTTCGCCGCCAGGATCGGCACGACGGGCCCAAATGACTCCTCCTGGGAGACGGCGGCAGACTCAGGGACCCTGTCGATCACTGTGAACTCGTAGTAGAGGTCTGTCGGGAACCCCGATGCGCGTCCCCCGCCGACCAGCACCTCGGCACCCTTTTCCCGGGCGTCCGCGATATGGCGATCCATCTTGTCTGCGGTGGGAGCGTTGTTGAGCGGGCCCATGTTCGTGTTGTCATCGAACGGATCGCCCAGACGCACGTTCTGGGCGGCTTTGAGCGTGGCTTCTACGAATTCGTCGTGTACTTCGTCGACGACGATCACCCGTTCGGTGGCGCAGCACACCTGTCCGGCGTTGTAGTAGGCGCCGTAGACCGCGGCTTCGGCGGCGAGCGAGACATCGGCATCGGCGGTGACGATTGTCGGTCCGTTCCCCGACATCTCCATGATCGAACGCTTCAATCCCATTTGGGAGACTATCCGTTTTCCGGTCTCCGAAGACCCGGTGAAGCCGATCGCATCGACCCCGTCGTGGGTCACCAGCATCTCGCCGACGTCGCCGCCACCCGGGATCACCGAAATCGCACCTTTGGGAACCCCTGCCTCTTCGAAAACCTTTGCCATCTCCAACAAGGCCCAGCTGGTGAACTCCGGGGGTTTGACGATGATCGAATTCCCGGTCGCCAGGCCAGGTCCGACGTACTCCATTGGAATCATCACCGGGAAGTTCCAGGGAGTGATCGCTGCCCAGACCCCGACCGGCCTCCGCACGGTGAACATCCTCCGGTGGCGTTCAGTCGTGGGGATGAGCTCGCCCGAAAGTCTCTTGACGTCCTCGGCTGCGCTCTGGAAATCGTCGCCTGATTCGGCGATGTCGTCGACCGATTCGGCCGCGTAGGGCTTGCCCTGCTCGAGTGTGAGAATTCGCGCCACTTCTTCGACCTGCTCCTGCCAGAGGTCATAGATCCTCAAACAGAGATCGGCTCGTTCGAAAGCGGTCCAGTGCCTGAGCTCAGCGGTCGCCTCCTGGCCCGCTTTCACTGCGCGGTCGATGTCAGTCTGGGACGCTTTGGGCACGTTGTAGATGTGCTCTCCGGTCACCGGCGAGCGGACTTCGTAGTGCTCGTCACCTGTACCTTCGGTCCATTCCCCGGCAATGAAGAGCTTGAGATCTGTTGGCATGGCACGGAATCTAACCGCTGGCGGAATCGAAAGGCTCGCCAACTCGTCGGCGTAACGCCGAAAAGTGTCCTATGCAGGGTATGAGGGGCGAGTAGTCTCCGGGGACGCACAAATGGGTTGGCCCTGCCGACCGGAGATCCTGGAGCCTCCGGCCGCAGAGCTGACCTCGAGAGGAGTGAGAAAAATGGGACTCCAGGGAGAACAGACCAGGGAGTGGTTCAATCGGGCGAGATCGACGCTGGTCAATGGCGTCTCGAGCCAGTTCAGGTATTGGGGTGACGAGGACACAATCGTCATCGAGCGCGGTGAAGCCGGACATCTCTTCGATATGGACGGAAAGGGCTATATCGACTTCCAGCTCGGTTTCGGTCCGATCATTCTCGGGCACGGTGACACTGACGTCTCGTCGGCTGTTGCCGAAGCCGCGGGAGAGGCCACGAGTTTCGCGATGACACAACGCCGTGAGATCGAAGCGGCGGAAAAGGTCATCGAAGCCCTGTCGTGGGCTGAGGCGATGCGGTTCACCAACACGGGCACCGAGGCCACCATGCACGCCATCCGCCTCGCCCGGGGGGTTACCGGCCGCGACATCGTTCTCAAGTTCGAAGGCCAGTACCACGGCGTCCACGACTACGTGATGTTCTCCACAGCCTCCGCCCCCTATGAAGCCCTCGGGTCGCGGTTCCGGCCGATCCCGGTCCAGTCGAGTTCGGGGATCCCGGACCAAATCCAGACATATGTGCGTGTCCTCCCTTACAACGACCTCGAGCTTGCCGAGGCCCTCTTCAAGAGAGAAGGCGACCGGATAGCTGCCGTGATCGTGGAGCCAATGCTTGGCAATACCTTCGGGGTCGTTCCCGTAGACGGCTTCCTCGAAGGGCTCCGCAAACTGACGTCCGAATCCGGCTCCGCCTTGATTTTCGACGAAGTGAAAACCGGGTTCCGCATCGCTGCCGGTGGAGCGTTCGAGTACTTCGGGGTGTCACCCGACATCGGAACCTACGCCAAGGCGATGGGCAATGGGTTCCCGGTTGCCGCCATCGCGTCGAAAGGCGATTACGTCGAGGGCTGGAAGCAGGGTGGAATCTCGCAGGCTGGCACCTACAGCGGAAACGGGATAGCGGCCGCTGCCGCCAACGCAACGGTGACCAAGCTGCTCACCGGTGAGCCCCTGGCGTCGGTACAAAAAATCGGGCGAAGCCTGATGGATGGCCTGGAGAAGGTCCTTGCCGACAAGGGCGTCGAGAGCAGGATCACGGGTGTCCCCGCGATGTTCTCGATCTTCCTCGGCTCCGGCGACATCAAAGAGTTCCGGGACGGCTCCCGTCACAACGAAGAGCTCTACGAGGACATCACGATGAAGATGATTGCCAAAGGAGTCATGCCCTGTCCCGATGCCAAGGAGCCCTGGTTCGTCTGCGCTGCTCACACCGAGGAAGACGTGGCCACCTCGCTCCAGGTATTCGAAGAGTCGCTCGCCGAAGCCCTCGAATAAGTGGCTGTCACAGTTGCGGTGTCCGGGGTCGGTGGGAAGCTCGCAACCCCGATTGTTGCCGCGATCGGCCAGGCTCCTGACCTCGAACTGGTGGGGCTGTACAACCCAAATCGGGGCGGCTCGATCGTCGAAGGCGTCGAGGTAAGCGACGATCCGGAGTCACTTCGGGCTGACGTGATCGTGGAGACTGCACACCCCGACAAGGTGTTCGCCAACCTCGAGGTATGGAAACGGGCCGGGATGGCGGCAGTCGTCGGAACGTCTGGCTTCACCGAGGACCGCCTGGGGAGTTTGCGGGAACTCTGGGGGGAGACCGGGCCTCCATGTCTGGTGGTGCCCAACTTCTCCGTCGGGGCGGTGCTCATGATGGAGTTCACCCGCACCGCTGCAAAATATTTCGAGGCAGTCGAGATAATCGAGCGCCATCACTCGACGAAGCCCGATGCCCCTTCGGGGACGTCCCTGGCCACTGCGATGGGTGTTGTCGGAAGCGGGGGCTCATCTGTGGAAGGGTCCGAAGAACTCGTGCCCGGCGCACGCGGTGCTGATGTAGGCGGGATCCGTGTCCATTCGCTGCGGTTGCCCGGACTCATCGCTCAACAGGAGGTTGCGATGTCCAATACCGGCGAGGTGCTCTCCGTCGAGCACCTGTCTACGTCGTACGACTCTTTCGCCTCCGGTGCGCTGCTCGCCATCAGACGGGTAAACGAACTGACCCCAGGTGTCCACTTGGGGTTGGCGGCCCTGCTCGAATAGCGTCACAGGTCATGGCACAAATCCACGGCGGCCAGATCATCGCCCGGGCCCTCAAGGCCGAGGGTGTCGACGCGATATTCACCCTGACCGGGGGACACATCTTGCCCATTCTCGACGGTTGTGTTCAGGAGGGGATCAGGGTCGTCGACGTGAGGCACGAGCAGGCAGCTGCCCATGCAGCCGAGGCCTACACCAGGCTCACCGGGAGACTAGGGGTCGCCGCAGTTACGGCCGGGCCTGGTGTAACCGACACCATGACCGGGGTCGCCACCGCCTTCTACGGGAACACCCCGATGCTGGTGATCGGGGGCCGGCACATGATCCGCCAGGAGTTGAAGGGCGGCCTCCAGGAGATGGACCACCCCCGGCTCTTCCATTCCATTACGAGGTGGTCCGCCACCGCCTGGCAGGTCGACCGGCTCGCGGACTACATCGCCACGGCTGCCCGCCACGCCTTTTCCGGCCGGGGTGGCCCGGTCTTTCTCGACATTCCCATGGACGTCCAATTCGACATGGTCGAGGAGTCTGCAGTGCGGTTCCCCGCGTCTTACCGCGCCAACACCTCGGCGGGCGCCGACGCCGGGACGCTCGAATCGATCGTGGAGGCTCTTGCCGGCTCTGACAAGGTGATGATCTTCGCAGGCGCCGGCGCTCGCCCCGGCGACCGCAATCTTCTCCGCGACCTGGCGGAGATCCTCAGAGCACCGACGTTTGTGAACAGCCGAGCGCGCGGCTCATTGCCATACGGCCATGAGTTCCTTGGTAACCACGCCCGCTCCCAGGCAATGGCAGGCGCCGAGGTAGTACTGGCACTGGGTGTCGACTGGGACTTCCGCACGTCCTACGGCGAGAAGATCTCCCGGGACGCAACGGTGATCCAGATCGATTCCGATCCACACAAGGTGGGATGGAATCGGGCTGCGCACATCGGTGTGGTCGCCGACCCCCTCGGAGTCGTGTCCCAGTTGGTCGACGAGTGGGGTGTCCGCCTCGAGCGTGCCGGTGTCCCGGTATGGACTAAAGAAATCATGGAAATCGAACAGGAGCGCAGTGAAGCGGCGATGGAGGAATCCGAAGATGACTCCTCGCCGGTAATGCCGCAGCGTTTCGCCCGCGAGGTAGCCGACTTCTTCGGCACCGACTCCATCGTCGCCGTCGATGGGGGAGACATTGTCTCGACTACCGCGCGGTGGCTGCAGATTTCGACGCCGGGTCATGTGCTCGACCCCGGCCCGTTCGGAACCCTCGGCACCGGTGCCCCTTACGCCTTGGCCGCTGCGGTTGCTCACCCTGAGAAGATGGTCGGCGTCGTGTTCGGTGATGGCGGTTTCGGATTCAATGCCATGGAATACGACACGATGGTGCGCCTCGGGCTGCCGATCATCGGGATCATCGGCAACGATGGGGTCTGGTCGAACATCAAGACCTTTCACCGCATGGCCTATCCGGATCGTCTGGTGGCGACAGATCTCGGGATCAGGCCGTATCACGAGATGGTCCGCGGGCTCGGCGGCCACGGCGAATTCGTGGACCAACCCGACCAGATCCGACCGGCCCTGGAGAGGGCAAAGGAGTCGGGTCTTCCGGCACTGGTCAACGTTCATATCGCCGAGACCATCAGGATGTCTTCCAACTACTCGCAATAACATTCCTAAGGCGTGGCGTCTCACATGTGATCACTGGGGCGCATAGATAGCGTTCTCGTAGCGCACTACAGCCAGACGATGGCAACCGTGCCGATCAGGAAGCAATAGATGGCGAAGGGACCCAGGCCCACCTTGCGCAAGGCGGCGAGGAGGAGGGCGATCGCCGCATATCCGGATACCCCTGCGACGAGAGTGCCGACCAAAAGCGGCCCGGCCGTGGTTCCGGAGCCATCGAGTTCGAGAAGCTGGGAGAGGCCCCCGCCGGCGATAGCCGGGATCCCGAGTAGAAATGAGAATCGCGCCGCCTCCGTGGGGGAGAACTTGCGACCACTCCCGGCAGCAATCGTTATGCCCGAGCGAGAAATGCCCGGGATCAGGGCGAACATCTGGGCGACGCCGACAACCACCGCATCGGGAATTCGCCCTTCGCCGAGAGTGCGGAGCCCGGTTGCGAGCTTCTGACCGATGAGAAGGATCACGCCGGTGCCGATCAACGCCCACCCGACATTGGCCACTGAGTCCTGGAAGGCATCGAGGGTATCGGCGAGCGGGAGGCCAACCAGGGCAGGGAGGGTTCCGATTCCGACGAGAAGTGCAATCTTGCGCCCTTCGGGCTCGGTGCGGAAATGGAGGACCTTGAGGATGTCCTCCCTGAAATAGATCAAGACCGCCACCAGGGTTCCCAGGTGCAGGACCGCCGTCACCGCCAAGTCGGGCTTGGCGATCTCCATCCCAAGTCGGGAGAGGAGAGCCGGGATGACGACGAGGTGTCCCGAAGACGAGACCGGTAGGAATTCGGTAAGGCCCTGGATCAGGCCCCAGATGATGGCTTCGAGCACGGGTGCACAGTAGTTGTCATCCCGAAGACACCAGCACTACCACCCGGCCGTTAGAGGCGGCGGCGGCGACGGCAACTGCCTGGTCGGGAGGGATGGCGACGGAGCCCAAACCGTTTCCCAACGGGTCCTCGTCGGCCACCGCCCGAATCGTCCCGGCAACTGCTACCCCGGTGTCGATGAGGATCAACTGCACCGGATCTCCAACCCGGGCAGTGCGGGGAACCGCGATTTCGAGGTCCCACCAACCCGAAGCGGAAGGGGTGTCTTCGGTGGCTATTCCTCCCGGAGTGATCGGCTCGTTTGGCAGAAACGTCCGGTTGGCGAAGCCATAGGGTGCGACCGGAGGGAGCAAACCTGAGGGGACGAGACGGATTTCGACCGAGTCGTCGTCGATCTCGTCGCCGACAGCGATTGTCTCGACCGCAAACGGGTGCTCGACCATCCCGTCACCCCTGAACTCGGTCCACAACGCGACGATGGAAATGGTGACGGCAATCGTCCAGCGGATCCATTGCGGTCCCTGTATCCAGATCACACCTTCAAAGGTATGTTCCCCGCTCAGGCCTCGCTAGGGGGTTGTCGGTCAGTCCCTGGTTGAACTGCGGGAGGAGTCCTTCGATGCTGTAGACGCCTTCTTGGAGTCGGACGTCCCGTTCTCGGATTTCGAAGTCTTGGACGAATCGCTCTTCTCGCTCGTCGACTTGGACGATTCGCTCTTCTCGCTCTTTTCGCTCGAGGACCCGGTCCTGGAGTCGGTCTTGTAAAAGCCGGAGCCCTTGAATACCACCCCGCGCGCGTGGAATACCTTCTTCAGCTCGCCGCCGCACTCGGCGTGTTTCTTCAGCGGACGTGAGTTGAAGGACTGGAAGACCTCGATGCTCTCACCGCAGGACTTGCAGGAGTATTCGTATGTGGGCATAGGTTGATTGGCCTGGATTGGAAAGGAGACCGCCCCGGAATTGTACCGGTATCGGGGAGGCAAGTACGAGTTGGCCCTTGGCGTAAGATGGCTCCTGATGACTCTCGCTATCGCCATAGTCGCCGCATACATCGTGGGGAGCATCGATTTCGCAGTGGTGGTCGGCCGGATGCATGGCATCGACATCCACAAAGAGGGCAGCGGCAACCCTGGCGCGTCGAATGTGCTGCGAACTCTCGGAAAAGTGCCCGCGGCCATGGTGTTTGTCGGAGACATGCTGAAAGGCACGGTCGGAGCGGCGATGGGCATGATCGCTTCAGGCACTGCTGATCCGACAGTGCACTGGGCGCTCCTCGCCGGGCTGGCCGCCGTAGTCGGTCACTGCTACCCGATCTTCCACAAGTTCAAGGGCGGCAAAGGTGTCGCCACCGCCGGAGGGGTGATGTTGTTCGTGGTCCCGCTGGTTGCAATCGGGAGCACGCTGCTCTGGGCTGTGATCGTGAAGCTGACCAAGACCGCTTCGATCGGTTCGCTGGTATTGGCAGCCATCTCCCTGCCTCTGGCGATGTGGCAGGGGGTCGAAGGTTTGGCGCTCGTCTGGCTGGGCATCATGATTCTGCTGGTGGTGTGGCGGCATCGTGGCAATATCGGTCGAATGATCAGAGGCAACGAACAGAAAGTCCCGGCATGAGTATCGAAGTGGCAGTCATCCCGGCAGCAGGCCGCGGAACCAGAATGAGACCGGCCACACGGGTGGTTCCCAAAGCCTTGCTCGGTGTTGTCGATCGACCTGCAATTCAATACGGCGTTGAGGAAGCCGCTCGAGCAGGGGCAAAGGAGGCGGTGGTTGTCGTCGACCTCGACACCGGCCATCTCATCTCACAGCATTTCAGCCTCGAGGGCCCCCTTCCCGGCCTCGAGGACATGCGGATCCGACCCGCAGTTCAGGAGGAGCCACTCGGTTTGGGCCATGCCGTCTGGGAGGCGCGCGAGATGGTGCGAGATCGGCCGTTCTTCTGCATTCTCTCCGACAACATCGTCCGGCCCGGCCACGACGTGCTTCAAGCGATGGAAAAGGGCTCGCGAGATGGCGAGGTTTCCGTGGTCTGCCTCCGTGAATACGGCGACGAGTATCTGGACAAATACGGGTTCGTAATTCCCGCCTCCGATGTCCAAGAACGGTATCTCGATCTCTCGGGTGCTGTGGAGAAGCCGGGCAAGGAGCGGGCTCCGTCGAATTTGGGCCTGGTCGGCCGCTACATCTTCACCCCCGAGATCTTCCGGATCCTCGAGGACACCAAACCGGGGGCACTAGATGAGATCCAGTTGACAGATGGCATCCACGAACTGGGGACGAGGGGCAGGCTCCGCGGCTACGTTGCCGAGACCGACCTGCTCGACGTGGGGACACCGGCGGGCCTCCTCAAGGCCACAGTCGAACTTGGCTTGCACCAGTTCGGATCCGAATTTCAGGACTTCCTGGACGACCTGGCCGGTCGGTGAAACCCCTCGAACTCGCCCAGGCGGAGGTTCTCGGGTCGATGAGGCGCTCCGGTGCCGAGACCATCGAACTCATCGACGCCGTGGGCAGGGTCCTTGCCGAAGAAGTCGAAGCCCGAGAGGCCGTCCCGCATTTTCCCAACTCCGCCATGGACGGATATGCCGTCCAATCGGCCGACGTTGCGACGGCCGGTGCATTGCTACGGGTGGTCGGCGAGATCGCCGCCGGGAGCCCTTCGGATGCCACGCTCCAGCCGGGGTGTGCGATGAAGATAATGACCGGCGCCCCGATGCCCGACGGTGCCGACACCGTGGTGAGAATCGAGGACACCGAGCGTCTCGACGACGTTGTCAAGATCCAGGTAGCGGCCCCCATCGGAACTTCGGTGAGGCCTACCGGCGACGATGTCCCCGAGGGTGCCAGAGTTTTCGAGCGGGGCGTTCGACTCCAGAGCACACACCTCGCAGTCATGGCGACTGTCGGGGCCTACCGACCGTCTGTGGCTCGCCGGCCCCGCGTTGCACTGTTCTCGACCGGTGACGAGCTGGCGTCCCCTTCGGCGGCGACCCTGGTACCCGGCCAGATTCGCGACTCGAACCGGGTAATGCTCAGGTCTCTGCTCACCGAGGTGGCGACCGTCCTCGATGAGGGAATCATCCGCGACGACCCCGTCGCCCTCAGGTCGGGTTTCGGGAGGGCCGCCGCCGCTGCCGATGCAATAGTTGCTTCCGGTGGAGTGTCAATGGGCGACCACGACCATGTCCGGAAGATCCTTGGTGATATGGGAAGCGTCGATTTCTGGCAGGTCGCGATAAAACCGGCGAAACCGTTTGCTTTCGGTCAGATCGGGGGCGTCCCCTTCTTCGGCTTGCCCGGCAACCCGGTCTCGGCATTCGTCGCATTCGAACAGCTCGTGCGTCCGGCTCTTCTCGAGATGCAGGGGGCGACCGTCCACTTTCGCCCCCTGATCCGGGCAACAGCCGGCACGAAGATCGACAGCGATGTTGATCGCCTCGAGTTCGTTCGGGTGGCTCTTCAGATCGACGAGAGGCGACGGTTGGTGGCGTCGCCCTCCGGTGGCCAGGGCTCACATATGCTCGCCGCTCTCGCCGCCGCCGACGGCCTGGCACGGATCCCCGTTGGTGTAGCCGGTGTGAAGGCCGGCCAGGGCCTCGATGTAGAGATGTTCCGGAACCCTGAGACAAGGAGATGGGGACGTTGACTGAGGACAAAATGAGCCATCTCAATGACCGGGGAGAGGCTCGTATGGTTGACGTGGGCGACAAGTCCATCACCCGGCGCGAGGCCACCGCCGAAGGCGAAGTGCTGATGTCCGAAGACCTCGTTTCCCGCTTCTTCGAGGGAGATCTCCCCAAGGGAGACGCACCAGCTGTGGCCCGGGTGGCGGGGATAATGGCTGCCAAGAGGACCCATGAGCTGATTCCGCTATGTCACCCGCTCCCCATCTCGGGGGTGGAAGTGTCGATGGAGTCGACTGGGCATGGGATCCGGGTGCTCGCTAAAGTAAGCACTGATAGCCGCACCGGTGTGGAAATGGAAGCACTTACCGCGGTGTCGGTCGCCGCTTTGACCATCTACGACATGGTGAAAGGGATCGACCGAAATGTGGAGATCGCAAACATCCGTCTTCTCGAGAAGACGGGCGGCCGCTCCGGTACCTGGGAGCGGTCTTGAATCGTTGGAGGTAGCGGGTTTGCTCGCTACCCTTCGCAACGGACGGAGTAAATAGGAGTAATGGAAACCCCACTCATCGTTGGCTTGCTGGTCATAGCCGCAGTCTGGAGTATCTACCTGCTTCCGTCCGTCTTCGGCGACCGCCGCGAGGCAGCGATGCACTCCGCAGAAGAGTTCGATCGCTTCACCCATCTCATGGCAGACGTGCAGAAGCGTCCCCGTAGTTCGATCGTCCCCGAATCCCGCAACACGGTGAGAGGGAGGCGCAGATTGGTTCTCGCCGTCCTGGTGCTGGCAGCGATTGGGACGGGTCTCATGGCGTTCTTTCAATCGTCTTTGACCTGGCTCCTGGTCAACCTATTCATCGACGGTCTTCTCTTCCTCTACATCGCAGCTCTCGCTCAGGTGAAGCAGCGTCGTGAGTACCGGCTCAAAGTCACCCATGTTTCCGAGCAGCGTCCCGACTTCGAAGAGCCTCAGATCAAGGTCATCGCCAACTGATCCCGGGGTGGGGTAACCCACCTGCCACCTCTAGAATCTCCCTTCCCGTCATGGGGCTGTAGCTCAGCCTGGCAGAGCACCTGGTTCGCAATCAGGGGGTCAGGGGTTCAAATCCCCTCAGCTCCACAAATCACTTCCGTCAGGCATGTGAAAGTCCGGTAGGTCTGTCTCACTTTGGCTTCGGGACGTGTGTCTCATAGTTCGACCCGGCTTCGGTCGCAGGGCGACACTGGCTTCGGTTCATCTTGTCTCACTTTGTTCTTGACTTGGGTCGTTGGCGCCCGAGGAGGATCTGGCGTTTTTGGTGGCTTCTGTGTTGAGCAGCGGTATTTGGCGGTGATCGAGGTGTTGGATTTGGGGGCGACGGTTGACTGATGTGGCTAGAACCAATAGGTGTTTACTTTCCGGCCGATGCTGGGTAATGGGATCGGAATCGGGGCGCGACGGCCCCAGCTACCGACCAGGAGCATGTTGTGGAAAGGTCAACCGAAACGATCTCAGGGCAAAAGCCGCAGATGACGGGAAGGTCTCCCAAGACTTTCAGCGAAGAGCGATTCTGTGCGCAGAAGTCCTGTATCACCCGTCTGAGCCGCTACAACCGGTTCGACCGCTGCAGTCAGCACCAGCAAGTCCGATTCCCTCGTGTTCGCGGGCGGAACCCGGTCGAGCAGGACTGAAAACGCGGCTCACAGATCGCGGTACATAACCAGGATCGGGACCATTCCTTCGTCGCGATGACGGAAAGCGCCAGGGACGGTACCTACCACCTCGAATCCCATCGACTTCCAGAGGGCGACCGCAGCCTGGTTCGTGGCAACCACTGCGTTGAACTGCATGCCCCGGTAACCACGTCGCCGCGCTTCTTCGAGAATATGGGTGGCAAATGCCCTTCCAACGCCGCGGCCGCGCATCGACTCCTTGATCATCCATCCAGCATTGGCGATGTGATCTCCCAGACCGGGTTGGTTCGGTCTGAGATACGCCGTGGCTACCACTTCATCTTCGGTTTCGGCGACATAGACCACGCGGGATGACTCTTCGCTTCCGAACCAGATGACTCGAGCTTCGGACTCTGTCGTCTCGGGCGGGTAGGGATAAGTGTCGGCCGCGCTCAGCGTTGACTTCACGATTGGCCATATCGCTTCCCAATCCGAGTCGTCGGCCTGCCGGAATCCGATAGAGAACTCAGTCATGGTGACAATTCTCCTCCGTACCAGATGTCGTGCCAACTCTCGATGTCGGCCGCCAATCTGGAGACCCGCTCCCTCACGAAATCATTTGCATCAACGCGTTTGTGATCCAATCGAATGGGGGTAATGCACGCCTATGACCTATGAACCTGTCCCCCAGCGGATCGAGCGAATCAGCGAACGGCTTGCCGAGATCGACGCCGAGTTGCTTTCGATGCAGGTCGAGGAGAACACCGAGACCGAAGAGCCCGCCGAACAGACGGAGCTCGTGTCCCGCGTCACTGAATTGCGCGACGAACACCGGGTGCTAACCGAGCGTCTCGACGGGCTGAAGGATGGTTCCGCGGCAATCAGCTGACGCCAGCACCTACACCTCGTTGCGGTCATCGCGACCGTCGCTTGATCTACGGATGAAGCTGAACTCTCCGTCAGACTCGAGAACGCAGAAGTCGATGTCGGAAAGATTCGCATAACCATTGATCCGCGCCGCTTCCTTCAGTTCTTCCATACTCATGTGCTCGCGTTGAAGCTGGTCCATGAGCGGCATTCCACCCTTGACGATGACAACTGGTGGGCTCGCCAGGACTCTGTTTGCCCGACGTGACCGTCGACCCAATGCGTCGGCCGCAACCGTCCATATAACGAATACCGAGACCGCGATAATCGCCCCGGTCATCGACATGTCCTCCTGGGTCACTCCCTGCTGTACGAAGTCACCGAGGATGACGATCAGAAGGAGGTCGAGGGGGGTGAGCTCTGAGAGCGAACGTTTCCCCGACCCGCGCACGATGAGCCAGAGGAACCAGTAGATGACTGTCGCCCTGATCACTAATTCCATCAGAGATACCTCCTCATGGCATCACCCAGGTCCGGAACTCAGTCGAAACTATGCGTTCGTCGCCTATCCAGAGCTCAACGGTGCCTTGTTTGCCCCACTGCACGGCTGGTTCGAGGCGGGAATCGAGAACAACCTCGAGCGTCGACTCACCGGGAGGCACCTCGAATTCCCAGACCGTGAGGATTCCGGTGTTGAAGGAATTGGTTGGTGCGGGCTCCATTCCGTTGTCGTCGAATAGGGCCAGATAATCCGAAGAGACCCGGATTGTGAGCACCTCGGCGAGGGCTGAGCCGTCTTCCGTATCCACCTCGATGGCAAACGGGGTGGCCAGACCACCCCGGGTCACGGCCGCGTAGGTGACTACGAGTCGATGCCCGGCACCATCGCCAATGGCCGTGGAGGTCATCACACCGAGCATCCCGACGGTCCCAAGAGCAACAACCAGGACAACGAACAGGATCGTCAAATTGCGTAGGCGGTTCTCCCGGCTGTGCTCTTGGGGCGTCGGATCCTGAGGAATCGTCGAATGGTCGAGCACCCTGTCACCGATGGGATCATCATGGGGGATATTCACGGCGCAACGAGTACCCCCGATCCTGACGCTACAAACGATTCGATGTGGCTCGGTTGATACGGAGGGGGCGTGGGTAGAAAGGGCCTGATGTCAACCGAGCTCGGGTCTCCACGCCAGAGGCTTGCCTTTCTCCTCTGGGACCTCGCCGACTTGATCCAGGCCGACGAACGCCGCCGATCATTTCGGGCCAAAGCGTATCGGGCCGCGATCTGGTCACTCGATCAACTATCGCCCGATCTCGACAACTCCGCTGAGGAGATCCTGTCCGTACCGGGGTTGGGTCCGGGGATGGTCAGGCTCATCTCGGAGTACGGGGCGGAGGGAAGTATCGCCGAACTCGACGATCTCGCCCGGCACTACCCGGCTGCATCAGGCCGGCTGAGACGACTGCCCCGGATGACCGCGTCGATCCTCCGGAGCCTCAAGGCTGACGCTGGGGTCGAGACAGTTGACGACCTCGTGGCTGCGATCGAGACCGGTGCCGCTCATGCGGTGAAGGGAGTGGGCGAGGCAACAATGGAGCGGTGGCTCGACGTGCTGGAGCTCTGGCGTCCCCAAGCGCTGCCTGCCCACCAAGCAGCGGTCCTCGCAGGAACAATTCGGAGTCACCTCGCCGGAAGGCTCGGAACCAGGGTTGCCGTCGGCGGCGAAGTGCGCAGAGTCACCGAATGGGTGAACCGCATCGATTTGGTGGTCGAGACCGACGATGCGGCGAACATCCGGGATTTGCTGCGAACGTCGGTCCTCGGACGTCATATTGCGAGCAGGCCCTCCGGAGAGCTCTTCGAGTCGTTTGCCGGCCCCGAAGTACTTGTTGTGCTCACCTCACCGGCAGGCTGGGGGAGCGGCCTGATTCGAGTCACTGGTCCGCCCCAACATCTCCAAGAAATGGGGGAGTTGGGTGTGCACAGGACCGAGGAAGAAGCGTACGCATCGTCCGGGCGCCGGTGGGTGCCGCCAGCGGCCCGGGAGACCGAGCACATCCGCTCCGCGCCGGAGGACCTCATTCTGCCGGAGATGATCCGGGGAGACCTTCATGTCCACTCCACCGCCTCCCCTGACGGCAGGATGAGCCTCGACGAGGTCGTCGAGAAGTTGGCAGGCGCTGGTCTCGATTACGCGGTGATCACAGATCACACCGTTGGCCTTCGATTTGGCGGTCTCGACGCGCAGGGTTTGCGGCGCCAGCGAAAAGAAGTCGAGCAAGTGAATCGAGGTCACACCGGATTCGCACTGTTTCAGGGTGCGGAGGTGAATATCGACCGCGACGGTGCTCTCGATATCGATGACGAAACTCTGGACTCGCTCGACCTGGTCGTCGCCGGGGTCCACTCCCACTTCGCCCTGCCGGAGATCGAGCAGACCGAAAGAGTGATCCGGGCACTTGCCCATCCGGCGGTCCGCGTGCTCGCCCACCCTACGGGGCGACGAATCGGGCTTCGGGCGCCACTCAGGCTCGAGATCGGCCGGGTGATCGAGGCTGCCCGGCGCCACGGGGTTGCGTTAGAGGCGAATGGACATCGCGATCGGCTCGACCTGTCATCGGAGTTGGCACGACGCGCCGTGGACGAGGGCGTCATGGTGGCCGCCGACTCCGATGCGCATCGGCCGACCGAGTTTGTCAACATCCACAATGCCGTGGCCACTCTCCAGCGAGCGAGCGTCGAGCGGCGATCGGTAATAAACGCGCTACCAGTCGGAGAGTTCCGTGAATGGCTGGCGCAGCGACGCTGATGCCGGGCCTGGATGGGCTGTCGAAGTGTTGAAAGGGCCGGTGTGCGGGTACTTGAGCGGTCACTTGATCAAAATCAACATTGAGCGATCCCACTCCTATCAGCATTACCGTTGCCTGCCCTTGAACATGGACGACCGGTGGATGTCAACGGATACGTAGATCAGGCCGCTGAGGCCGGCCTTCTCTACATGACCGACGAAGCTCCCGGGCATCGGCGGATCAGGCGCGGCAAGGGGTTCACGTATGTGACCCAAGGCGGCAAACCTGTGGGGAAAGCAGAGCGTGAGCGCATCAAAGCTTTGGTGATTCCTCCTGCTTGGGAGCGGGTCTGGATCTCTGCCGAGCCTCTTGGGCACATCCTTGCCACTGGCTTCGACGCTGCAGGGAGGAAACAGTACATATACCACCCGGAATGGGACCTGGTTCGCGACGAGGTCAAATTCCAGCGCATGGGCGAGTTCGGAGGGCAGATCGTTCGGATTCGAAAACTGGTCGACGCCGACCTGCGCAAGCGCGGGTTGGGCCGGGACAAGGTGGTGGCCCTAGCCGTGGCAGTCCTCGACCTCACCCTCATCCGGGTGGGAAATCGCCGGTATGCCGACGAGAACGGGTCGTACGGCCTGACGACTCTCACCGAGGAGCATCTCGGGCTAAAAGGAAACCAGGTGCAGTTCGATTTCGAGGCGAAGGGAGGCGCCGAGCATCAGGTCGTTTTCGAAAACAGACGGCTGGCATCCCTGCTGGCACGCTGTCAGGAGTTGAGGGGCCAAACCCTGTTCAGCTACGAAGTCGACGGGGACATTGGCGCGATACGTTCCGACGACGTCAACGACTACCTCTCGGCCGCAGCCGGGTTCCGATGCACTGCGAAAGACATGCGGACCTGGGGTGCTACCACCCATGTAGTGCAACAACTGGCGGAGCCTTCACAAAAGGACAGCCAGGATGCGAGGATTCTGGAGGCGATCGACTCGGCGGCTGAGGCACTCGGCAATACCAGGGCCGTGTGCAGGGCGTCTTATGTCCATCCTGAGATCCTCGATGCCTATGTCGACGGACGGCTCGAGGATGCCTGGGAAAAATCGCGACGCGGCCCGTGGCTGTCACGCGCCGAGTCGGCGGGGAGAAAAATCCTCGGGGCCGACTAGCAAACCGCGCAGTTCGCGGTTTGCGCACCTGACTAGTCGGGTACTTGTCGCCACAATCGATCAAGCCTCAGGAGGGCAAACATGAAGGACTCACAGGTAGAAGAGCTGTTGTATCAAGCTCTAGAAACGGAACTTGGTGGCGTGGAGATCTACAAGACCGCCCTTCGTTGCGCGACAAACACCGATCTCAGGGAAGAGTGGAAGAAGTATCTCGAGGAGACGGAGAATCACGTCCGCATTGTCAAGGACGTGTTTTCACAGCTCGGGCTCGATGAGTCCACTGAGACGCCCGGACGGAGTGTTGTGCGCCACAAGGGTGAGTCGCTGGTCAAAGCGATGGAGATGGCTCTTCAGTCCGGCGACAAAGTTGCTGCACAACTCGTTGCAGCCGAATGTGTCGTGGAGGCCGAGACCAAGGATCACGCCAACTGGGAGTTGATCGGCGAGGTCGCCGATGAAGACAAAGGTGACCGTAAGAAGGTCCTGTCGGAGGCATACGAGCAGGTCGAGGAAGAAGAAGACGAGCACCTCTATCACACCATGGGCTGGGCCCGGGAGCTGTGGATCGAGTCGCTCGGCATGACCGCCGTCCTCCCCCCACCCGAAGAGCAGAAGAAGGTCAAGACGGCCATCGGTGCCTCCCGCGCCGCCCAGGCCCGGGAAGAGATGACCTCCGAATAGTCAAAACTTCGTTTGACCGAGTAGAGATTGGCAACTGCCCGCGAGGCCCTGCGGGCAGTTTGCCGATGTCCAACCTCTGAGGGAACGAGTTGACAGGTGACCGAGGTAGTTTTGAAAAAAGAAGCGTTCGAGATGCTGGCCACTTATCTCGACGATCATCGGGCGGGCGCCGCCGCCGGTCGCTCGCTTTCCCGGCGGATGGCCGATGAGAATTCCGACACTGGTTGGGCGGATAAGCTCATCGCGCTGGCTGAAGATATCGAAGCCGACGATCGCACCCTCGGCGAACTGCGCAGAGTCCTCGGAGTTCGCGGGGGCCTCGCGAAGCGGGCATTGGCCAGGGTGGCGGCGGAGGCGGCGCGTTTGAAACTGAATCGACGCCTGGTCGGGTACTCGCCGTTGAGTCGTGTTCTCGAGGCCGAGGCGATGATGGCCGGGGTCACCGCGAAGAAATGCCTGTGGGCGGCGATGTCGAGCCGCGGTGATCTGGAGGACCAGACTGCCCAGTTCGACTTCGCGTCACTGGAGAAACGGGCCCTCGGTCAGATCGAACTGCTGAGAGAATTCCATGAGGCAGCAGCAAGGGTGGCGTTCGTCGGAGACGGCGGCAGAGCCCTTTGACGGGTTGCGCTTCGGGTCGGACGCAACCCTGTCAAACCGGTTACGCCATGCCCGCCGGTAACCTGACTCGCCATGGTCAGGTTTCGCCCCGTTCTCCTTTTGGTGGTCTTTGCGCTGGTCGGTGTCGCCTGCACAAATGACGATGGTGCCGGTTCGACGACGTCGCTTCCGAGCGGGACTACCACCACGACCCTGCCGGGCGAGACCACGACGACAACCACCCGACTCGTTTTCGAAGAACTTCCAGGTACCGAAAGCCTTCCCGAGTCGGTCCAGGAGGAGCTGCTGGAGTTGGTGAATATCACCCAGGACCTTCGTGAGCTCAATTTCATCGAGGCGCCGATCATCTCGGTCGTATCCGACGACGAGCTCGAGGCCCTTGTCAGAGGGCAGATCGAAGAGGAAGCCGAGGACCTCCCCGCCGACCAGGCCCTGTATGAGCTGCTGGGGCTGCTCGACGGCACCGTGAACCTCCAGGCTCTCCTCACCGACCTGTACGGCGAGCAAGTCGCCGGTTTCTACGACGGTGAGACCGGGGAGATGGTGGTCCCGATTACCTCATCGGGGTTCAGCCAGGTACAGCGTGCCACGCTGGTCCATGAGCTCACCCACGCCCTGACCGATCAGAATTTCGACTTCCATCCGAGTTATGAAGCGATGTTCGATGAGGAGCGATACGACGAGGCGTCGGCGTACCAGGCTTTGATCGAAGGCGACGCCAGCTTTACCGAGGTGCTCTATCTGCAGACTCTCTCCCAACAGGAGCTGGGGGAGTTCTTCGCCGAGGCTCTGCAAGTGGGAACCGAGCAATTCGAGGCTGCCCCGCAGTTCATTCAGGATTCCCTCCTCTTTCCCTATGACACCGGTCTCAGCTTCGTCCAGGAGATCTACGCGGCCGACGGCTGGGAGACCGTGAACGAGGCCTACCAGCGTTTTGTCGACCTGCCCGGTTCAACCGAGCAGGTGTTCACGCCTGACGACTACGGCCGGGACATTCCTCTCGATGTGACGATGCCCGAGATCGACGTCCCGGGGTACGAGTTGGAGGAGTCGTCGGTGTGGGGGGAGCTTGGCTTCCGAATTCTGTTCAACGAAGTTCTTGGAGACGACGCCAACCTGGAGGCATCCGATGGGTGGGGCGGGGATCGATACTCCTTCTGGTTCGACGGCGGCAATGCAGTCTTTGTTCTCGTGTACGAAGGTGACACCGCCACCGATCAGGATGAAGCCGAAGAGGCGCTTCTCGAGTTCGCTCGATCGTCGGTCCCGGAGGCAGCCTTCGTCTGGGTAGAGGTGATAAACGGCCAGCTCACGTTTATTGCTTCCGACGTCCCGTCGGTTGGAGAGACGATCCTGGGCAATCTCCAGGGGTGAACCCCTGTTCCATCCGCTCCCGGCGATCTATGTTGGAAGGGTGAAGTACGTCGGTTTGAGGTCAGAGTCGTGGTCAGCGGAGGGCCTCGCCTGGACTGAGACTTTTGTCGAGCGCTTCCGGGGGGTGAATATGTCTGCTGCGGCAGGCGGTGCCCTCATCGCTCGGTCGGCCGTGCACACAATGGGCATGTCCCACGCAATCGAAGCAGTCGCTTTGAACAGAGAAGGACAGGTCATCGAAGTTCGCACCCTCCCTCCGAACCGGTTCGCCTGGTTCCGTGGTGCCCGATATCTCGTCGAGCTCCCAGGAGGCACCGACCTCCCCGAGATCGGTGCGGTGGTCGAGGTAGCTCATGTCGGATAGGGGATTCCTCTTCGTATGTGCGACGCCAATCGGGAACCTGGGAGACATTTCGGAGCGGCTTCGCTCGACACTGGAGATTGTCGACGTTGTCTATGCCGAAGACACCCGGCGAACCGGAAAGCTTCTAGGACATCTCGGCATCAGTGTTCCGATGCGCTCGATGTTCTCCGGGAACGAGTCGGAGCGGACGGGAGAAATGCTGGAGCGGCTCGAAGCAGGAGAAAAGGTGGCGCTTGTCTCTGACGCAGGGATGCCGTCGGTGTCCGATCCCGGCGCCGACGCGGTCAGGCTCGCCCAAGCCGCAGGAATCGCGGTCACCGTCATTCCCGGCCCGAGTGCTGTGACCACCGCAGTTGCACTTTCTGGATTCCCCGGCGACCGCTTCGTCTTCGAGGGATTTCTCCCGCGGAAGGGCGCAGAGCGACAGCGTCGGATTCAAGCGTTCGTGGACGAGGAGCGGCCGATCGTCTTCTTCGCCAGTCCCCATCGCCTGGTGACCGACCTCGAGACCCTGGAGAAGGCGTTGGGACCGACACGGGAGATCGTGGTGACCCGGGAGCTGACCAAACTTCACGAAGAAGTCTGGAAGGGGTCTCTCGAAGAGGCAATCGCCCATTGGGGCGAGACCGCTGGCCGGGGTGAGTTCAGCGTGGTGATCGGCCCGGCCGAGAAGCAGCTCGACAACTTCGAAGATACGGTGGCGGCAGCGCGGGCGCTGATGGATTCAGGTCAGTCGGCTTCATTCGCAGCCCGGGAGGCGGCAAGTGGCTCCGGTCATCCCCGGCGGGAGATCTACGACGCGTTACTCAAGGGTCAGGGAAGAAGTTGAGCCCGGCAACCAGCGCAAATGCCTTTTTCCTTGAACTGCTTGACTTCGACATCGGTCCCACAGAAGGTGCAGGTGTCGGTCATCTTCCGGATGACGATCGAGCCTCCTTCGACGGAAATGAAAAGCTGGTCGCCCTCCCGGATGTTGAAGAGCTTGCGGGTCTCGGCGGGTATGACGATTCGGCCGAGATCGTCGATCTTCCGGGCGATGCCAGGTTCCATTCGGTAAATCCTCCTTGTGGGGCGAGCCTACAACGGTGGCGGTGGAGTTTGCATTCGGCGGGGGCACTCTCGTGACCTGGGTGGACACCCATTGCCATCTTCAGCTCGACGAGCGTGAGCCGGGGGAGCTGCTCTCCCGGGCAAACGATGTCGACTGGATTGTCGTCCCCGGCGTTGATGCCACGTCGTCGGCCGACTCGATTCGGTTGGCCGGTGAGTTCCCGGAGCGGGTGGTGGCTACGGCGGGCCTTCATCCTCACGATGCATCTCTCTGGCCCGAGCAGTCCCAAGCGATCGAAGAGATGGTGGGCAGTGTGGCCGCGATTGGTGAGACCGGGCTCGACTTCTACCGGAGTCTCTCCCCGCGCGAGCATCAAATCGAGAGTTTCCGTGCCCAACTCGACCTGGCCTCTGCGAGTGGCTTGCCGATCATCGTCCATTGCCGCGATGCCTTCGCTGATGTCCATCAGCTGCTCGAGTCCACGAGCACCGGGCCTCGGGCCGTCCTCCACTGCTGGACCGGGGGACGGAAGTGGACCAGGCGCTTCCTCGACCTCGGAGTCACCTTCTCATTCGCCGGGCCGGTTGCGTTCGAGACAGGCGAGACGATAAGGCTCGGCGCCGAGCTCGTGCCACCGGGGAGAGCGATTGTCGAGACCGATACCCCGTACCTGGCTCCACCCCCGCATCGTGGCCAGCCCAACGAGCCCGCCTGGGTGGCCCTGGTCGGTGAGGCGCTTGCTGCGGTGTGGAGTCTTCCGCCTGAGGAGGTAGCGGCGATCACCTCTGCCAACGCCCGCCGGATTTTTGGAAAATGAGACCACAATCGAGGAGCGAGATCGCCGCGATGCTAGAACGGCATGGGCTAACGCCGATTCACCGTCTCGGCCAGCATTTCCTGGCCGATGCCAATATCACAACGAAGATCGTGGCGATCGCAGAAATTCAGCCCGGAGACAGTGTTGTCGAGGTCGGAGCCGGCACGGGTACGTTGACGGCAGCCCTCGCCGAGGCCGGAGCTCATGTCCTTGCCTACGAGGTGGACAGTGGCCTGCGACCGGTGCTCGAAGAGGTGACGGACGGCCTCGACGTCGAGCTCCGCTTCGAGGACATCATGGACGTCGACCTCGGCGCTGTGCTCGACCGGGACAGATCCTGGAAGTTGGTTGCGAACCTCCCTTACAACGTTGGCACCCCGCTGGTCCTCGACGCGATGCGTCACGTGAGCCAGGTCGACCAATTCGTTGTGATGGTGCAGAGAGAGGTTGCATCACGTTTTTGTGCCCATCCCGGCACCAGGGACTACGGCCTGCCTTCTGTTGTGGCCCAAATTCACACCGAGCCGCGTTTGGATTTCACCGTTCCGCCCCAGGTCTTCTTCCCGGCGCCGAGGGTGGACTCTGCGGTTCTTGTCATGCCGCGGGTTCCGGCCCCTGCCCAATCGGAGCGCGCTATCGAACTGGCCGGGGTGGCCTTCCGGCAGCGCAGGAAGATGTTGCGACGCTCACTCGCCGATGAATTCGCCGACGCGGTCGAAGTGCTCGAGGCGGTCGGCATCGCTCCAACCGCGAGGGCTGAAGACCTGTCACCCGAAGACTTCTTGCGGCTGGCAGGATCTGCGTCGTGAAGTACCTGGCTCCGGCGAAACTCAATCTCAACCTCCTCGTCTCCAGAGTCGACGATTCCGGATTCCATCCGCTTCGCTCCCTGGTCCAGACGATCGAGTGGTGCGACGTCCTCGATGCAGAGGAGGCCGACTCCGACGAGTTGGAACTCGTTGGCATCGAAGTGCCCGACGGAGGCGACAATCTCGTCCTCAAGGCGTTGCTGGGATTGCGGGCGAGAATCGAGGTCCCGCCTGTGGCGTTCAGGCTGGAGAAGGTGATCCCGCCGGAGGCCGGTCTTGGCGGTGGCTCCGCCGATGCTGCGGCCGCCCTGATCGCAGGCTGCGACGTCGTGGGAGCCGACCACGATAAGGCGGAACTGGTTGCCCCCGCGATTGGTTCCGATGTCGCCTTCCCACTGGTCGGGGGCACGGCCGAGATGACCGGATATGGCGAACTGATCGAATCTGTCCCGCACCTCGACGCGATCGCGTTTGCAGTCGTTGTCCCCGAGTTCGGCCTTCCCACTGCGGAGGTCTACAAACGCTGGGATGAGATCGGTGAGCCCCTCGGCTTCGAGGTCCCCGACCGGTTCCTTCCACCGATTCTGCGCCACAGCTATCCAATTCGCAACGACCTCTACCGGGCCGCTGTCGACCTCGAACCCGCCCTCGGTGACTTCGTCAGCGACACCGCCCGACTCTGGGACACGGCCGTGATGATGACTGGCTCCGGCTCCGCCTGTTTCGGATTCTTCCCCAGCGAGGAGGAGGCCGTGCTCGCCGCCGCCGCAGTCCCCGGCTCCAGAGCCGCCACCGGCGCAGCCACCCGCCCCAAAGGAGTAGAAAGGGTGGAATAGCTCCGTAATGGGAGTACCTAGGCACGCGTCTCTCCCTCCGCTTGCGGAGGGATTACCTCCGACCTCCTGGGTCGGAGGGAGGGTGGGGCGTTCTCACCAACGGCACCTGAGCTCCCGGCCCGCGGGGACCGCTCCCTCCTACCTCCCGCACGCGGGACTACCTCGATACGCGTCTCTCCCTCCGCTTGCGGAGGGAGTACCTCCGACCTTCTAGGTCGGAGGGATGCTCCTATAGATGTCAACTGGGTTTGGTGGTGTGGTTCTGTTGGGCGAGTTGTTCCCAGATTTCTCTTGCGATGTAGCGTTTCAGGCAGCGGATGATTTCTGGTTTGGTGAGCCCTTCTCGGGTTCG